>AP017424.1:7063873-7386803 GCA_002355495.1 Streptomyces laurentii
CGCCCGGCGCGAACGAGGGGCGGTCCGCGCGCTCCTGGGTGGTGGCGAGCGCGGCCCGGCCCACGGCCCGCGCGGTCAGGCCGCGGTCCCCGGCCGCCCGGGCCGCCGCCTCGTCGGCGGTGCGCTCCGCCGCGTACGACACCTGCCGCACCACCCCGGTGAGCGCCGGATGGCACCAGCCGGCGAGCCGGCCGGTGGCCAGGAAGAGGTGGTGGCGGCCGCTCAGGTGCGCCCGCTCGTGCGCGAGCAGCGCCTCGCGCTCCGGCGCGCTCAGCGCGCGCAGCATCCCGGTCGTCACCACGATCCGGTCCGCCCGGCGGCGGGCGCCGGGCAGCGCGTACGCCTCGGCGCGCGGGTCGTCGACGACGCACAGGCCGCCGGCGTGCGGCAGTCCGGCCACGTCCTCGTGCGCGGCGCGGAACCGGCGGGCCTCCGCGATCGCGCGCCGTACGGCGACGGCCGCGGTGACCGCGAGGGCTCCGGCGGCCGGTGCGGCGGCGCCGAGGACCAGGGCGCGCGGTCCGGCGTTCAGGGGGCGGACGAGTTCGGCGAGCTGCGCGAGCGGGGGGACGGCGAGGGCCGGCGGCAGCAGCAGGGCGCCCAGGCAGGCCAGTACCCCGAGGGCGAGGACCGCGGCCGCCGCGGTGACCGTCCACAGGGCGATGTCGGGCCGGATCCGATCCGCCACCCGCCGCGCGAGCGGCGGCAGCCCCCACGGCAGGATCAGCGGGAGCAGGAGGAAGGGAAGGGGCGCCGGGGGCAGCAGCGCCGACACGGTCACAGGGTGTCGTCCTCCAGCAGGCGCCGCAGCTCGGCCTCGTCCTGTGAGTTCAGGCCCTCGACGAAGCGCGCCAGGACCAGGCCGCGGTCGGCGTCCTGGTCGAGCTCGCGGTGCATCCGGCGGGCGGTGAGCCCGTGCGCGTCCTCGACCGGGTGGTACGCGAAACCGCGCCCGGCCGGGCTCCGGTCGATGGCGCCCTTCTCGTACAGCCGGGCCAGCAGCGTCGCCACCGTGGTGCGGGCGAGCGGCTGGGGTATCGAGGTCCGGATCTGGGCCGCCGTCTGCGGGGCGCCGGCGGCCCACAGCGCGGCGAGCACGCTGGCCTCCAGCTCGCCGGAGGGGCGCCGCTCGTTGTCCGTGTCCGCCATGGGAACCTTCGTCTCCGCGTTTTCGTCTACAGTGAAGTAGACCGACTACTGTTCTGTAGACACAGGATACGTGGTCGCCACCTTGTCCTGCCCCGGCCCTGGGCGCACCGCTCCAGCGCCCCGACGAACCGAAGGGCCGAGCCGATGCTCCTGCCGCCCGCCGCCGCGCCCCCGCTCACGCCCCTGGCGGTGAACGTGCTGGACGCGCACTCCCTGCTCGCCACGTTCGGCACGCTGGGCATCGCGGTCGTCCTGTTCGCCGAGACCGGACTCCTCGTCGGCTTCTTCCTGCCGGGGGACTCGCTGCTCTTCACCGCCGGGCTGCTGTGCGCCGGGTCCGCGAGCGCGCCCGGACACCTGTCGCTGCCCTGGGTGCTGCTCGCCGCGGCGACGGGCGCGCTGGCCGGCGCCCAGACCGGCTACCTCCTCGGCCGCCGTGCCGGACCGGCGTTCCTGGCGCGCACGAGATCCCGGAAGATCGCCGAGGGCACCGCGCGGGCCGGCGAGATCCTTCATCGGTACGGCTACGCGAAGGCGATCGTCCTCGCCCGCTTCCTGCCCCTCGTGCGCACCGTCCTCAACCCGCTCGCCGGCGTCCTCGGCGTACCGGCCCGCGCCTTCACCCTGTGGCAGGTGCTCGGCGGTCTGCTCTGGAGCGTCGGCGTGACCCTCGCCGGGTACGCGCTGGGCGCGTCCGTGCCGAACGTAGACCGCTATCTGCTGCCCGTCATCGCCGCCGTGGTCGCGCTCTCGCTGGTCCCCGTGGCCCTGGAAGTGCGCCGCGCCCGCCGGTCACGGCGGGCCGGCGAGGAAGTCCGCCCCTGACCGTGACGGCCTCGATGTCCCCCGTGGCCTTGACGACCCCGACGACCCCGACGACCCCGACGAACCGCTGGAACCGATGAACCTTCCGCACACTCTGTCCTCCGCGGCCGTTCCCGCCGCCGCTCCCCCCGCCGGCTCCCCGGCGGAGGCGACCGGCTACGACGGGGCCGGCATCGACGGCCCCGCCTATCTCGACGTGGTGCACACGGCGCAGGACGCGCCGGGGTGGCTCGACCACGCCGTCAGCCTCTACTCCTCGTACGGGCTCGCGATCTTCGCCGTGCTGATGCTCTACGGCTGGTGGAGCGCCCGCGCGCGGGGCGACCGCGAGCGGGCCGTACGGGCGCTGGCCGCGCCGGTGCTCACCGTTCTGGCGTTCGTGGTGAGCACCGTGGTGAAGTCGGCCGTGCGGGAACTGCGGCCGTGCCACTCGCTGCACGTCGCCACCCTGGAGGCGTGCCCCGCGCCCGACGACTGGTCCTTCCCCAGCAACCACGCCACGATCGCCGCCGCCGCGGCGATCGCGCTGTGGTTCGTCTCCGTCCGGCTCGGCGTGGTCGCGAGCGTCTGCGCGCTCGCGATGGCCGCCTCGCGGGTGTGGGTGGGTGCCCACTACCCGCACGACGTGGCCGTCGGACTCGCCGTCGGCGCCCTGGTCGCGCTGGCGCTCGGCCTGGTGGTCCGGGCCCTCGCGCCGGCACTCGCCGGACGGTTCGGCCCGCTCGTCAGAGCGGGCGGTCCGGCCCGGACTCCGGGGGCGTCGGCTTGACCTCGTAGACGGCGCGGGGTTCCGCCTCCGCGCCGTCCCGCTTCATCGCGCGGGCCTCGCTCTTGAGGATCCGCAGCGAGGTGCCCGCGCTTCGCGCGAGCCCCGGCAGCTTCCGGATGCCGACCAGGACGATGACGACGATCAGCAGGATTGCGAGCTCACTCAATCCGAACACGGTCAGTCCTCCTCGCCGGCGTCGTCGTCCTCGTCGTCACCCTCGAAGAAGTCGCCCACCTCGTCGACGACCTCGGCGGCCACCATGCCGCCGACCACGCCCACCGCGAGACCGGCCGCTCCGGCGGCGATGGCGGTGCCCATGCCGGGACCCGAACCGTGCCCGCCGTCGTGCTTCCGGTGGCCGTCGTGACCCTCGTGCCCGTGGTGGGAGGCATACGGGTCGTGTCCGTGGTGCTGTTCGTACGCGTGGTGCGCCGCGACGGCGTCGTACCCGGCGTGCCGGTCGAGCAGCCGGCCGATCCAGCCGTCCACCTCCGTCGCCCAGTCGGTCCGGCCGGCGTCCTGGTGGCCCACCGTGAACAGCGACAGCGCGTCGTCGCCGTCGGACAGGAAACCGCCGCGCCGGTCGGCCTCCAGGACCACGTCGAGGCCGCCCGGCCCGGCCAGGAACGTCACCTCCAGTTCCTTCATGCGGTGCGCGTACCGCGGCGAGGGGATCAGCTCGATCTCCTGGTAGAAGGGCAGCTGCTGCCCGCTGCCACCGATGTGACCGAGTTCGAGATCGGCGGACTTGAACCCGAACCCGAGCTCCCCGAACGCCTCCAGGACCGCCTCCTGGGCCGGCAGCGGGCGGACCGTGAGCGGATCCAGGTCGCCCTTGTCGCGGGCCCCCGCGATCCCGAGCTCGGTGCGCACGCCCAGCGTGAGACCGAGGCTCTGTCCGTGCAGTTCGGTGATCGGCGTCTCCCAGGGCAGTGGGAAGGAGAACGGCACCGACCGCTCCTCCTCCGCGCCGAGCCGGAAGCGACCCCCGACGACATGCCGGTGGAAGACGACGACGCCCTCCGACTCGCCCTCGGCGTGCTCGGACTCCACCCGGGCGATCAGTTCCAGGGTGATGTGCTCGATCGTGAACTCCGCGCCCCCGCCGCGCAGCAGGACCTGGCCACCGATCTGGCCACCGGGCGTCACCGCGCCGGGATCGAGGACCGTGTCCACGGCGGGACCGCCGACGCCGAGCGAGCCGAGCAGCCTCTTGAACACCATCGTGGCGTCCACTCCTTCGTCACAAGCAGATGCTTCCAGCAGGTACTTCTACGTGACTGTAGAGCATCCGGTGGCCCCGCATGATCGAACAGTGCCGTCCTCCCTCACAGGGCATCAGAACATCAGGTGAACAACGGTGTTGACCGTCGGGCGGGGAGCGAGGGCCGGGCGCGGCGATTCAGCCGTACGGGGGGTGGAACGCGCTCGCTCATGACATCCGGGACGGGGGGTTGTCGGTGTGACAGGTGCATGGTTACCTCGGGTAAGTCCTCGTCCGCCGCCGGAAGAAGGAACCCCATGCCCTCTCCCCGTCCGCCCCGCCGCAGGCCGCGCCGCCTCCCGGGCAGGCTCACCGTCCCATTGGCCGCCGGGCTCTGCCTCCTCACCGCCGTCGGCGGCACCGGAGCCGCCGCCGCACCGGCTCCGGCCGCCGCGACCGGGGCGGCCACGGCCGCCGGCGGGCTGCGCGAGGCCATGTTCGTCGGCAACAACTGGGACGGCACCGCCGACGTCATCGAGTCCCGCGGCGGCTTCCGCCGCATCGCGCGTGTCAACGTGATCCCCGACCGCGAGGAGCGGCTGCGCGAGATCTACCTCGATCCGGTGAAACTGGCCTTCTTCCTCGGCGTGCGCAGCGGCCCGGGGGAGGGGCACGACCAGTTCGTCGACGACATGTACGCCACCCCCGACGGCTCCTCGATGGTCGTCTCCCGCCCCAGCTTCGCCGATGTCGTCTCCCTCGACCTGCGCACCGGCCGGATCAACTGGCGCTTTCCCGTGGCCGGTTACCGTGCCGACCACATGGCCGTGTCGCCCGACGGCACCCGGGTCGCCGTCTCCGCCTCCACCGCGAACACGGTGCACGTCCTCGACATCGTCACCGGCCGCCAGGTCGGCTCCTTCGCCACCGGCGACAAGCCCCACGAGAACGTCTTCACCGCCGACGGCCTGCTGTGGAACATGTCGATCGGCGAGGTCACCACCGCCCTCGACGCCCCCTGGCTCGACTGGACCAAGGGCGACCGGAAGATCACCGTGGTCGACGCGCGCACCTTCCGTACCGTCCGTGTCATCGACATGCGCGACCGCCTCGACGCCTTCGGCCGCGGAGATCTCTCCGACGCCGTGCGGCCGCTCGTCTTCACCCCCGACGAGAAGAAGCTCTACTTCCAGGTCTCCTTCCTCAACGGCTTCCTGGAGTACGACCTCGCCAGTGACAAGATCACCCGGCTCAAGACCCTCCCCGGCGATCCGGCGACCGACCCGGACCGCACCACCTGGGTCAACGACTCGCGCCACCACGGACTGTCGATCAGCCCCGACGGCGCCAAGCTGTGCGTCGCGGGCACCATGGACGACTACGCGACCATCGTCGACCGCGCCACCCTCCAGGAGGGCCCGCTGGTCCCGGCGAACAAGCCGTACTGGGCGACCGTGAGCGGTGACGGCACGGCCTGCGTGATCTCCGAGAGTGGCGCCGACCGGGTGACCGCGATCGACTTCGCCACCGGCCGGCGCGTGGCCTCCGTGGACGTCGGCGACCACCCCCAGCGGGTCCGCCTCGCCCGCGTCCCCGCCGACTGGACCGGCCCGGTCGCCGCCTGAACCTCTCCGGACCATGCGAAAGCCCCTGGAACGCGCCACCCGTCCAGGGGCTCTCGTGACGACGTCAGGACCCTCTTCATCGGCCCATGGCCAGGCGATACGCGAGGTGTGCCGCTCGCTGTGAGGTGACCGCGCCCGTCCGGGTTCCCGGCGAGTGGAGTTCCTTGTGCTCTCCCGGGAGACCTCGGGCCTTACGCGCGACCCTCGGCCTTCAGCGTCAGCGCGCCGGGCAGCTCCGCGCAGGTCGCGTGGAGCCGGTGGGCGAGGTCCGCCCGGGTGTGCCCGGCAGGCTGTGCCACCCATGCGGCGAGTGCTCGGTGGAACGCCGCGACCAGCATGTCGAGCGCCAGACGGGCGTGCACCTCGCCGGTCCCGGGGAGGTCGAACCGTCGCTCGACCACGGCGAGCGCGGCATGGGTCGTGCGGTCGCAGAACGCCAGCCCGTGCGCCTCCATGGACGGCGTGTGAGCGGCCAACCGGCGGCTCGCCAGGGCGCGTTCGGTCCAGCCGTCGGCATCCATCCGGTCGATGGCCCCGGCAAGGCTGTCCTCGAACAGCGCGATGAGCGTGCGCCCGTCCGCCGGGCAGTCCTCCAGTACGTCGAGAAAGGCCGTCCACAGGTCCTGGGTCGGCGCCAGCGCGACGTCTTCCTTGCTGTCGAAGGTGCGGAAGAAGGTCCGTTTGGAGACCTCGACCACATCGCAGAGCTCGTTCAACGTCACCGCGTCGAAGCCGCGTTCGCCGAACAGCTTCAGCGCGGTGTCGATCAGCGCCTGCCGGGTGCGGAGCTTCTTGCGTTCACGCAGGGGCAGTCGGGCGACTGTGGGCGGGGCGGCGGCGGAGGGCTTGGACGTCATCACGGGCAGTGTAGCCGAGCAGCGAACGCCCCTTGTAGGCTTACGCCACTCGGTGGCACTTTCTCTTCAGGAGGATTCCCATGCGCGCACTGCTCGTCGATCGCTCGGCCCCGCCGGCCTGCGTCTCGGCACCGTCCCCGACCCGGTTCCCGCGCCTCATCAGGCCCTGATCCGGGTGACGGCGACCTCGCTCAACCACGGAGAGGTCGTCTTCGGTCTCAAGGGAGCGTCCGAGGGGGCGGTCCTGGGCTGGGACGCCGCCGGTGTTGTGGAACAGGCCGCCGTCGACGGCTCCGGGCCGGCCGTCGGCACGCCGGTCGTGACCCTCATGCCCGAGGGCGCCTGGGCCGAACTGCGCGCGGTCGACACGGCGTTGATCGGTAGAGCGCCCGAGGGAGCCGATCCGGCCGGGCTGGCGACGATTCCGGTCGCCGCGACGAGCGCCCTGCGCGCCCTGCACCGCGTCGGCCCGCTCCTGGGGCGCGATGTCCTCGTCACGGGGGCCACCGGAGGCGTCGGCCGGTACGCCGTCCAACTCGCCCGCGCGGCGGGCGCCCGTGTCGTGGCCGTCACCGGCGACCCGGGCGCCAACGGCGAACTGCTGCGCGGGCTGGGCGCCCACGAGGTGATCCGTACGCCGAAGGAGGCCACGCGCCCGATGGACGGCGTGGTCGACATGGTCGGCGGTCCGCTGCTCGTCGAGGCGTACCAGACCCTGAACGAGCGCGGCACCCTCGTCTCGGTCGGCCACGCCACCGAGAAGGGGGAGGACTTCCCGTTCGGAGTCTTCTTCGGCGATCAGGGCAGGCACGACCGGTCGATCGCGACCTTCTTCCTGCTCGCCTGCACCGGCCTGGACCGCGATCTGACCTGGCTGGCCCACCAGGTCGCCGCCGGTGACCTCGACCCGGGCATCACCTGGCGCGGCGGCTGGGACGCCGCGGCGGAGGCGATCGACGCCCTGCTCGCCCACAAGCTCCACGGCAAGGCGGTACTCACGCTCGGATAGAGGTCCCCCAGCCGGGACTTCGCACCCGCGCGCGGCGGCCCGCGCGGGGGAAGGCCCCGGCGGAGCCGTCGTGGCTTCGCCGGGGCCGGTTCCCGGTGCTGTCTCCGGATGCGGAGGCCGGGCTCAGGGGTCGGTCAGGACCGGGCCACCGTGACATCGAAGAGCGAATAGCCCCAGCCGGTCGCCCGCTTCACCCCGTGCACCCGTACGTACCGGGCCGACTGCGAGGGGAAGGTCGCCGTGTCGATGCCGCCGTCCCCGGCGTCCGTGGACCACGCGGTCCGCCAGGTGCTGCCGTCGTCCGACAGCTCGATCCGGTAGCCGCGGGCGTACGCGTCCTCCCAGTCGAGGGTCACCCGGCCGACCCGGCGCGACTCGCCCAGGTCCACCTGCCACCACTGGTCGTCGGTCCACTCGCTCGCCCACCGCGTCCCGCTGTCGCCGTCCACGGCGAGCCCGGGGGAGTAGTTCACGAACGGGTTCCACCACTGGGTGGTGGACGCCGAGGCCGGCCGTCCGGCCGCCAGGTTGACGCCTGTCTCGTGCTTCTCGGTCGCCTTCCAGGTCGTCAGATACGTCTCGGCGCCCCGCGACAGGTCGTTCACGACGTCCGGTCCGCCCGGCGTGAGCCGGATCTGCTCCACCCAGTCCGGCACGAGACCGTTGTGCGCGGCGCCGTCGGTGTTGAGGTCCCAGGTCCGCTCGCCGGTGACCTGGCGGTCGAGGACCGTGCCGCCGTCGAAGCTGCGGAAGGGGTACTTCACGGCGTTCGGGGCGCCCGGGCCGACCGGACCCGGCCAGCCGCCGACCCCGTTCATGTCCGTGCCGTAGCCGAGCCCGACGCCGTACTTCTTGCGCAGCGCGGCGTTCTGCGCGGCCTCGCCGACGAAGCCCTCGGCGCTGTGCATGTACGGGGCGATGAAGCCGCCGAGCCGGTAGACCCGCTCGGACCATTCCAGGTCCATCCAGCTGTGGCTGGAGATGACGCCCGGGTACTCCTCGGCCTCCACGATGTCGAGCGCCCGGCCGGCCGCCTTCACGCTCATGTGGTCGAGCTCCAGCATCATGCCGCGTTGCATCATGCCCTTGAGGGCGTACTCGCCGAGCCGGGTCAGTCCGCGGGTGTTGCAGCGGGCGTCGGAGGCGTACTTCGGCACGGTCACGCCCGGCGGCAGCTTCTCCGCCATCGCGGGCGGCGCGACCAGGCCGATCGGGTTGTCGGCTTGCGCGCCCGGGCACTTCTCGGTGGTCCAGAAGGTGCCCGTGGACAGGAACTGCCCGATGTTGACGGCGACTCCGGTGGTGCCGCTGTCGAACCGGACGCCGCACAGCGCGTTGTCGAACTTGTGGCACAGGAACATGCTGCGCACGCCCATCCCGTACAGCTCGTCGAGACCCTTGTCGATGTCGGCCTGCGAGCACTGGGCGACATCGAGGATCTGCTTGCAGCCGAACGGTTCGGAGGTCTCCACGCCCAGCACCACCGCGAGCTTGCCCTGCTCGATGACGGAGCGGGCCTGCGCCGAGTCGGTGACGATCCGGAACCAGCCCTTGCCCGGGCCGCCGTACATCTGGTCGATGTAGGCCTGGAGTTCGTAGGACTTGCGGGCTTCGAGGCGGATGGCGTCCATCTCGTCGCAGCCGCGGTCGCGGGGCAGGAGTGAGCAGATCAGGCCGTTGGTGACCAGGTCGTTGACCAGGACCCGCTGTCCGCCGCGCCAGGCCCGCTCGACCCACGCGTAGTAATTCTGCTGGTGGCTCAGCGAGTTGTTGGCGGGCCAGTCCTTGAAGGTGGGCCAGCCGACCGGGTCGTGCTTGCCGTCGTCGCCGCCGGTCAGATGCTCGAAGATGGCGCCGGCGCCGTCGGGGTAGTGCTCCGGGCAGTCCTTGAGCGCGTCGGCGACACCCGCCGGGGAGAAGGTCTGGCCACAGATCATGCGGCCGCCGAAGCCCTCGTTGGACATCAGGTGGTTGTGCGCGTCGACGAAGCCGCGCACCTTGCCTTGAGGATCGGTGCCCTTGAACGGGGCGCCGGTGGCGCTGATTCGCGAGTCGGGGGCCGGCCGGGCGGTGGGTTCCCACCAGGAGCCCGCGTCGGCGGCGGGCACCGGCCCGGCGCCGAAGACGAGGGTGGCCAGCGCGAGGAGCAGGGTCACGAGGGCGAACCGGCCTCCCGGCCCGCGTCGTGGTGATCGATTCATGTCAGCGATGCCTTCGGTCATGGGGGATGCCGGGCGGTGAGCGGTGTGTGAGGTTTCCCTGGGTAACAGCGGCTCGGGCCGAGGATCGCGAGGATCGCGGAGTGAGTCAATAGTCCGGGTCAAATGACCTATTGACGAAACGTCAGGGGACGGGACGGGGAAGGTGAGGTTGCGCGGCGGTGGTGCGGCCGTGGTGCGAGGGAGGTGTGACGGCGGTACGGACGCGGTGCGCGGCTCCGTCCGAGGTCAGCGCGGGTCGGCCGGTGATCGGGCCCTCGATCGGGCCTCGCGTCAGCCTTCGACGAGGGCGACCAACTGATCGGCGGTGGATTCCAGGAGCGCTTCGGCGGCCTCCTCGTCACCGAGGACGAGAAACTGCAGCGTCACCCCGTCGATGGTCGCCGCCAGCACTCGCGCCGCCTGATCCGCCGGGACCCGCGGCGTCACCCCGCGGACCGCGCATACCTGCTCCATCAGGACGGTCGCGGACGCCACGTACTGCTCGTACTGCGTCCGCGCCAGATGCTCGAACCCCGGCTCGCGCAACGCGTACTGGGTGAGTTCGTACGTCAGCATGTGCTGCGCCGGATGGGCCGTGACGTGCTCCCAGTACGTCCCGAGCGCGGCCCGCACCGTCGCGCGCAGTGTGGCCCTCGGCTCGACGGCGGACCGGACCCGGGCCGTGTAGGCGCCGATGATCGACTCGATCGCCGCCTGGAGCAGTTCCTGCTTGGAGTCGAAGCAGTAGTGGAAGACGCTCAGGGACACCCCGGCCTCGGCGCAGATCGACCGGGTCGTGGCGCGCGCCACCCCGTCCCTGGTCATCACCCGGATCGCGGCGTCCACCAGCTGCCGGCGCCGCTCGGCCGACGGCATCCGTGCCATGCGCCCCTCCTCGTTCCGGCGCCAGGGTAACCGGCCGGGCCCGAGGGCCCGGCGCTCACCCCGCGCCCACCCCGGCGCCGGCCGGGTCCGGACCGCGGGAGGTCAGCCGATGCTCTGCCCGTACACCCGGTCCACCGGCATGCGCAGGAGCACCCGCCGGTCGGACACCATCGCCGACCGGTACTCGGCCCAGTCGGGGTGTTCCCCGGCCGCGAGCCGGTAGTACTCCACGAGCGCGTCGACCTCGGGCCCGTCCGGATCCGTGCCCGGCCCGATCAGGGTGGCCGTGCCCTCGGCGGTGGCCCACGACCGGCCGTCCGGGGCGGTCACCTCCAGGGCGGCGCGCGGATCGCGGCGCAGGTTCGCCGTCTTGGCGCGGCCCTCGGTCACGGACACGTACAGGATCTCGGCCGCCGGGTCGTAGTACGGCATCACGGGCGACAACTGCGGCCGCCCGTCGGACTTCAGGGTGGCGAGGACGCCGAGCCGGCTCTCGGCGAGCAGGGCGCGGGGATCGTACGAAGAGGAGGTCATGTCCTCAGTCAAGTCGCCCGCCCCGCGGTCTTGTTCCCCGCCGCCCGGCCCGTTCCCCCGATCGGAGCAGAGACATCGGGGACCGGCCCCCGGACGCGCGGCCCCCGCCGGCGTGCCCGTGCCCCAGGGGGACGCTCAAGCCCAGGGGAAGCGGTCCGGCACGAGGAGGAAGCCGTGTTCGCCCGGGTACGCGTCCGCCACCGCCAGCGCGGTGACCGCGCCCGCGAGGCCGAGGACCGCGCCGGCGACGACGTCACCGGGGTAGTGCACCCCCGTGTGGACCCGCGAGTAGCCCACCGCGCCGGCGAGGACGCCGAGCGGGAGCGCGGCGGGCGGCAGCAGCACGCCCACCGCCGTCGCGAAGGCCACCGCCGAGGCCGTGTGCCCGGACGGGAAGGACGCCGAACTCGGCATCGGGACCTGCCGGTCGACCGAGACCCGGGCCGCCTCCCGGTCCGGCCGCGCCCGCCGCACCAGCCGCTTCCCGAAGAGGTTGGCGGAGGCCGAGGCCAGGGCGACGGCGCCGACCCCGACCGCCGCCGCCCGGCGCGGCCGGCCGCCCGCGAGGGCGAGGAGCGCGGCGATCGACAGGGAGATCTTGGAGTGGTCGGCGGCATACGAGAGGCGGCGCAGTTTCCGGTCGAGCGTGGGGGTCGGCGTCGCCGCGACCGTCGCGTACAGGGCGCCGTCCACCGTGCGCAGATCGGACAGGACCGCCCGCACCGCCGCCGTGCCCCGGGGCCGGGGCCGGGGCCGGGGAGACGGCGGGGTGGCGATCGGGGAGGAAGGGGTCTGATCAGTCATCGGATCCTCCTCGCGGGCTGCGGCGGAACGCGAGCACGGCGATCAGGCGCCAGTCCAGGGGCGGCGCGGGCGGTACGGTGCCGGGCCGGTCGCGGGGGAGCCGTACGCGCAGCGCGCGCGGCCGCAGGGTGCACACGACAGGGGCCGGCAGCGTCATCGCCTCTCCGTCGACCGCGACGGGGAGGGTTCCGGATCGGGAGCCGGACCCGGACCCGGATCGGGAGTCGGGGCCGGAACCGGATCGGGAGTCGGGGCCGGAACCGGAGCCCGTGCCTTCCCCAGGCCCGGACTCCGCCTCCGCCTCCGCGTCAGTGCCGGCTTCCGGCTCGGTCCCCGACCCGGCGGTGACCTCGACCCGATGGGCGGTCAGGACGCTCAGGCCGGGGGACTGCGAGCCCCGGACGGCGAGCGCGGCCGCCTGCGCGGCGCTCTCCACCCGGATGCCGATCACGCCCAGTTCGCCGCCGTCCAGCCGGGCCCGGCGGCCGCCGCCGAGCGGATCGGGCGAGGTGTACGGGTTGTTGCTGACCAGCAGCGCCTGCTGGGCCGGGAGCATGGTGTCGTCGGCCCGGGCGTCGAGGCGGCGGCCCGCGCCGCCCGCGAGCAGGTCGGGCATCGTGTTCAGCGCGGTCTCCGCCTTGGCCGTCCGGTACTCGGGGCGCTGCACCACGTCCGCGTACACCCCGAACGAGACCGTGTTGACGAACGCCCGGCCCGCGACCTCGCCGAGGTCGACCCGTACCTCCTCGCCGTCGGTCAGGGCGTCCAGGCAGCGCGCCGGGTCGGCCCGGTCGAGCCCGAGGTCCATCGCGAAGTGGTTGCGGGTGCCCGCGCTGATGACCACGAACGGCAGGTCGTGCGCGACCGCCACCGCGGCCACCAGGGCCTGCGTCCCGTCGCCGCCCGCGACCCCCAGCAGGTCGGCGCCGTCGGCGACCGCCGCCCGGGCGAGCGCGGCGGCGTCCGGGTGCGAGCCGTCGGGGCCGGGTTCGAGGACGACGACCCGCGCGCCGAGCCGTTCGGCCTTCTCGACGAGCCCGAACCGGCCCACCTTGCCCTCCCCGGACCTCGGGTTCATCAGCAGCACCGGCCGCAGCGGCCGCGGCGCGGGCACGGCCCGGGGCCGGCCGTGCCGCTCGTGGTCCGGATGGCGCATCGCCGTACGGGCGCAGCCGAGCGCCACAGCCCACAGCAGCAGCGCGGTCAGGGCGCTCGGCCACAGACCCCCGTGGATGTAGAGGGCCAGGACGGCCGCCGGGGCGCCGACCGCGACCAGCGCTCCCACCAGTCGCACCGCCCCGCGATGGGCCACCAGCCACCACACGCCCGCGGCGCACAGCGCGAGCCCCAGCAGCCCGCTGCCGACGATCAGCAGACCGCCGCCGTCGAACGGCACGAACAGACCGAGGACCGCGGCCGTCGCGGCGAGCAGCGCGCACCGCGCGAACAGCCGGGACCGCGCCTCCGCGTGGACCCGCTCCCCGGCCCGCGTGCCCGGCCCACCGCCTCCGCCCCTCGCACCGGAACCGCCGCTGGTCATCCGCCGCCTCCCCGTCGTCGTGCGCCGCCGCCCCCGGGTCCGTACCCGGGCGCGTGCGCCGTCCCGTACCGGACGGCGCCCACGGTCCCGTACCCGCTGCCGGACCCGACATCCCGCGCCCGGACGGCACCCTGTCCGACTGGCATATGCGCGCGCTCGTACGGTCCTGACCGGCGGAGCCGACGCGGGCCGGGTCCCGGACCACCGGGCCCGGCCGCCGTCCCCCCGGCCACCCGTACGGGTCGTCGGCGTCGTGCGTACCGCCCGGGCCGTCCGGTTGTCGTCCGCCCGCTCAGGCCAGCGCCCCGCTCCCGTGCGGCGCGTACAGGTCGAGCAGCCGCACCCGCGTCACATGGAGCCGGTGGGCGAGGATCTGCCCCACCCAGAAGGTCACGGAGGCGCCGAACTCCGGGTCCGTCCGGCACATCGAGCGCACGGCCCGGCCGTCGAACTCGTACGCCCGCACCGGCGTCGCCGTCTCCGCGCCCGACTGGCACAGATACGGGGGGAACAGCCACGACACCCCCACCAGCTCGCCGTGCCGCAGCGTCTCGATCACCGGCGCGCCCCGCCCCGGCACCTTCGCGTCCAGCGAGATCGCGCCCGTCTTGACGATCCAGAACCGGTCGGCCCGGTCCTGCTCCTCGAACAGACGGACCCCGGCGTCGAAGGTCACGTCCTGGGCGAAGGCCATCAGCCGCTCCCGTTGTTCGGGCGGCAGACTGCTGACCTTGGGCGCGGCGACGGTGGTCATGGCGGGCCTCCTCGGACCGGTGACAGCGGTACGCGTCCCCCTCCCGGACAGTCTCCGCCCGGGCGAGCAGGTCCGCCCGTGCCGCACGCCGTCCGTGTGAGTCCGGCGTACGGTCCGCGGCCCCGCGCGGGCGCTCAGCCCGGCCGCGCGGCGTGCCGAGGAACAAGGACATGAGCTCCCCTCCACCCCCGGCTCCCCATCGGCCCCCGGACCCCTGCCCGCCGTCCCGCCTCCCGGGCCCGCCGCGCCCACCCGCACCGACCGGCTGCTCGCCGCCCTGGCCGGTCTCGTCGCCGGCTACACGGGCCTCGCCGTCGCCGCCCTCGCCACCGTGGTGACCCGGCCCGAGGCCGGACCGGTGCCCGCCGTCGGCGACACGGTCGTCGACCACTCCCCGGCGGGCGTCAAGGAATGGGCCATCCGCACCTTCGGCGAGAACGACAAGCGGGTCCTGGAGCTCGGCATCATGGTGCTGCTCGCCGTACTCGCCGCACTGCTCGGTCTGCTCGCGCTGCGCAGCCGCCGCGCCGCCCTCGCCGGGGTGGCCGTCCTCGGCCTGGCCGGGGCGCTCGCCGCCGTCACCCGCCCCGACTCCACCTCCGCCGCCGATGTGCTGCCGTCGCTCGCCGGGGCCCTCGTCGCGGGCTTCGTCCTGTACGTCCTGACCGTGCGGCTCGCCGGCTCGGGCCGTGCCGCCGCGGCCCCGGACCGGCGGCGCTTCCTGCTGACCGGGGCGGGCGTGACGGCGGGCGCCACCGGCGTCCTCGTCCTGGCCCGGGCCACCGGAGGCACCCGGTCCGAGAACGCCACCGCCTCGCGCGACGCGCTCCGGCTGCCCCGGCCCGCCTCCCCGGCGCCGCCCGTACCGCCCGGCGCGCAGCTGCCCGTCGCCGGCATCAGCCCGTTCCTCACCCCGAACGGCGACTTCTACCGGGTCGACACCGCCCTCGTCGTCCCGCGCCTCGACGCCGGTACCTGGCAGCTGCGCGTCCACGGCGACGGAGTGCCCCGGGACCGCGTCTTCACCCTGCCCGAGCTACTGCGCCGCGAGGTGGTCGAACGCGACATCACCCTCGCCTGCGTCTCCAACGAGGTCGGCGGCCCCTACGTCGGCAACGCCCGCTGGCTCGGCGTCCGCCTCGCCGACCTGCTGCGCGACTGCGGCGTCCGCCCGCCGTCCCGGGGCGGCCCGGCGGACCAGCTCGTCGGCCGCTCCGCCGACGGCATGACCATCGGCAGCCCCGTCGAGGAGGTGATGGACGGCCGTGACGCCCTGCTCGCCTTCGGCATGAACGGTCAGCCGCTGCCGTTCGCGCACGGCTTCCCCGTCCGCATGGTCGTTCCCGGCCTGTACGGCTACGTCTCCGCCTGCAAGTGGCTCACCTCGCTTGAACTGACCACCTTCGCCGCGTACGACGCCTACTGGGTGCCGCGCGGCTGGGCCGCCCAGGCGCCGATCAAGACCCAGTCGCGGATCGACACCCCGAAGGCGTTCGACAAGGTCGCGGCCGGGCCCCGGCCCGTGCCGGTGGCCGGCGTCGCCTGGGCCCAGCACCGGGGGATCTCCCGGGTCCAGGTACGGGTCGACGACGGGCCCTGGCAGGACGCCGAGCTCGGGGCCCAGGACAGCCGGGACACCTGGCGCCAGTGGGTCTACCGCTGGCACGCCACGCCCGGCGACCACACGCTCGCCGTCCGGGCCACCGACGGGACCGGGGCCGTGCAGACCGGGCGCGGCTCCGACACCATGCCGAACGGCGCGACCGGCTGGCACACGATCAGCGTCACCGCCGCCGCTAAGGCTGCCGCCGGCGGCTCGACGGCAGCCCGCGCACCAGGTCGAGGGGCAGCGCCGGGACCCGGTGCCCGGCCCGGCCGGTCGTCGTCGTGGCCGTCGTGAGCGCGTTGAGCACCGCTTCCTCGACCGCCTCCACCACCGCCGTACAGAACGGATCGATCCGGCCCCACGGCACGAACCGCAGGGTCTCGTACGGTGCCGGGGCGTCCTTCGCGGGAAACGTGCTGGTCAGCGCCGACTCGTTCGCCGTCGAGAAAGCGAGGAACAGATCGCCCGAGAAGTGGCTGCCCGCGGTGCCGGTACGGGCGAGGCCCAGCGGCACCCGCCGGGCCAGCGCCTTGCACTGGCCCGGCAGCAGCGGCGCGTCCGTCGCCACGATCACCACGACGGAGCCTGCGCCCGGCGGAATCCCGTCGGCTTCCGTGGCCACGGGGCCTCCTGGGCGGCCCCGGCCCGTGCGGCCTCGCGCTCGGCGGCGCGTTCACGGCCCACCGGCACCCCGGCCACGACCAGCTCGTCCGGGGCTCCGAAATTGGCCTGGACGTACGCCCCCACCGTGTACCGGTCCTCGCCGTACGCGACCCTCCGCGAGGCCGTGCCCGCGCCGCCCTTGAAGCCGTAGCAGCGCATCCCCGTACCGCCGCCGACACAGCCCTCGGCCACCGGCCCCGAGGCCGCCGCCTCGATCGCCTCGGCGGCGTGCCCGGGCCGTACCGCCGGGCCGTGGATGTCGTTGAGGTGGCCGTCCCAGGTCTCGGTGACGACGGGCAGCAGCCACTCCGGGCCATGTCCGCGCGATGCCCGCGCACCCACTCGACCACCCCGCGGTGCACCGGCCCGACGGCGTACGTGTTGGTCAGCAGCACCGGCACGGCCAGCGAGCCGCTCTCCTCCACCCAGGTCGTACCGGTCATCTCGCCGTTGCCGTTCATCGCGTACCAGCCGGCGGCGCATGGCAGGCCGACGCCCTCCCGGCCGCGCGGCAGCAGCGCCGTCACCCCGGTCCGGACGTCCTCGCCCTCGACGAGGGTGACATGGCCCACCTGGACCCCGGGGACATCGGTGATCGCGTTCCAGCGGCCCGGCTCGCCGGTCAGCGTGACGCCCAACTCGCGTACTCTCGCCCGTGTTTCCGTCATGATCGGCACCCTAGCCGTCGGTTCCCGGCGCGGGCGGCGGACGAACGGGGCGGGCGGCGGGCAGGGGCCGGGCGACAGCGCGGGCGCGCGCCACTTAGAGTCGAGCCAGTACCCCAGCGGCGCGACGTGGGCGCCGCACGACCGAGGAGCACGTGTGACCGACCCGGAGACCATCGCCCAGCAGCAGCTGATCGCCCGGGAACTGGAGGTCGCCGAGACCTTCGACCCGCGCGCGGAGATCGAGCGCCGGGTCGCCTTCCTCACCGAGCGCCTCACGTCCACCGGCCTGCGCAGCCTCGTCCTCGGGATCAGCGGCGGCGTCGACTCCACCACCGCCGGCCGGCTCTGCCAGCTCGCCGTCGAGCAAGCCCGGGCCGCCGGGCACGACGCCACCTTCCACGCCATGCGGCTGCCCTACGGCGTCCAGGCCGACGAGGGTGACGCGCAGCGCGCACTCGACTTCATCCAGGCCGACCGGATCCTCACCGTGGACATCCGGCCGGCCAGCGACGCCGCGCTCGACGCCACCCGCGCCGCCGGGGTGGTCTTCCGTGACGCGCACCACGAGGACTTCGTCCACGGCAACATCAAGGCCCGGCAGCGGATGATCGCCCAGTACGCGGTCGCGGGCGCCCACGACGGCCTCGTCGTCGGCACCGACCACGCCGCCGAGGCGATCTCCGGCTTCTTCACCAAGTTCGGCGACGGCGCCGCCGACGTCGTCCCGCTCACCGGCCTCACCAAGCGCCGGGTGCGTGCCGTGGCCGCCGAGCTGGGCGCCCCCGCCGACCTGGTGTGGAAGGTCCCGACCGCCGACCTGGAGGACCTCGACCCGGGCAAGCCCGACGAGGACGCGCTGGGCGTCACGTACGACCAGATCGACGACTTCCTGGAGGGCAAGCCGGTCGACGAGGCCGCCTTTGCCGCCATCGTGCGCCGCTACCGACTGACGGACCACAAGCGCCGGCTCCCGATCGCGCCCTGAGCCGTCGGGCCCCGGCCCGTCACCATCGGACAGCGCCCCGGCTCCGACTCTGGCTCCGGCTCCGGCTCCGGCCCGAGAGTGACGGGCCGGGGCCGTCCGGCCGTGTCGGCGTGGCGGTGCCCGCCGGGGGCGCGGCCCGTGGTGTGCCCTGAGGGGACGTCACCGGACGCACCCACCGAAGGGATCCCCATGTTCGGCAGCACCCCGGCCTTCAGCAGCTTCTCCGTCGACGACATCGCCGCCGCCCGCACCTTCTACGGCGAGACCCTCGGCCTCCCGACCGGCGAGGAAGGCGAGGGCGAGGAAGAGCGGCAGGTGCTCCTGCTCACGCTCGCCGGCGGCGCGAAGGTCTTCATCTACCCCAAGGGCGAGCGTCACGTCCCGGCGAGCTTCACCGTCCTGAACTTCCAGGTCGACGACATCGACGCCGCCGTCGACGGCCTCGTCGCCAAGGGGATCGAGCCGCGGCGCTACCCCGGGTTCGAGTTCGACGCCAAGGGCATCTGCCGCGACCCGCGCGGCCCGGCGATCGCCTGGTTCACCGACCCGGCGGACAACGTGCTCGCGGTCCTCCAGAGCTGACCCGCCCCGTCCTGCCCCGGCCGCGTTCCGGCCCCGCGGTGGGGCAGTCCGCCGTTCGTGTGATCTCCTGTGTCCGCAGGAATGTCGGATACGGGGGTATCACGAACAGGAGCAGGCAGCTTGTCCACTTACCGTCAGCCCGGTCTCGTTCTCACGGACCATCACTTCACCGTCCCGCTCGACCACACCCGCCCCGACGGCGAGACCATCGAGCTGTACGGGCGCGAGATCGTCGCGAGCGGCAAGGCGGCGGACCGGGACGGCCTGCCGTGGCTGCTGTACCTGGAGGGCGGGCCCGGCTTCGGCGCCCGCCGGTTCATCGGCCCGCAGGCCTGGCTCGGGCGGGCCGTCCAGGAGTTCCGCGTCCTGCTGCTCGACCAGCGCGGCACCGGCCGCTCAACCCCCGCCAACCGGCAGACCCTGCCGCTCCGCGGCACCCCGCGCGAGCAGGCCGACTACCTCGCCCACTTCCGCGCCGACTCGATCGTCAAGGACTGCGAGCTGATCCGCCCCGCCCTCACCGGCGGCGCCCCCTGGACCGTCCTCGGCCAGAGCTTCGGCGGCTTCTGCCTCACGCACTACCTGTCCACCGCCCCCGAGGGGGTGGCCATGGCGCTGTTCACCGGCGGTCTGCCGTCCCTCGACGCGACGGCCGACGACGTCTACCGCGCCGCCTACCCCCGTATCCGCCGCAAGAACGAGGCCCATTACGCCCGTTACCCCGAGGACGTCGAGCGCGTCCGGCGGATCGTCGCGCACCTCGCGGAGCACGAGGTCACGCTGCCCGGTGGCGGGCTGCTGACCGTCGAGGCGTTCCAGTCCCTCGGCATCCTGCTCGGCGGCGGCGAGGGCACCCACCAGCTGCACCTCCTCCTGGAGGGCGCGTTCGTGCCGACCCCGGCCGGACCCGCCCTCGCCGACGCGTTCCTCGAAAACGTCCAGGCCCAGCTCTCGTACGCCGGACACCCGCTCTACGCGCTCCTCCACGAGCCCCTCTACGCCCAGGGGCCCGCGTTCGGCCACGGCGCCACCGACTGGGCCGCCGACCGGATCCGCGCCGAGTTCCCCGAGTTCGACGCGGCGAGGGCCCTCGCCGGCGACGGGCCGGTGCTGTTCACCGGCGAGACCGTCCACCCCTGGCTCTTCACCACCGACCCGGCCCTGGGCCCGCTGCGCGAGACCGCCGAGCACCTCGCCGCCCGCACGGACTGGGCGCCGCTCTACGACTCGGCCCGGCTCGCCGCCAACGAGGTGCCGGCCGCCGCCGCGGTCTACCACGACGACATGTACGTGGACACCGCCCACTCGCTGAGGACCGCCCGGACCATCCGGGGCCTGCGCACCTGGGTCACCGACGAGTTCGAGCACGACGGCGTACGGGCCGGCGGCCCCCGGGTCCTCGACCGGCTGCTCGCGCTCGCCCGCGGGGAGATCTGACCCGACCGGCCCGGACAAGCCCGACGATAGGATTCGCCGAGCAATCCATCAGCAATCGGTGGACCGCCGCGCTGTGCGTACGTAGGTGCCGGTCCACCGCACGGCCCGGCGACGGCGGGCCGACCAGGGGGGATCACCCATGACGCACGAGGGGATCCCGGCGCCCGCGCGGGAGCTGAAGTTCCGGTCCCTGGTGGCCCGGCTGCGCCGGGGCATGCTCGACGGCACCTGGCCGCCGGGCAGCAAACTCCCCACCGAGCGGGCCCTCGCCGCCGACACCGGCGTCTCGGTGACCACCGTCCGGCGGGCGTACGAGGACCTCGTCGCCCTCGGCCTGGTCGAACGCCGCCAGGGCGCCGGCACCTTCGCCGCGCCGCGCACCGGGGACGACCGCGCCGACCACAAGGTCATCGGCGTCCTCGTCCCCGACACCGCCTTCTACTACCCGCGCGTGCTGCACGGCATCGAACAGGAACTCACGGCGGCGGGCGCCCGCCTGCTCCTCGCCTGCTCCCACTACGACCTCGGCGAGGAGGACGCCGCCCTCGAACGGATGCTCGCCGCCGGCGTCCACGGTCTGCTGCTCGTCCCCAGCCTGCACACCGCCACCGACCCCGGACGGCGCGCCGCGGACCTGCTCGCCCTGCCCGTTCCCGCCGTCCTCGTCGAACGCCGCCTCACCGCCCACGGACCCGGCGACGCCACCGAGCACGTGTGCACCGATCACGAGGGCGGCGCCTACGACGCCGTACGCCATCTGCGCGACCTCGGGCACCGCCGGCTCGGCCTGCTGGTCCGCGTCGACGCCCCGCCCACCGTGTCCATCGAGTCCGGCTTCGCCCGCGCCATCGGCGACCTCGGCCTGCCCGCGCACCACCACGAGCGCGACGTGATGGCGGACTGGAACCCCGCCCGCGCCGACGCCGCCGTGGCCGCGCTGCTCGCCGCCGGGGTCACCGCCGCGCTGTGCTTCGGCGACCGCGAGGCCGCGCTGGTCCTGGCCGCGGCCCGCCGGGCCGGGCTGCGGGTCCCCGAGGACCTGGCCCTGATCAGCTACGACAACGAGTTCGCGGACGTCGCCGAGATCCCGCTCACCGCCGTGTCGCCGCCCAAGTTCCAGCTGGGCCGGCTCGCCGCGCAGATCCTGCTGCGCCGGCTCACCGAGGGCGACGCCTCCCCGCTCCACCAGGTCCAGCTCCGCCCCCGGCTGGTCGTCCGCGCCTCCTGCGGCGCGGCCTGAGAAGGCCCTGGCGTCCTGTCTCACCGAACCTTGACCGATCTCGCTGAAGTCTGATCGGCTCGGTGACGGATCACCCTCCCGCTGGCGTCACGCGGTGATCTCTCTGGGGGAACCCGCGTTCTTCACCCGCCTGCGCGACGCGCGGCGGGTACGCATCGCCGGTGCGGGCGGCGGTTTCGACGTGTACGCCGGGCTGCCGCTCGCACTCGCGCTGCGGTCGGCAGGCAAGGAGGTGTACCTCACCAACCTGTCCTTCGCCGACCTCCACGGCTTGGACCGCGATGTGTGGGTGGACGAGGACGTCGCGGCCATCGGCCCCGACACCACCCCGCGCGGCAACTACTTTCCCGAACGGACGCTCGCCCAGTGGCTCGTGACCCAGGGCCTGCCGTCGACCGTGTACGCGTATCACGGCGTGAGCCACTCGCTCGTGCTGGAAAACCTGGCCGCCCTGGACCGGGACGGCTCCTGTCTCGGCGCGTTCTCGCTGCTCGGGGCAGGGCGGGAGGGTGCGCTGTGTCTTGACGCGGTGGCGCACGCCCAGCGCCACACCGCGAGCCACCCGAGCATCGTGAACGGATCGGTCGCCGCCGCCGTACGCGGTGACTTCGGCGATGTCCGGTTCACGGAAAGGACCAAGGGCAGCGAGTTGTTGGGCGCCGGGGCCGAGAGCGACCGCCGGGGCTCAGGCTTCGGCGGCCGAGGGGCGCGGCGCGGAGGCCGCCGTCAGCAGCGCGGCGAACACCAGCGGGGCCACGGTCTGGTACCCGATCCACAGTTCGCCGCCGGCCGTCCCGCCCCGCCAGGCCACCAGACCTCCGGCGAGTGCCGCCAGCGCCCAGCCGCTGTCGTACGCGATCATCAGCCGCAGGTACACGGCCGCCGGCCGCCGGCGCCGCCAGGCGAGTTCGCTCGCGCCCCCGGCCAGCAGGGCCACCGCGCATACCGCCATCAGCCACGTCTCCACACCGAGCAGGTCGCCGAGTGGGGCCGCGCCGATGCCGGACACCGCCGCCAGCAGCACTTTGAAGACGCCGTCCGCGACGATCCCCGCCGGCGCGACGGACACGCGGGGCGACGACAGGGTCTGGTTCCGGGACATGCGAGCTCCTTCCGAGGGGATGCTTCCATAATCACGTTACTGTAATAATGAGATTATGAGAATGACGAGAGCCGAGGCCAAGGAACGCAACCGCCGCGCCCTGCTGGCCGCCGCGTCCGAGGTCGTCACCCGGGACGGCTACCGCGCCCGGCTCGACGAGATCGCCGAACGGGCCGGTCTGACCACCGGCGCCGTCTACTCGCTGTTCGGCAGCAAGGCCGGCCTGGTGGTCGCCCTCGTCACCGAGTACCTGCGGCCGCACTACGAGGAGATCGCGCGGGCGGTGCCCGCCGACCTCGGCCTCCTCGACGCCGTCGACGCCTTCGCGCGCCACTCCCGGCGCGAGAGCGACGCTCCCGGCGCGCATGCCGCCTTGTCGCTCCAGATCACCCTTCTGGACATGGCCGTCCACGACGCCGCTCTGGCCACCCGGCTCGCCGAGTCCATCGAGGCGCAGGAGGACCGGCTGGCCGAACTGTTCACCGGCCGCGCGCACGAGGGCGGGGTCGTGACGCCACACCAGGCGCACCGTCTGGTCACCGCGCTCAGGGCCCTGTTCGTCGGTCTCACCCAGGGCGTGGTCCTCGGCCTCGCCCGCGACGCCGACGAGCAGTTCTTCGCCGACGCCGCCCGAGCCCTGGCGGCCGGCGTGACCCGCTCCGGCGAGGGGCCCGTCCCGGGGGCGAGCGACGCTCACTGATTGCTCGTGGAATGCTCTAGTCAGTCTCACCTTCGGAGGAGGACGTGTACGCCAGGCCGCCGAAGCCGTGGTGGCGGACGCCGTGGTCCTCGATCCACGCACACAGTTTTCCGCATGATGATCACCACGATCACCTGTTCCACTGACGAAGACGAGTGGATACATCACAAGCCGAGCTTCGGCTCATGAATCGGGTCACCATCGTGCGCGCAGCACACCGTCGCTGTCGGGTAGAACGGCTTGGAGCAGTGGACTGCGTTCGTCGGTGTAGAGGGACAGCGCGCGGGCCGCTCGCGCGTCGGCTACCAGGGCAGCGAGCTCCTGGTGCTGGGTCTCATCGATGATCACGTCTCTGATCGTTCCGTCCTTCGTCTCCCAGACGAATTCGATATGCCATTCGGACGGCAGCGCGGTCAGGACCGCGCCGACGTCAGGTTGCAGGTCGGGCCAGACGGTCAGCAAGGCGCGCGGGCCGAGACGGGCGCGCACCGCGTTGAGGTTTTCCGTGGTGAGACGGTGCCAGCGTGTGGCGTTGACGATGTGGGTTTCCTCCAGGAGCAGGCCTTGTCGCGCCACCAGCTCGGTGCACACCGATGCCCAGAACCCTTCGTCGGCGGCTTCTGTCACCTCTGGTTCCGCGGCGAAGGGCGAGCCCGGCAGCCGTTCCGCGAAGAGGCCGAGTTCCCGCGTACGGGCCACGGCGTCTGCGCAGGGCTGGTCGCTGCCCACATACACGTACTGGTCCCCTCCGACGTGCACGGCGAAAACGTCTTCCGCTTCCAGCCGGCACCAGGCGCCCTGCTCACGGAGCATGACGCGGATCAGCTCCAGGGCCATCGCCAGGGAGACCTCGGCCCCGTCGTGGTAACCGGCGAGGTCAGCCGGGAAGAGCCCGCTGAGACCGTGCCCCTCGACCGCCGGTTGGGCACCGAAGTGGACGTGCCCGGTGACAGAGGGCTCACGAATCTCCAGCCGGTCAATGCCCGCAGCTTCCGCGAACGCGGAGATCGCCTCCAGGTATGCGGCCTCGACCGGTCCGTGGTCGCTGACCGCCTCCTCCACGCCCTGGTAGGTGCCGTGTTCGTCACGGTCGGCGGGGTCGTACCTCGTGATCCGGTGAACGAAGGCAGGCGGCACGCTACTCCTCTACGGGGTGGAAGGCAGCGCCGGCGTAGGTCCCCGGGTCAAACCCGTAGTTCCCCATTCCGGTGCACAGCCCGACAGACCTCTCTGGTGACAGAAAGACTGCCGAATGAGCGCCTGTGTCAAGTCGGATGCCTCATGGGTGACTACCGGGCTGCCTCGGTCGTTCCTCTTCACCAGCTCAGCCGGTCCCGCTGGTGACAACTCCTGAGCGTCGGCTCAGCCGTGCGGAGGTGCCCGCCGTATTCTGCGCGCATGAGCGACCAGCGACTCGAAGAGATGCCCACCGACTGGCAGCGCGCCCTCGCCGTCGTCGCCCATCCCGACGACCTGGAGTACGGCTGCGCCGCCGCCGTGGCCGCCTGGACCGACGCGGGCAAGCAGGTGGGCTACGTCCTGGCCACCCGGGGCGAGGCCGGCATCGACTCGCTCGCCCCGGCCGACTGCGCCGAGGTGCGCGAGGCCGAACAGCGCGAGAGCGCGGCCGTGGTCGGTGTGACCACCGTGGAGTTCCTGGGGCACCGGGACGGCGTGATCGAGTACGGGCTCGCGCTGCGCCGCGACATCGCCGCCGCGATCCGCCGCCACCGCCCCGAACTCGTGATCACCCTCAACCACCGCGACACCTGGGGCCCGAGCCCGGGCGGCTTCTGGAACACCCCCGACCACCGCGCCGTCGGCCGCGCCACCCTCGACGCGGCGGCGGACGCGGGCAACCGCTGGATCTTCCCCGAACTGTTCGACGCGGACCTGCGGCCGTGGAACGGCGTCCGCTGGGTCGCCGTCGCCGGCTCGACCACCCCGACCCACGCCGTCGACGCCCGCCCCGGCCTGGACCGCGCCGTCCGCTCGCTGCTCGCCCACCGTACGTATCTGGAGGAGCTGACCGACCGGCCCGCCGAGGAGTACGTCCGGGACTTCCTCGCCGAGACCACCGCCCACGCGGCGCCCCGCTTCGACGGCCGCCCGGCGGTCGCCTTCGAGATCTTCCCCCGCCCTCATCCTTGAGACCGGAAGGGGATCTGGGCCTTCTGATGCCCCTGGAACGGATGGACCGCCTGCCGGTAGGTTCGCCGTATGACATCACCACGGGCGGACATCCGTCACGCGGTCTCGTCCTGGCGGCAGCCGTGTCCGCCGGCTCTCTCGGCCGAACGCGGCGCGCTGGTCGAGGAGACGGCCCGGCGCGTCCTCGCCCGCGGCGCGGGCCGGCTGCTGGTGGGCATCGACGGCTTCACCGCCGCCGGGAAGACGAGCTTCGGGCACGAACTGGCCGGGCGGATCGCCGCCGTGGGACGCCCCGTACTCCGGGCCACCCTGGACGACTTCAAGAACCCGTGGAAGGACCGGCACCTGTACGACCGGGAGTCGGGCGAGGGCTACTACCGCAACGCGTACGACTACGAGGCGGTCCGCCGGCTTCTGCTGGACCCCTGCCGGTCGCCGGCGGTCACGTCGTGCGTGCTGTGCGCCATCGATCCGCTGACCCAGGAGGACCACTCCGCGCGGACGTCCCCGCTGGCCCCGGACGCGGTGCTGATCGTGGACGGCGTCTTCGCGTTCCGGCCCGGGATCGACGCGTACTGGGACTTCCGGATCTGGCTGGACGTGGCCGAGGAACTGTCCGTGCGCCGGGGCGCCGAACGCGACCAGGACTGGGCCGGGTCCGGCGCGGAGGCCATCCACCGCGACCGGTACCTGGCGGCCGAACGCGTCTATCTGCGGGAGGCCGACCCGTTGCCGCGGATGGATCTCGTCATCGACAACACGGAGTTCGCGCACCCGCGCGTGGTGGCGGAGCGGAATCCGCCCGAGACCCGCTGACCAGGTCGTGGGCGGCTCCGCCGCACATGAGCGCCCTGGTTCACACGGCCGGCTTCAGGACCGCGAAGGGCGCGCCGAAGGGGTCGGCGAACCACGCGATCCGGCCTACGTCCGGCACGTCCTCGGGCGCCATGGGGACCGAGCCGCCGCTCTCCACGACGGAGGCGGCGGTCCGGTCCGGGTCCTCCACCATGAAGTACGGGATCCAGCGCGCCTGTTCGGCGCCCGGCTGGAGCGGGGCCGCGCCGCCGAAGGAGGCGTCCTGGACATCGCCCTCGGCGGTCGAGATCACCCGGTACGTCATGCCGGGCGTCTCCATCGCCTGCCAGCGCCAGCCGAACAGCGTGCCGTAGAAGGCGAGGACGGACTCCGGGTCGGCGGTGTGCAGCTCGATCCACACCAGGGTGTTCTTCTGCGAGGTGCGTTCCAGACCCGGCATGGAACGCGGCTGCCACAGCGCGAAGTCCGCGCCGCCCGGGTCGGTCAGCGCGGCCGTCCGGCCCGCCTCCATCACGTCGCGCGCCGGCACCCGGACCCGGCCGCCGCCCTGCTCCGCCGTACGGACAGTCGCGTCGGCGTCCGGCGTGTTGAAGTAGATGTTCCAGGCGGTGGCCGCGCCCTTCTCGGTGAGCGGGCCGAGGGCCGCGACGATCTTGCCGTCCTGCTGGAAGAAGCCGTAGCCGCCCGCGTCGGGCCCGGCCGTCGCGAAGTCCCAGCCGAAGACCCGGCCGTAGAACGTGGCGGCGCCCTCGGTGTCGGGGCTGCCGAGGTCGAGCCAGTCGGGTGAGCCGGTGCTGAAGTCCGTACCGAGCATGGGGGGTCCCGTCCTTCCGGGGTGGAGGGCCGTTCCGCGGGGAGCGCGACAGCCGGATTCCGGCCACTGTGGCCGATCCTCGCCCGCTCCCGCTTCCCGCGCAGCCCGACCGGCGGGGTTTCATCCGCCCGGCGGAGCCCCCGCGCCCGTCCCGCCCACCCCGGCCGCCCGGATCAGGGGCGGGGAACCTTGTGGACCGTGGTGTCGCCGGGCCGCACCGTCCGCCCGTCCGCGGACCGCACCTCCAGGGGGCGGAGGGGCTGTTCGTGCCGCCGGTCGACCAGCTCGGAGTGCTCTTCGCCGGGGCTGAAGAAGTGCTGCTCGCCCCACTGCCGCAGGGCCACGACGACGGGGAAGAGGGCCTCGCCCTTCGGGGTCAGCGCGTACTCCCGGTAGGCGCTGCCGTCCGAGGCGGGGACGGACGCGAGGACGCCACCGGCGACCAGGCTCCGCAGGCGCGCGGTGAGGATGTTCTTCGCCACCCCGAGGCTGCGCTGGAACTCCCCGAAGCGCCGGCTCCCGTCGAAGGCGTCCCGGACGATCAGCAGGGACCACCAGTCGCCGATCGCGTCCACCGACCGGGCGACCGGGCAGTCGCTGTCGTCGAACCGTGTCCTGGTGGCCATGGCGGCCCTCCTCGCGTTCTGGTTGCAACATGCTACCAAGAGGCCGTACCGTCGCCCCAGCTTCTGGTAGCAAATTGCAACCAGCTTTGAAGGTGAAGGGGGAGTGCCGATGCCCGGCGACGCAGGTGACCATGAGGCCCCGGCGGCATCAACGGCCCGGGACGGGGCCGCGTTCGTCCTGTCCCGGGGCGTCGTCCTCTTGTTCGCCGTCGCCTGTGCGGCGGCGGTGGCCAATGTGTACTTCTCGCAGCCGCTCCTCGTGACGATGGGGCACGACCTCGCGATGAGCCAGGCACTCGTCGGCGGCGTGGTCACCCTCACGCAGGTCGGATACGGACTGGGGCTCTTCTTCCTCGTACCGCTGGGCGACCTGGCCGACCGCAGACGGCTCGTCGTCACCCAACTGCTGGTGCTCGTTGTGGCGTTGGCCGTGGTGGCGGCCGCCCGCACCGCGGCGGTCCTGCTCGCCGGCATGGCCGCCGTGGGGCTGCTCGCGGTCGTCACACAGACGCTGGTCGCCTACGCGGCCTCACTGGCCCCGCCCGGCGAACGCGGGCGGGTCGTCGGACTGGTCACCAGCGGCGTGGTCGTCGGCATCCTGCTCGCCCGTACGGTGTCCGGGCTGCTGGCCGACCTCGCGGGCTGGCGTTCCGTCTACCTCGCCTCGGCGGTGCTCACCGCCCTGCTCGCCCTGGTCCTCTTCCGCGTCCTGCCGCGCCGCGCCGTCACCCCGCCGGAACCCCTGCGCTACGGACGGCTGCTGCGCTCCACCGTCACCCTGTTCGCGCGGGAGCGACTGCTGCGGCTCCGCGCCCTGTTCGGGCTGCTGGTCTTCGCGGCCTTCAGCACCCTGTGGAGCAGCGTCGCGCTGCCGCTCAGCGAGGCCCCGTACTTCCTGTCGCACAGCGCGATCGGGGCGCTGGGGCTGATCGGTGTCGTCGGCGCGCTGGCCGCGACCGCGGCGGGCCGGCTGAACGACCGCGGGCTCTCCCGGCGTACCACCGGCGTCGCCCTGGCGCTGCTCGTCGTCTCCTGGCTGCCGCTGTCGCTCACCCGCGGCTCGCTCGTCGCCCTCGTCGTCGGAGTGATCCTGCTCGACCTCGCCGTGCAGGCGGTCCACGTCACCAACCAGACCCTCATCCACGCGCTTCACCCCGACGCGGGCAGCCGGCTGATCGGCGGCTACATGGTCTTCTACTCGATCGGCAGCGCCACCGGCGCCCTCGCCGCGACCTCCCTCTACGCGGCGGCGGGCTGGGGTGCCGTGTGCGTTCTGGGTGCCGCCTTCAGTGGTCTCGGGTTCCTGCTGTGGGTGTGTACGCGGCGCGACGGTGTCACGGCCCCGGCCGCTGCCACAACGCACCTGACCACGCGGGATTGACAAATTCTCTTGCCGTTTCTGCAATAGGGCGAGTGACGGAAGAAGAACACATCGACGCGGTCCTGAACGAGGTCGGCCCCCGGCTGCGCCGCCTCCGGCGCGAGCGCGGTGCCACCCTGGCCGAACTCTCGGCCGCCACCGGTATCTCGGTCAGCACGCTCTCCCGCCTGGAGTCCGGGCAGCGCAAGCCCAGCCTCGAACTGCTGCTGCCGATCGCCCGCGTCCACCAGGTCCCGCTCGACGACCTCGTGGGCGCGCCCCCGGCCGGCGACCCCCGGGTGCGGCCCCGCCCCCTGGTGCGCCGCGGCCGCACCCTGTACCCGCTCACCCGGCAGGCCGGCGGACTGCGGGCGTACAAGGTCGTCCACGAACCGGGCCCCGAGACCCCTGATCCGCGCGTCCACGAGGGATACGAGTGGCTGTACGTCCTCTCCGGGCGGCTGCGGCTGGTCCTCGGCGAGCACGACGTGGAGCTGGGTGCAGGCGAGGCGGCCGAGTTCGACACCCGGGTCCCGCACTGGTTCGGGCCGGTGGGGGAGCGGTCGGTGGAGTACCTGAGCCTGTTCGGGCCGCAGGGTGAGCGGATGCACGTACGGGCGCGGCCGAAGTCCCCCGAGCGGCCCGCCTGAGCCCCCTGGTGAAGCCCTGCCGAGCGGTTCTCGCGGGTCGTTCGTTCGGGCGGTCTTTCCGGCGGGCCGCCGGGCATCCCTTCCGATGGTCCGGTGGGCAGTCCTTCCGGTCGTGGGCCGCGGGGCACGGCCGGGAAGTTTCCGGTACCCGGTTCCCAGGACCCAAGCGACCGCTTAGTATGCGTCGCATCGTGCGCGCGGCACCCGACCGCGCGGCAGGGGACCACGGCACCTGGAGGCCCGCATGCAGGCATGGCGAGTGCGTGAGAACGGCGAACCCGGCGAGGTGATGCGCCGTGAGGAGACCGGCCCGCCCGTGCCCGGCCCCGGGCAGGTGCTCCTGAAGGTGCGCGCCACCGGCCTCAACTTCCCCGACGCGCTGCTCTGCCGGGGCCAGTACCAGGTGCGGCCCCCGCTGCCCTTCACCCCCGGCGTGGAGATCTGCGCCGAGACCGAGGACGGCCGCCGGGTCCTCGCGACGCCCGCCCTTCCGTACGGCGGACTCGCCGGGTACACCGTCGCCGACGAGGCCGGACTGTTCTCCGCCCCGGACGCGCTGGACGACGCCGAGGCCGCCGCCCTCCACATCGGTTACCAGACCGGCTGGTTCGGCCTGCACCGCCGGGCCGGGCTGCGCGCGGGCGAGACATTGCTCGTGCACGCCGCCGCGGGCGGCGTCGGCAGCGCCGCCGTTCAGCTCGGCAAGGCCGCCGGCGCCACGGTCATCGGTGTCGTCGGCGGCGCGGACAAGGCCGCCGTCGCCCGTGAACTCGGCTGCGACATCGTCGTCGACCGGCGAAGCGAGGACGTCGTCGCAGCCGTCAAGGAGGCCACCGGCGGCCGCGGCGCCGACGTGATCTACGACCCGGTCGGCGGGGCCGCCTACCAGCAGTCCGCCAAACTGGTCGCCTTCGAGGGCCGGATCGTGGTCGTCGGCTTCGCCAGCGGCACCGTGCCCGCCCCCGCCCTCAACCACGCCCTGGTCAAGAACTACTCGATTCTGGGCCTCCATTGGGGCCTGTACGCCGTCAAGGACCCGGCCGCCGTGCGCAGTTGCCACGACACCCTCACGGAACTCGCGGCCAAGGGCCTGATCAAGCCCTACGTGAGCGAGCGCGTGCCGTTCGCCGACGCGGCCGACGCCGTCCAGCGGATCGCCGACGGAACCACCACCGGCCGCGTCGTCGTCCTGCCGGAAGGAGTCCGCGCATGACCGCCGACCGCGCCAAGGGCACGGCCGCCGAGCCCGCCGAGGGTGCGGCCGTGGAGCCGGTCGACGCGGCCGGACTCGTCGCCCGTACGCGGGAGTTGCTCGCCGCCCACCCGCCCGCCACCACTGACCGCGGCGACTTCCTGCGCGCCCGCTTCGACGCCGGCCTCGCCTGGGTGCACTACCCGGCCGGCCTCGGCGGACTCGGCGCCCCGCGTGCCCTCCAGGCCGTTGTCGACGCCGAACTCGCCGCAGCAGGAGCCCCCGACAACGACCCGCGCCGGATCGGCATCGGCCTCGGCATGGCCGCCCCGACCCTCCTCGCGTACGGCTCCGAGGAGATCAAGCGACGCTTCCTGCGGCCACTGTGGGTGGGGGAGGAGGTCTGGTGCCAGTTGTTCAGCGAGCCCGGCGCCGGCTCCGACCTGGCCGCCCTCGGCACCCGGGCCGTGCGCGACGGCGACACCTGGATGGTCGACGGCCAGAAGGTGTGGACCTCCAGCGCCCATCTGGCCCGCTGGGCGATCCTCCTCGCCCGCACCGACCCGGACCTGCCCAAGCACCAGGGCATCAGCTACTTCGTCTGCGACATGACCGATCCCGGCGTCGAGGTCCGGCCGCTGCGCCAGATCACCGGCGAGGCGGAGTTCAACGAGGTCTTCCTGACCGGCGTACGGATCCCCGACGCCCACCGCCTCGGCGCGGTCGGCGACGGCTGGCGGGTCGCCCAGACCACCCTCATGAACGAGCGGGTCTCCATCGGCGGCAGCCGCATCCCGCGCGAGGGCGGCATGATCGGCAAGGCCGCCGCGACCTGGCGGGCCCGCCCCGAACTCCGTACCCACGAGCTGCACCGCCGGCTGCTCGACCTGTGGGTGGACGCCGAGGTCGCCCGGCTCACCGGCGAACGGCTGCGCCAGCAGCTCGTCGCCGGCCAGCCCGGTCCCGAGGGCAGCGCCATGAAGCTCGGATTCGCCCGGCTCAACCAGGAGATCAGCGCCCTGGAACTGGAACTCCTCGGCGACGAGGGCCTGTTGTACGGCGACTGGACGATGGTCCGGCCCGACCTCGTCGACTTCACCGGCCGCGACGCGGGCTACCGCTATCTGCGCGCCAAGGGCAACTCGATCGAGGGCGGCACGAGCGAGGTGCTGCTCAACATCGTGGCCGAGCGGGTGCTCGGCCTGCCGCCCGAACCGCGCAACGACAAGGACGTCGCCTGGAAGGACCTCGCCCGATGACCGCGACCGACACCACGCCCGCTGACGAGGCGGCTTCCGCCGCCGAGACCCACACCGGCACCGGCACCGGCATCGTCCTCGGACCGGTGGCGCCGCCCGCCGAGCCGGACCTGCTGTACTCCGACACCGAGGACGACCTGCGCGCCGCCGTCCGCGCCCTGCTCGCCGACCGGGCCGACGCGCGGACCGTCCTCGCCCGAGCCGAGGGCGACAGCCCGTACCTCCCCGGTCTGTGGGACGCCCTCGCCGGCCGGATCGGCGCCGCCGGTCTGCTCGTCCCCGAGGAGCTCGGAGGCCAGGGCGCGAGCCACCGCGAGGCCGCGGTGGTGCTGGAGGAGCTGGGCCGCGCGGTGACCCCCGCCCCGTACCTCACCAGTGCCGTCATGGCGACCGAGACGCTGCTCGTCCTTGGCGCCCTCGGCTTCCCGGACGGTCCCACGGCGGACCTGCTCGGCGGACTCGCGAGCGGCGAGCGCGTCGCCGTCCTCGCCGTCCCGTTGTCCACCGCCCCCGGTGCCGACCCGGTGACCGGCGGACCCGTCCCGGCCGTCGCGGACGCGGCCGCCGCCGACGTCCTGCTCGTGCCGCGTGCCGACGGGCTGTACGCGGTCCCGGCCGCCGACGCGGTGATCACCCCGCAGGTCCCGCTGGACCTCACCCGCCCGCTCGCCGTCGTCGACGCGCGCTCCGCACCGGGCGTCCGGCTCGCCGACGCCGCCACCGGCCGGGCGGCCGTCCGGCGCGGGCTGCTCGCGGGCGCGGGCCTGCTCGCCTCCGAGCAGCTCGGGCTCGCCGAGTGGTGTCTGGAGGAGACCGTCCGGCACACCCGGGAGCGTCACCAGTTCAACCGGCCGGTCGGCTCCTTCCAGGCGCTCAAGCACCGGATGGCCCGGCTGTGGCTGGAACTGGTGGGCGCCCGGGCGGCCGCCCGGGCCGCCGCCGACGCGCTGGCGACCGGGGCCGCCGACGCCGAGCTGACCGTGGCCGTCGCCCAGGTGTACTGCGCGAGGACCGCCGTGCACGCCGCCGAGGAGTGCGTGCAGCTGCTCGGCGGCATCGGCATGACCTGGGAGCACCCCGCGCACCTCGCGCTCAAGCGGGCCAAGTCGGCCCAGACGGCGCTGGGTTCGGCCGGCCGGCACCAGGACGCTCTCGCGGCCTTGGTCGACCTGCCCGCTCCCCGGTAGTTCCCGGCCGACTCCCGGTAAGGGGCCCTGGGTGTCCCCACCCCTCTACATACTGTTTAATTGCAAGCTGTTCGCAAAAACAGTTGATCTTCAAAAGAGTCCCAGAGGGGTGTGGACACCATGGCCGCCCGAATCGCCCGTCCCCTACGGGCCGCGATATTCGCCGGGGCCGTGGCCCTCACCGCGGCCGCCTGCTCCGCCCCCGGCGGCACCACCGGAGCCGGCGGACCGAAGGACTCCGCGGTCGTCGGCGTCGCCTTCGAACCCGACAGCCTCAGCCCCCTCCTCGGCTACGGCAAGGACGGCAACTCCAAGATCTTCGACGGGCTGCTCGCCTTCGACGCGGACATGAAACTGAAGCCCGCCCTCGCCGCCGCCCTGCCGACCGTGAGCGCCGACCGCCTGACGTACACGTACAAGCTGCGCAAGGGCGTGACGTTCAGCGACGGCCGGCCCTTCACCGCCGCCGACGTCGTCTTCACGTACCGCACCATCCTCGACCCGAAGACCAACAACGCCTCCCGCACCGAACTCGACGCCGTGAAGGATGTCCGGGCGGTCGGGGACGACACCGTCGTCTTCACCCTCGCGTACCCCTACGCGCCCTTCGCCGAGCGCACCGTCCTCGCCATCGCGCCCGCGCACATCGCCGGGAAGCAGGACGTCAACACCGGCCCGTTCACCACCCGGCCCATCGGCACCGGCCCCTACGTCCTCACCGGCTGGTCCAAGGGCGAGAAGCTCACCTTCACCGCCAACCCGCACTACTGGGGCGGCGCCCCGGCCGTGAAGAAGCTCACCATGGCCGTCGTCAAGGACGACGACGTCCGCGCCACCCGGCTGCGCGCCGGCGACCTCGACGCCGCCGTCCTGCCGCCCAACCTCGCCGCCGGATTCGCGGACGGCGCCGCGAAGAAGACGTACAAGACCTACCGGGCCACCACCTACGACTACCGCCAGGTCACCCTCCCCAGCCACAACAAGGTCGCCGGTGACCCCGCGATCCGCCGTGCCCTCGACCTCGCCGTCGACCGCCAGGCCATGGTCGACCGGATCCTCGAAGGCGCCGGCAAGCCCGCCTACGGGCCGGTCCCCACCGACAGCCCCTGGTTCGCGAAGGGCACCGAACGCCGCCACGACCTCGCCGGCGCGCGGAAGATCCTCGACGAGGCCGGCTGGAAGCCCGGCCCCGACGGCGTCCGCGTCAAGAACGGCGTCCGCGCCGCCTTCCCCCTCTGGTACCTCTCCGGCGACAAGCTCCGCCAGGACCACGCCCTCGCCTACGCCTCCGACGCCAAGAAGGCCGGCATCGCGCTGACCACCCAGGCCGGCACCTGGGAGGTCATCGAGCCCCGGATGAGGACCGACGCCGTCCTCGCGGGCGGCGGCTCGCCCGGCGACCCCGACTTCGACCAGTACCTGATGCTGAAGTCCTCCCTCGCGGGCGACGGCTTCAACAACATGGCCCAGTACAGCGACCCGGTCGTCGACCGCGCCCTGGAGGACGGCCGCCGCACCGACGACCCCGCCAAGCGGCGCGCCGCGTACGACACGATCCAGCGGCAGCTGGCGAAGAACCCCGGCTACACCTTCCTCACCCACGTCGACCACCTCTACGTCGTCAGCGACCGCTGGGAGACCGGCGCCGGCGGCCTGACCACCCAGGTCGAGCCGCACGACCACGGCCTCGGCTCCGGCCCCTGGTGGAACATCGAGGACTGGAAGCCGAAGGGCGCTCCGGGAGCGGCGAAGACCACCGCTCCCGCCGGGGCAGCGGGCACGAAGGACTCCGGAGGCACCGCGCAGTGAGCCGCCGCCTCCCCTGGGCGGCCATGGCGCGGATGACGGGACGGCGCGCGCTCGCCGCCGTCCCCGTCCTCCTCGCCGTCACCCTCGCGGTGTTCGCCGTCGCCGCAGCCTCCCCCTTCGACCCCGTACGCGCCTACGCCGGCGCCGCCGGACTCACCGCCTCCCAGGAGAACCTCGACCAGCTGCGCGCCAACCTCGGCACCGACCGGCCCTGGCTCACCCAGTGGTGGGACTGGCTGAGCCACGCCGTACGCCTCGATCTCGGCGACTCCGGCGTCATGCGCCAGCCCGTCGCCGACGTGATCGCCGAACGCATCGGCTGGTCCGTGCTGCTCGCCGCCACCGCCTTCCTCGTCGCCGTCACCCTCGGCACCGCCCTCGGCGTCCTCGCCGGCCGGCGCCGCGGCGGCCTCGTCGACCGGGCCGTCAGCTCCGCCGCGTACACCCTCGAAGCCGCCCCCGCCTTCTGGCTCGGCCTGCTCGCCATCTGGTTCTTCTCGCTCACCCTCGGCGCGCTGCCGGTCGGCGGACTCACCGACACCGCCAGCGACACCGTCACCGCCGGCCAGGTCGCCCACCACCTCGTCCTGCCCGCGCTCGTCCTCGGCGTCTCCCAGCTGCCGTGGTTCTTCCTGTACGTCCGGCAGGGCGTCGCCGACGCGCTGGAGGAGGACCCGGTGCGCGGCGCCCGCGCCCGGGGTCTCGCCGAGCGCACCGTCCTCACCGGCCACGCCCTGCGCTCCGGGATGCTGCCCATGCTCACCCTCGTCGGCTCCCGGGTCCCCGAACTCATCACCGGAGCCCTCCTCGTCGAGAGCGTCTTCAGCTGGCCCGGCATCGCCGCCGCCACCGTCCAGGCCGCCGTCTCCGTCGACTTCCCGCTGCTCGCCGCGCTGACCGTGCTGGCCACCGCCGCCGTCCTGCTCGGCAACCTCCTCTCCGACCTGCTGTACGGGCTCGCCGACCCCCGGGTGGGATTCGATGGCTGATCCGCGCACCCGCCGGCTCCGGCTGTGGAGCTCCGCGCTCGTCACCGGGCTCGTCCTCGCCGCCGTCCTCGTCGTCCCGCCGCTCGTCCAGCTCGACGAACAGGCCGTGGACCTCGCGAGCAAACTCCGGCCGCCGTCCTGGTCCCACCCCTTCGGCACCGACGACCTCGGCCGGGACCTGCTGCTGCGCTGCGTCTACGGGCTGCGCGTCTCGCTGCTCGTCGGCCTGGTCGCCGCCCTCGTCGCCACCGTCATCGGCACCGCCGTCGGCGCCGCGGCGGGCGCGCTCGGCGGACGCGTGGACCGCCTCCTCATGCGGGTCGTCGACGGCTTCTCGTCCGTACCGCATCTGCTGCTCGGCATCTTCGTCGTCGCCATGTTCCGGCCCGGCGTCTGGCCCGTGATCGCCTCCGTGGCGGTCACCCACTGGCTGTCCACGGCCCGGATCGTCCGCTCCGAGGTGCTCTCGCTGCGCTCCCGGCCCTTCGTCGACGCGGCGATCTCCGGCGGCGCGTCCCGGTGGCGGATCGCCGTCCGGCACCTGCTGCCCGCGGTGCTGCCGCAGGCCGGGCTGGCCGCCGTGCTGATGGTGCCGCACGCCATGTGGCACGAGTCGGCGCTCTCCTTCCTCGGCCTCGGCCTGCCCAGCCACCAGGCCAGCCTCGGCAACCTCGTCCAGACGGCCCGCTCCTCGCTGCTGGCCGGCGACTGGTGGCCCACCCTCTTCCCCGGCCTGCTGCTCATCGTCCCCACCCTCGCCATCGCCGGACTCGCCGGCGTCTGGCGCGACCGGCTCAACCCGCGCCGCCGATCGGAGCTGATGCTGTGAACGAGCGGATCGCCCACGCCCTGGACGCCGTCACCGCCGAACGCGCCACCACCGCCCTGCTGAGCGTCCGCGACCTGAGCGTGCGCTTCCGGCTGCGGGGCGGGCGCGGCGTCGCGGCCGTCTCCGACGCGTCCTTCGACCTGGCGCCGGGGGAGTGCCTGGCCCTCGTCGGCGAGAGCGGCTGCGGCAAGTCCGTTCTCGCCTCCGCCCTCCTCGGCCTGCTGCCCGCCAACGCGGAGGCGCGGGGCACGGCCTGGCTGGCGGCTTCGGCGGCTTCGGCGGACGCGGCGGACGCGGGGCACAGTGCCGTGTTGCGGGCCGGGGGGCGTCCGGGCCTCGACCTCCTCGCCGCCGACGAACGGACCCTCGCCCGCACCGTACGAGGACGGCTCGTCGGCCTCGTACCGCAGAGCCCCGCCGCCCACCTCACCCCCGTACGGACCGTCCGGTCCCAGCTGGAGGAGACCGTCCGGGAGCTCACCGGCACGCCCCGGCGGGAACGGCGGGCGGCCGCGGAAGCCGCCGCCGAACGGGCCGCCTTTCCGGCCGGGCACCTCGACCGCTACCCGCACGAACTGTCCGGCGGCCTCGCGCAGCGCGCCGCCACCGCGCTCGCCCTGATCGGCGACGCGCCCCTGCTGCTCGCCGACGAACCCACCACCGGGCTCGACCGCGAACTCGTCGACCGCACCGCCGACGAACTGCGCCGGCACACCGACACGGGCAAGGCCCTGCTGCTCATCACCCACGACCTGGCCGCCGCCCGGCGCGTCGCCGACCGGGTGGCCGTGATGTACGCCGGGCGGATCGTCGAGACCGCCCCCGCCGCCCGCTTCTTCGACGGGTCCGGCCCCCGCCACCCGTACGCCCGCGGCCTCCTCGACGCCCTCCCGGAACGGGAGTTCACCCCCATCCCCGGACTCCCGCCCGAACTGTCCAACCTCCCCGAAGGGTGCGCCTTCGCGCCTCGCTGCCCCCGCGCGACCGCCGCCTGCGCCGTCCGCCCCGACATACGGGCCCAGGTCGCCTGCCACCACCCCCACGGAGAGCCGGGAGACGCCGACCGTGCTTGAACTCCACGACGTCACCGCCGGATACAGCCGCCGCGCCCCCGTCTTCCGCGGTGCCTCGCTCACCGTCGCCCCCGGCGAGTCCGTCGGTCTGCTCGGCCCGAGCGGCTGCGGCAAGTCGACCCTCGCCCGGGTCGCCGCCCTGCTGCACCGCCCCGACGCCGGCCGGGTCGTCCTCGACGGTACGGAGATCCGGGCCTGGCGGCACCGCGCCCCGCGCGCCCAGCGCACCGCCGTCGGGGTCGTCTTCCAGCAGCCCCGGCTCTCCGCCGACCCGCGCCTGCGGCTCGCCGACCTGATCGCCGAACCCCTGCGCGCGACCGGCCGGCGCGACGAGATCCCCGAGCGCCTGGCCGCCCTCGTGCCGGCCGTCGGCCTCACCGACGACCTGCTCACCCGTCGCCCGCACGAGGTCAGCGACGGCCAGCTCCAGCGTGCCTGCCTGGCCCGCGCCCTGATCCTGCGTCCCCGCTGGCTGATCTGCGACGAGATGACCGCCATGCTCGACGCTTCCACCACGGCCGCCCTGGTCGCCGCCGTCGAGACCTACCGCGCCGAGACGGGCGCGGGGCTCCTCGCGGTGGGGCATGATCGCGTTCTGTTGAACCGGTGGTGCGACCGGACGCTGGACTGGGCGGAATGCCTTGTGGAGCAGGGCTGACTGGTCGGTGGGCCTTTGTCGTGTGCGGGGGGTGGGGTTTCGGGGGTTGAGGTTCTGGTGGGCTTCTGGTGTGGCCGCCTTCGTTCCGAGAGTCGCGCCTTCCGCCGAACGAGGCTCGATCTCCTTTCGCGGCCGGCCCCCTCTCATGCTCATCCGCCGTCCGCAACTGGAGGCGCCGGTGAATCCACCCGGATGGCCGCCCCGCCGCGCGGGCGGGCGGGGCGTGCATTCCGTCACACTGTCGGCCAAACGCCGCAATTCGGTCGCGGCGCGAGGAGGGTGAGCGCGATGGCCATTTCCATTTCCGTGGTGCTGCTTCTGCTGATCATGGCCGTGATCTTTCTCCGCAACGGCGGACTGAAGATCTCCCACGCCCTGGTCTGCGCCTTGCTCGGCTTCTACCTGGCCGGCACCAGCATGGCCCCCACCATCCACGAAGGGGCCACCGCCACCGCCAACGTGATCTCCAGCCTCAGGCCCTGACCCCCGACCACCGACGCACGGATGCCCGGAGCCCCCGTGGCCCCGGGCATCCGCCCGCTGTGGTCCGCGGAGGTCACTCCATCTCGGGCATCTCGCCGACCGTCGTCTTCATGTCGAGCACCGCGAACGCCGCGCCCTCCGGGTCGAGGATCGCCGCGAAGCGGCCGAACGGGCTGTCCTGCGGGCCGAACACCGTGCGGCCCCCGGCCCGCTGCGCCGCCTCGACGGCCTTGTCGCAGTTGTCGACGGCGAAGAAGATCTGGACGTACGACGGGACCTCGGGCGGGAATTCCGAGCCCATGACCATGCGGCCCAGCGCGGGACCGGAACCGGTCTCGAAGACCCGGAAGTCCATCTGTTCGTCCTTGACCTTCTTCGAGCCGTAACCGAAAACGGCCGTGAAGAACGCGTCGGACTTCGCCGGTTCGCGCGTGAACACCTCGGCCCACGCGTAGCCGCCCGGCTCGCCCCGCAGTTCGAAGCCCTCGTGGGAACCCGCCTGCCAGACGCCGAACGCCACCCCGGCCGGATCCGTCGCCAGGCACATCGTGCCGAAGTCGCCCACCTGCATGGGCTCCATCAGCACCGTGCCGCCCGCCGACTTGATCTTCGCGGCGGTGGCGGCGGCGTCCGGCGAGGCGAAGTACAGACACCAGGCCGACTTCGGCTCGCCCTGCTGGCCGGGCATCGGCGGGACGACCGCCGCGACGGCCTTGCCGTTCTTGTAGGCCTGGGTGTAGTTCCCGTACTCCGAGGACGATTCTCCGAAGGTCCAGCCCAGCACGTCGCCGTAGAACGTCTTCGCGCCCTCGACATCGCGGTACATGGCGTCGGCCCAGATCGGCGTACCTTCAGGTGGTGAGGCCATGGGAATGACTCGCTTCCGATCGATGACGGCATTTCGTCTCCATCGGCCACGCTAACGAGGGTCGGCCCGGTCCGCTCGGTGACGCCGCGTGGCGGCCGGGCGAGGTGAGGCTCAGCCGCGCGCGAAGATTCCTATCCCGTTCGGCACCGGTCGCTCGGCGCCCCCGCTCGGATGGTTGCGCACCGTCACCGACGGTTCGCCCGGTGTCCGGCTCACCAGGGTCGACGAGCCACCGCCGTCCAGACTGAACGCGTCCCGTGCCCCCTCCGCCTTCATCAGCGCCGCCACCTCGGCGACCGTCATCCCGGCCCGCCACTCCGGCGCGCCGTCCAGAGCCATGAGCAGCAGCCGGTGTCCGCCGTCCGTGCCGCCCGCCGCGGAACGCACGGCCGCCGTGGTGTCGTCGAGCCCCGGCAGCGGTACCCCGGCCCGGAGCAGCGGGTACCCGCCGACGGCGAACCGGTACGGGACCGGGGAACCCTCCGCCACCAGACGGTGGCGTATGCGGACGGGATCCCCGACGGCCAGCGACCGCAGCCGCCCGGCGCCCGCCTCCCGCCCCACCAGGACCTCGGTGCCCTCGGCGATCGGGCCGCGCCCCGGGGTGTCCGCGACCGCCACGACCCGGCCGTTCCGCACCGTCACCTCGTACGCGGCCGTGGTGCACGGCGCGGCCCGGTCGAGGTCCGTCCCGCACACCGCGCGGGCCCGGGAAACCGGGCCCCAGTCGGAGGTGAAGACGCCGACGGACCCCACGGGCAGCGCGTACTGGTTCAACCCGCCCAGCGGATACGAGCCCGCCGGGTCGGTGACCGCGCCGTCCAGGACGAGCCGGCCCATCCGAGCCCGGTGGTCCACCCCCACCCCGAACACCTCGCGCGTCCCCGTCCCCGGCGGCAGCGCGGGCCCGAACCGCTGCCCTCGCGGCACCGCCGCCTTCAGCGCGCGGCCGGCGGCTATCGCCGGGCCGACCGTGGCACCCGTCGCCTCCGTGCCCGGATGCTGCGTCTCGGAGATGTTGAAGAAGTCCCCGTTGATCCCCGCGACCGCCCCGCGGGTGTCGGCGAGCCGGGAGACCGGTTCCCGCGCCGCGACCGCCCCCGGGTACAGCAGATCGACATCGGCCCCCGGGGCCCGCAGGTCCACCGTCAGCAGATGCACCCGGACCGTCCCGTGCGCCGCCGCCACGTCGAACGTGCGGTACGCGACCCCGGGCGCCGGCCTCTGCCACGCTCCCGCGTCCGGCGAACCCGCCGCGCCGTGAGCGCCCGGCGCGAGGCCCCACACCACCGCGCACCACACGAGCAGCGCGGCGACCACCGTGCGCGGCCGCGTCCCCGCGGATGTGTACGTCACAGGCCCTCCCCCGAACCTCTGGTGTCCCCGCCTCCCCTGACGTCCTCTCGAATGTCCCAAAGCATCCAAAGATTCACCAGACACCCGTTCGGGTGAAACTCAGCGGCGGAACTCGCGGGCCTGCGGGCACAGCTCCTTGACCAGTGCCCAGAAGACCGGGAAGTCGGGGATCTCCCGCGACTCCCGTGCCCAGCGGCCCGCCCCGGCCGTCCGCACCACCACCAGCCCGTCCCCGCGCCACTCGCACCGCCGTACCCGCTCCCAGGGCGCTGTCCCCGACGGCAGCCCGATGCCCGCCCCGTCCAGCACCACCTCGCCGAACGCGACGCGCTCACCCGCCTCCAGCGCCGCCACGGCCGGTGCCAGCGCCCGGCGCACCGTCTCGTCCAGGACGATCTGGGCCAGTTCGCGGACCTGGGAGCCGTCCGACGGCGCGGCCGTCTCCTCGTCGAGGAATCCCCCGACCGTCACCTCGCGCGACCCGCCGACGCTCAGCCGGTACGCGTAACGGGTGCCGGTGTAGCCGCCGTCGACGCTGGTGCGGGTCACGTCCTGGCGCATCGCGGTGACCGCCCGCCAGGGCACCGCCCGGGCCCCGCCGTCCGTGCCCGGGCAGACCAGACCCCGCTCGTAGAGGTAGACGTACTCCGCGGGCCGCAGCGCCGACCCCGCCCGGGCGGGTCGCGGCGCACGCCACAGCAGCACGGCGAAGATCCCGAACGGCAGCAGAAGCAGCGGGATGCCGAGTCCCTGCCCGACCAGCCGGGTGCCGAGCACCGCCGTCCCCAGGCATGCGCCGGCGAGCAGCAGCACCACGAGCGGCCGGGCGCCCCGGGCCCGGTCGGGCCGGTCGGACGGGTCGGACGGGTCCGACTCGCGGTGCCGGGCGCGAAAGGCCCGCAGATAGACGCCGAGACCCGCCTCGCGCGCCGCGTCGGTCGCGGCCTCGCTCGGCGGCGGAACGGTCACCCGGTCGCTCTCTCCCATGGCGCACCCCCGTTCCGCATGATGACAGCGGCTCACGGCCGGTGTCAGGCCTTCCGTCACGATCCGCCGGAAGTCGGGACAGATCGCGACGGCCGGGCGCGGCCGAGGGGACCGTCCGTCACCTCGATTCCCCTGCCACCGGGGCCTCCAGGGCGTGGATGGTCTCGGTCAGCCAGGCCCGCTCCTCGGTCCCGGTCGCGCGCGCGATGCGCAGCATGCCCTGCCGGAACACGTCGGGGGCCTCCTCGGCGCGTACCGGCTCGCCCTCCCGGTAGAAGAAGCTGGTCGGGGCGTCGAGGAACGCCTGGCGGCGGCGCAGGACGGCGGCCTGCCCGGCGCGGTCCGGCAGATGACGCAGGAACGAGAGCAGGGTGAAGAAGCGCTGCCCGTCGGTGATCTCCACGTCCTTGGGGTCGCTCAGCCGTGCCAGCAGCCGGGTGCGGCCCGCCGGGGTGAGGGACAGGATCCGGCGGGTCGTGGCGCCGCTGCCGGGCTCCGTGCGCTGGTCGACCAGGTCCGCCTTCGCCAGCCGGGTGAGAGCCGGGTACAGCGCGCCGTCGCTCACCGGGCGGACATGGCCGCTGAGTGCCTGGATGCGCGCCTTCAACTCGTAACCGTGCAAGGGCTCCTCGTACAGGAATCCCAGAATCGACAGCTCCAGCATGGCCGCCCTCGCCTCCCTCGTCCGCGCGCCGGACGGGGCACTTGTCCATCCGGTGACGGCATGTTACCTCTATGCGATGTGCCTCGAATCGAGGTGCATCGAAACGAGGGGGAATCATGAAGGCCGCGGAACACCGCCGTTCACTCGCCCGGCTCGCCGGGCCCGTCTACGTCGAGCTCCTCGCCGGAGTCGTCGCCGGGATCATCAACATGGTCTGGGTCGCCCGGCTCGGCGCCGGCGCCGTCGCCGCGGTGGCCGTCGCCACGAACGTCGAGAACCTGCTGCTCGGCGTCGTCCTCGTGGCCGGCTCCGGCACCACGGTGCGGGTCGCCGGAGCCCGGGGCGCGGGGGACCCGGCGGCGGAACGGTCCGCCGTACGCGGCGGCTGGGCCCTGTGGGCGCTGATCACCCCCGTGGTCGCCGTCGGCGGATACCTGTGCCGCGAGCCCCTCGCCCGGCTGGTGCTCGGCGGTGCGGACGAGGGACACTCCCCGGCCCTCGCCGCCGCGTACTTCTCGATCGCGCTGCCCGGCATCGCGGTGTTCTTCGCCGGCCACGTCGTCGACGGCATCCTGAAAGGGCGAGGCGACACCCGTACGCCGATGAAGCTCTCCGTGCTCGCCAACGGGCTGATCCTCGTCCTGGACCCCGTCCTCATCCTGGGATACGGCATGGGCGTCCGCGGAGCCGCCGTCGCCACCGTGCTCGGCCGGACCGCCGCACTCGTCTGCGGCCTCGCCGTCCTGCGCCGAGGATCGACCGCACGGCGGGACACCGCCCCCGGGTTCCGGCGGCTCGCGGCCGACGCCCGCCGGACGGCCGCGATCGGCCTCCCGATGGCCGCGGACTTCCTCACCCGGATGGCGGGAGCGCTCGCGCTGGTGTCGGTCGTCGCCCGGATCGGCGTCGGCGAGGTGGCGGCGTACGGGATCGCGACGAAGGCGATGTACGTGGCGACCATGGCGTTCTACGCGGTGCGCCAGGCCGCCGCCATCCGCACGGCGCACCAGCTCGGCGCCGGGCGCGACGAGCGGCGGGCCGTCGGACGCCAGGCCCTGATCCTGTCCGGCGGCCTCGGCGTCGCGGCGGCCCTCGCGCTGTCGACCGCCGGGCCGTGGATCATGGCGGGCTTCGGCGCCCGGGGCGCGGTGGCCGAGGCCGGTGCCCTGTATCTGCGCTGCGTCGGCCCCTACCTGGTCCTGCTCGCCTGCTTCATCGCGCTCGGCGGCGTGTTCGAGGGGAGCGGCCGCAGCCCGGCGCTGGCCCGGATCACCGCGTGCGGCACGGTCGCGCAACTCGTCTGCGCGTACGCCCTGTCGGGGTGGGGGCTGCCCGGGATCTGCGCGGCCATGGCGCTGGCGATGGCAGCCCAGTGTGCCGCCCTCGTGCCCCTGTACCGGAGCACGGGCGGCCTCGTGGCCGTGCCGGTGGCGCCCGTCACGGCTCCCGGCACGGGGACGCGTGAGGAGCGCCGTACCTCATGAAGGCGAGAGGCGGGCAGCCGTCATCGAACGTCCTCCGACGTCACCTCGTACCGGTGGAACAGGCCCTCCGGGGCGGGGAGTTCGGGCCGCCAGAAGCGCAGGACCTGAGCCGAGGGGACGAACAGGGCCTCCGGCAGCCGGTCGGGGGTGAACCACTCCCACCGCTCGATCTTGTCGGGCTCCGCGACCGCCGGAGTGCCGTGGTGGACGCGGACCACCGTCGCCGCCGACACGCGGGTCAGCGCCGTGGAGCTCGCGGTGTCGAGGATGAAGCCGAGGACGGACACGTCGGCCGGCGCGGCGACGAGCGTGGTCTCCTCGGCGAGTTCGCGCGCCGCCGCCTCCTCGACGGACTCGCCGGGCTCGACCGCGCCGCCCGGCAGCTCCCAGACGCCCGAGGGGTGCAGGCCGAGCAGCACCCGTCCGGCCTCGTCGAGCACGACGACGCCCGCGCCCAGGGATGCCTGGGCGACGGGCGGCTTGGCGTTGCGGTGCGGGATGGTCATGGGCATGAGCGGTATCTCCTGGGGTGGGGCCAATGCGGGGGTACGCGTGGACGTCCCCAGCCAACACCACGCCACTGACAACGCCCCGCCCCGGGGGTCGTCCCAGGTCACCGCACCGTCACGCCCCCGCCTCAGGTCACAGCACCGCGATGCCCAGCGGGCGCGATCCGGCGGACAGCCGGTGCGTGCCACCGCTCGTGAGGTCCACCACGGTCAGACCGTCCCCATACCCGTCGTGGATGAAGCCGCCCGTGACATAGGCCGTGCGGCCGTCCTTCGAGACGGCGACGTTCTCGTGGGGTCCGCCCAGCGGGTGGACGCGCTCCTTGCCGTCGGGGCGGCGCACGGTCAGCGAAGGTCCGCGGTCGACGGCGGGGTCGATGGGTCCGGTGCCGACGGCCAGCAGGGTGCCGTCGGGCGTGATCGTGACCCCGTGCTGATGGGTGTTCGAGGTCATCCGCTCGACCTGCGAGCGGCCGGTACGCGGATCGACCACGACGAGCCGCTCTCCCTCGAAGGGCAGCAGCAGCCGCCCGTCCGAGGGCCGTACGGCCGCGTAGTGCGGCTTCAGCCAGGAGCCGAGCCCGCCCTCCGTCCCGTACGGGGCGACCTCGATCCGCCGGGCGCGCAGACTGCCGGTGTCGACCACGGTGACGTCGGAGGAGTCGTGGTCCGTCGCGTACACCTCGGCGCCGTCCCGGGAGACGTCCACGTCGAAGGGGTGCCGGCCGACCGGCACCCGGTCCACGACCTTCAGCGTGCTCGTGTCCACGACCTCCAGCGTGCTCGTGTCCACGACCTCCAGCGTGCCGTTGCCGCCGGGCGGCCCGCGGCGGCGCCCGTACTCCCGTTGCTTCCCTCACTTCCGCCGCTCTGGGAGCAGCCCGCGAGCAGAGCGGCGGACGCGGCGAGCACGGCGAGGGCGCGAGCACGAGCACGAGTACGAGCGCGGGGGCGGAGTCGGGTTCGGGTTCGGGTTCGGGTTCGGGTTTGGGACATGGCGGGTCTCCTGAGGACACCGGCGGACGGAGGCACGAGGGGAGGGCCGGGCATCCCGCCCCGCTTCCCATCCTCCGGCCGTCCCGGGCCCACCCGGGTCAGCCGATCGGCCGACCCCGGGGAGCCGACCCCGGGGTCGGCTCCCCGGCCGGCTCAGACCACGACCACCTCGGTGACCGCCACCGGATTGCACCCGTACCCGCCCGCGTTCCACGCCGCCCGCACCGGCTGGACCGCCCCCGCCGCGTCGGTCGCCCGGGCCAGGATCCGGTAGCGGCCGGGGGTGCGGGGGGTCCAGCGGACGGACCAGTCCGTCCAGGCGTACGGGCCCGAGGGCCGGCCCAGCTCGGCGTCGTGCCAGCCGCCCTCCGGACTGTCGGGCTCGTTCGGCTCGTCCTCGTGCACCGCCCGCACCTCGACCCGGCGCACCGCCACCCCGCCGCCCGACCAGGCGTGCCCGCGCACCTCGGTCTCCCGGCCCCGCCGCAGGTCCTCGTCCGGCTCGGGCGCGGTGATCACCGACTTGACGAGCAGCGCGCCGACCGGCTCCCCGGCCCGGCCCGCGGAGTCGACGTACACGTACTCCTCGGTCTGGAAGACCCCCTCGAACGGCTCGGTGACCGCCCGCGCCCCGGTCAGCCACTTCACGTCGGCCACCGCGAACCGGCCGGGCACCACCAGGCGCACCGGGGCGCCGTGCCGGGGCGTCAGCGGCGCGCCGTCCAGCCGGGTGGCGAGCAGCGTGTCCGGATGCAGGGCGAGCGCACGCGGCAGGCCGCGCGCGAACGGGACGTGCCGGCCGCGCACCGTCCCGGAGTCGGCGCCCGTGAACACGAACTCGACCGCCGCCGGGTCGACTCCGGCCCGTTCGGCCAGCAGCCCGAACGGCACCCCCGCGAACCGCGCGCAGCCGACCGCCCGCTGACCCCACGGCAGACCGGACGGCCGCGGGCTCATGCTCGTCCGCCCGTTGCCCGCGCACTCCACCACCACGTCCACCTCGCGGTGCGGGAACGCGGTCAGTTCCTCGTAGCCGACGCTGTACGGCGTCCCCACCGCGCCGTCGATCCGCAGCCGCCAGCGGTCCGCCGGCAGGTCCGGGACCTCGAAGTGGTTGCGTACGAACAGGGCGTCGGCGGGCGTGAGCGGCGCGGCGAGCGCGGCCGACGGCGTCTGGGCGTTGTACGGGTCGGACGTCACCGTCTCGGGGGACCAGGCGGTGGCGCCCGGCCCGGGGGGAGGCACGGAGAGCTGCATGGTGCGTCAGGCTACGCCGGGCGCGGGCCCGGGCGGGGGAGCGCCATGCGGCGTACGGGACCCGCCCCGGCAGGACGGTCCGGGTCATGGTCAAGCGCTCTACCCGGAGGTAACGTCCCTGCCCGGCGGCCGGCGTTCCGGGACCGGCGCAGGGCGCGGGGAGAAACACGATGGAGCAGCGGTTCGGCGACTACCAGAACGAGATCTATCTGAACGGCCTTTTCGGGACCCTGCCGAAACTGCCGATGACCTTCGCCGAACTGGAGCGGCGCGCCGGGGCCGCGCTGCCGCCGTCCGTCTGGTCGTACGTCGCCGGAGGCGCCGGCGACGAACACACCCAGCGCGCCAACAGCGAGGCCTTCACCCGCTGGGGTCTGGTGCCCCGGATGATGGTCGGCGCCACCCACCGCGATCTCGGCGTCGACCTGTGCGGCATCGGCCTGCCGACCCCGCTGCTGATGGCGCCCATCGGTGTCATCGGGCTCTGCGCCCAGGACGGGCACGGCGACCTCGCCACCGCGCGCGCCGCCGCCCGCACCGGCGTCCCGATGATCGCCTCCAGCCTGAGCGTGGACCCGCTGGAGAAGGTCGCCGCCGAATTCGGCGACACCCCCGGCCTCTTCCAGCTCTACACGCCGACCGACCGGGCCCTCGCAGAGAGCCTGGTGCACCGGGCCGAGGCGGCCGGCTACCAGGGCGTCGTCGTCACCCTCGACACCTGGGTGACCGGCTGGCGGCCCCGTGACCTCGCCACCGCCAACTTCCCCCAGCTGCGCGGGCACTGCCTGGCCAACTACACCTCCGACCCGGTCTTCCGGGCCCGGCTCGCCAAGACGCCCGAGGAGGACCCCCAGGCCGCCGTCCTGGAGTGGACCGGCCTCTTCGGCAACCCGCTCACCTGGGACGACCTGCCCTGGCTGCGCTCGCTGACCGACCTGCCGATCCTCCTCAAGGGCATCTGCCACCCCGAGGACGTCCGGCGCGCCCGGGACGGCGGCGTCGACGGCGTCTACTGCTCCAACCACGGGGGCCGGCAGGCCAACGGGGGACTGGCCGCCCTCGACGCCCTGCCGGACGTGGTCGCCGCGGCCGACGGCCTGCCGGTCGTCTTCGACTCGGGCGTCCGCAGCGGCGCCGACGTGATCAAAGCGCTCGCGCTCGGCGCCACGGCCGTGGCCGTCGGCCGCCCGTACGCCTACGGGCTCGCCCTCGACGGCACCGACGGCATCGTCCATGTCCTGCGGTCCCTGCTCGCCGAGGCCGATCTGCTCATGGCCGTCGACGGCTATCCGGCCCTCGCCGACCTCCGGGCGGAGGGCGCCCTGCGCCGGCTCTGACCGGCCGGCCGGAACGTCCCGGCCGTGACCCGGCGGAGAGGAACTCCGTATTCCGTGCGGCCTTCCACCCGTTCCACGGATCGGGAATCCCCGCCGGGAAATGCGCGCCCGGACAGAAGCGACCGCCGGGAATTCCGGCATGCCCCCGCGCACGCTCGGAGTGGCGTTCGGGGACGAGAAAACCGCCTCTTTGGTTCCACGGCGGTTTTCGGTCATTCGGGAGCGTTGTACTCCGCTTTCCTCGAAGAATGTTCGGTTACGCTGGCCCCGCCGCCGCGTGGTGATCACCGGCCGACCCTCCTCGGGTCGCGGGTCACCCGGCGAGAGACTTCCGCACGCGCGTACAGGACGTGTGACGTATCCGGTCCCCCGTTCCGCAGGACGCGTGTGTCGCGAGCGTACAAAGGAGACAGCACATGGCGGACCGAACTCCCGACGGCGACATCCTCGGCCAGGACATCCCTCGGGCGGAGTCCTCCGACACGGAACACGGACCGGACCGGGAGCCGGCCGACAAGGCCGACGGCCCGCCCTCCCCGAGACGGGTGACGAAGGCGGAGCGGTCCGAGGAATCGGCGGATATAAAAGCGGCGGAGCAGCGGGACGAAATCGATGTGCCGACACGGGTACTGACGGGGCTGAAGAATGCCGCCGCCGATCCGGCGACCCATGAGGACGAAGCGGCCGACGCGGATGACGGGACAGGAGAAGCGGCTCGGCCGGACGACGGCCGTCCTCGTACCTCGTGGGGCAAGACCATGACCCTGCGCACCCAGCCGCCGGCCGCCGCACCCCCGGAAGCCGGGGCCGACGACACCACGGCGGACCAGGACGCGAACGACGCGAACGACGCGAACTCCGAGCCGCCCGCCGAAGCGCGTGACGCGGCGTCCGCCAAGGACGCGGCCGCGGCGCCCACCGCCGTCACGTCGCCCGAGACCACGCGGGCGGAAGCGTCAGGGACACGCGAGACACGCGAGACACGCGAGACACGCGAGACACGCGAGACACGCGAGGACGCGGCCGCGGCACCGGCCGAGGCGACGCAGGTGATCCGTGTCGCCGTCTTCCCCGGCGCCGAGCCGCCCGCGGCCCCGCCCGCGGCCCGGGTCGACGACGTACAACCCGCCGCCGCTCCGCTCGACATGCTCGCGCAGCACACCGACACGCCTCCGCCGCCGCCCGCTTCGGGCCGCACGCCCCTGCGCGGGGTCAAGATCTGGGCACCCCTCGTGGCGCTCCTCGCGCTGGCGCTCGTCGTCGTCCAGCTGGTGCGCCCGCTGCCCGCGCCGGCGATCGTGGCCGACTCGTCCTCCTTCACGGTCGGCGGGGGGACGTTCAGCATGCCATGGCCCGCGGAAGGGCAGGCCGCGGCCATGGTCGTGGGCTCGGGCACCATCGGGACGTTCGGGGAGCAGAAGCCCGTCCCCACCGCGAGCGTCGCCAAGATCATGACTGCCTACGTGGTGCTCCGCGACCACCCGATCAAGCGGAACGAACCGGGCCCCCGCATCACCATCGACGCCCGGACCGTGGAGGAAGGCAAAGCCAAGGACGAGTCGCGTATCGAAGGGCTCCGCGCCGGCCAGACCTTCGGGCTCCAGGACATGCTGAAGATGCTGATGATCCCGTCCGGCAACAACGTGGCCCGGATGCTGGCCCGGTGGAACACCGGGACCGAGGACACGAGCGCGTTCGTCCGCAAGATGAACGAAGCGGCCCGGTCGCTCGGCATGAAGAACACCACGTACACCGATCCCAGCGGGCTGGACGAGGGCACCGTCAGCACGGCCGTCGACCAGCTGAAGCTCGCCGAGGCCGTCATGAAGTTCGATTCGTTCCGCGCGGTCGTCGCCCTGCCCAGCGCCGACATCCCCGGCGTCGGGCGCATCTACAACAACAACCAGCTGCTCACCGGAGGACTGAGCGTCCGGGGCATCAAGACCGGCTCGAACACCCCCGCCGGAGGCACGCTGTCCTGGGCGGCCTACAAGACGGTGGACGGCGAGGACCACCTGATCCTCGGCACGATGATGGACCAGCACGCTCCGGGGCCCGACCTCAACGGCGGCGACAGCCTCGTGCTGGTGCAGGACAACACCAAGAAGGTGATCAAGGCGGTGCGGGACGCGCTCACCTCCGCGCCGGCGGTCCGCGCCGGCGGGGTCGTCGGATACGTGGACGACGGCCTCGGCGGTCGTGCGCCGGTGGTGGCGACGCGGGACCTGAAGGTGGCCGGGGTGCCGGGGCAGGAGCTGAAGCTCACCCTGCGCGGCACCGGTGGGGACCTCGGCGCCCGGACGAAGGCCGGGTCCGTGGTCGGTGAGCTGGTGGTGGGCAGCGGTACGCAGGCGCGGAGCGTCCCCGTGGCCCTCCGGTCCGACCGTCCGCAGCCGTCCTTCTGGACGAAGCTGACCCGGCTCGGGTGACCGCGGACGGGGACGGCGGCACGGGCCGCGTCAGACCAGCGCGGTCGTGATGTGGCGGGTGGCCTCGGTGAGCACGGCTTCGCGGGGGCTGTCCGCCCGGCGGGAGCGTTCGGACATGACGGCCAGGACGAGCGGGGCCGACCGCGGCGGCCACACGACCGCGATGTCGTGGGTCCGCCCGTAGTCGCCGGCGCCGGTCCGGTCGGCGATCCGCCAGCCGCGGGGAAGGCAGGCCCGGATCGGGTTGCCGCCGTTGGCCTTGCGCTCCATCCAGTCGGTGAGCAGGGCGCGCCGGTCGTCGGAGAGCGCGTCGCCGAGGACGATCCTCCGGTAGTCGGCGGCGATCGCCTGGGGTGTGGTGGTGTCGGCCGGGTCGCCCGGGCGCATCCTGTTCAGCTCGGGCTCGTCGTGGTCGAGGCGGCTGACCGTGTCGCCGAGTCCGCGCAGCCAGGCGTTCAGCCGGTCGGGGCCGCCGAGCTCGCGCAGCAGCAGGTTGGCGGCGGTTCCGTCGCTGTACCGTAGTGCGGCGTCACATAGTTGACGGATCGTCATTTCCTCGGCGACGTACTCGCGGGTGACGGGGGAGACGGAGTCGATGTCGCTCCATCCGTAACGGACGCGCTTGTCCAGATGGATGGGCGAGTCGGCGCGGAGGACGGCGGCCACGACGAGGGTCTTGAACGTGGAGCAGAACGCGAACCGTTCGGCCGGCCGGTGCACGACCGTCGCGCCCGTCCCGGTGTTCAGGGCGTACACACCGAGCCGGACGTCGTAGGCGCGCTCGAGTTCACCGAACGCCGGGAGGTCCACGGGCCGTGCGGGGGAGGCCGAGGCCGAGGCGGTGGAAGGGGCCGGTGCCTTGGGCGACGTGGCGGTCGACTCGTCCCGCGCGCCGCCGCACCCGGCCAGGGGCAGCAGGGACGCCGCGGCGACGACGCTGCGACGAGTCGGCCCGGATCGCTCTAAGGACAGGGGAGGTACCCGCTTTCGAGAGCCGCGTCGCACCTGCCGTGGCCGACGCGGGAACGATGGTTCTCGTCGCTGTTCGTTCTACGTCTCCAGGACGACGCAGTCCAACTCGGCTCGGCCGGCCGTGCGTTGGAGTCGCGCGGGCATGTGGAAGCGGGTACGGAGAGGGGCTCGGCCTGAAGAAGGACGGGCCGGGTGTCACCGGCCGGCCGCCAGGGTGACGGCCGGCCGGTGCCACACGCCGTCAGGACCGGGACGAGGCGGTACCGGTGGCGGCGCCGGACCAGCGTCCGAGCACCTCGGCGATCCGGGAGAAGCCGTCCGCGCCGTGGCCGAGCGCCACGGTACGGCGGGCGAGGCCCTCGATCGACCGCATGATGCCCGCGTCGATGCCATGGGCCTCGGAGGCGTGGACGACATGCGTCATCGTCGACACCGCCGAGGTCAGCGGGTTGCCCTCGCCCGAGTACCTGCCGCTCTCCGCGTCCTTGGCGAACTCCTCGAACAGCGGCGGCAGGATCGCGCCGATGCCCTGGGCGAACGGCGCCAGTTCGCGCGGCGTGACGCCTTCCGCCCCGGCCAGTGCCAGCGCGTGCGTGTATCCCGCCATCGACGTCCAGAAGAGGTCGAGGAGCGCGATGTCGAACGCTGCCGCGCGGCCGATGTCCGCGCCGAGCCGGGTGTGGCTGCCGCCCAGCGCGTCGAGCACCGGCCGCTGCGCCTCGTACAGCTCCTCCGGGCCGCTGTACAGGAACACCGACCGCGGCGTCCCGATGGTCGCGGCCGGGGTCATGATCGCGCCGTCGAGGTACGCGATGCCGTGCTCGGCGGCCCACCGGCCGGTGTCCCGGGCCCGGCCCGGGATATCGGCGCTCAGGTTCACCAGCGCGCGGCCCTTCAGCGCGGCCGTGACCGGCTCCTGGCGCAGAACGGCGTCCGTGGCGTCGTAGTTGACCAGGCACACCACGGTGAGCGGGCTCGCGGCGACGGCCTCGGCGGCGCTCGCCGCTCCGGTCGCGCCCTGCTCGATCAGCTCGCGGTCGCGGCCGGGCGTGCGGTTCCACACGGTGGTGCGCACCCCGGCGGCCACGAACGCGCCGGCCAGGGCGCGGCCCATCGGTCCGAGGCCGAGCACGGTGACGGTGCTCTCGTGGTCGCCGGCCGGGTTCGAGGACAGTGGCGTCTGCCGGGAAGAAGACATGGCGGAAACTCCCTTGTACATGAGTCAGGAAACGGTGTGACGGTCCGACCGAGGGACGGGGAAGAGGAACGATGAGGCGCAGCCGTGCCAGGGATACCGAGGTGTGCGGGGTGACCGCCGCGATCGTGGTGATCGAGGGCAAGTGGAAGACCCTGCTGCTGTGGATCCTGGAGTCGGGCCCGTACCGGCCCGGCGAACTGCTCCGGAAGGTCCCGGGGATCAGCGAGAAGGTGCTGACCCAGGCCCTGCGGGAGATGGAGAGCGACGGCCTTGTCCACCGCGAGGTGTACGACGTGGTGCCGCCGAAGACGGTCTACTCGCTGACGCCGTTCGGCCGCGAACTCTCCGAGGCGCTGGCTCCGCTCTCCGAGTGGGGCCATCGCCGGCTCGACCGGCTCACCGAGGAGCAGGCCGTGCCGTCCTGAGGCATCCGGCGGACCGGCGCCTCGCTTGCTGAACTCCTCTTCTCGCGTCCTCCGTTCGTGGCCCCGTGGTGGTGTCCTCCGGGGGTGTCACCAGACTCTCCCGGGGCCGGCCGGGCGGCAAGTACCCACAAATAAGTGGGTGTGGAGGCGGTGGGTGCGGGCACGCACGACGGCCCCGGCCCGCCCGAGAGGATCGGGTGGGCCGGGGCCGAGGTGCCCAGGGCCGGTCGTGGCCCTGGGGAGTGGTGCTACGCGGTACGGCTCTTCCGGCGCCGCCAGGTGCGCCGGGGCCGGTCGGGCAGCCAGCCGAAGGTCAGCGAGCTGCCGATCAGGCCGAGGAGCATGCCGATGAAGAAACCGCCCAGGTTCGACGTCACCCAGGTGGCCAGCGAGGCCAGGACGCCGATGATCGAATAGAACAGTCGCTGGCGGGGGTTGATCACGATGAGCAGTCCGCAGACGACCATCAGGATCGGCAGGACGTATCCCGCCAGGCTGTCGGCGCCGGCGGCGAGGACCACCGAGATACTCGCCTGCTGGGTGAGCAGGATCTCCGCGCCGCCGAGCGCCAGGGCGAGGCCCGCCCCGAAGGGGCGCCGGTGGCGCCAGGTCCGGAACGCCCGCCAGGGGTGCCGGCGGTCGTCGGGACGCGCGTCGGCCCCGGCCCCGGGGGCCTTCGGGGCGTCCGCTACGGCCTCGTCCGTGCCCGGTGCCATGGTCAGCAGCCCTCCGAGCTGAAGTTCATGTGAAGGTCGGGCAGGGTGAACCGGACCGCCGTGGTGGCGTAGTTGGTCTGGCGGAAGTCGTTCATCTCCACCGTGTCGGCCTGCTGGCCGAAGGAGCCGAGCGGGCCCTTGATCGGGGGCTTCTCGTAGGTGCTGGCGTCGCCGCCGATCTCGATGTTGTCGAAGCTCGCGGACTTGCCGGTGATGTCGGTGGAGTCGGTGGTCAGACCGGTCGCCTCGACCGGACGGTCCTTCTTCCCGCCGGCCGTGATGTGCAGGTAGGTGCCCCCCAGCGCCACGCTCTGGCACAGGTTGGTGATCTTCGCCTTGCGGATCGCGGTCACGATGGTCAGCACCTGGCCGCCGGTGTCGCCCGCGTTCGGGCTGTTGTCCGCCATGTTGTCGATGGCGCCGAACTGCCCGAATCCCTCGCCCTTGAGCGAGTCGCCGGCGACGACGAACGGCATTCCGGAGATGGCGAACTGGGCGGCGAGCGCGCCCTGGGCGGTGAGGACCACCAGTGTGCCGGCGGCGAGGGCGGCGGGGATGCCCATGAGGGCCGCGCGACGGTAGCGCACCCCGCCCCGTCTCTCCTGGCCGGCCGCGGCGGGCGGACCGCCGGGCGAGTCGGGGGTGGTGGTGTCTTCGGACAGGGCCATGCGGTGCTCCTGACAGTGATGAGGAAACAGAGCGCGGCTTCGTCCTGGCGCGGACCGGTTCCCCCCACCCACCTGGGTCTTCCTGGGAACGTGCGGAGGCAGCCGTGCCGCAAGGGAACCGACTCGGACCGTACGCGCGGTTACAAGTCACGTCAACTGCCCAGTAACAAAAGCTTCTTGACGATCATTCGGAAATCGGAAACGGCGCCACGACCACATGGACGAGCACGTCCAGAAGAGGGTCGGGACCGGTCGCCGGTCCGCCGTCCGCCGTGGTGAACCGCCCTGCGTCGACCGCCCGTTGCACCGCCGCGTGCACGGCGCCGACCACTGTGTCGACCAGCTCGTCCCGCGCCACCCCGTGGGGACCGGGTGGAGCGTCGGTGAAGAACCGGCGAAATCCGGCCAGAAATTCGGCCCGCGCCCGGCGTCCCGCGGGCCCCAGGGACTCGATCTCGACCGCCATCGTCGCGAAGGCCGGCGTCTCGGCGAGCAGGGTCAGCAGGGCCCCCAGTCCGGCCCGGACGGACATCGGCCAGTCCGCCGCGCCGCCCGCCTCGTCGTACGCCCGCCGCATGGCCCGTACCACCGTCCGGGAACCGCCCCGGAACGCGGCGAGCACGGCGTCCTCTTTGCCGGAGAACAGCTCGTAGAAGACCGGACGGGTCACCCCGGCGGCCCGGCAGATGTCACTGATCCGGGCGCCCGCGTAGCCGTTCGCGGCGACGGTGCGGACCACACCGTCGAGCAGCCGCTCGCGCTGGCGCGACGCCACCTGCTCGGGCGAGAGCCGGCGCGGTCCGGGGCGGAGCGAGCGCTCCGGCTCGCGGCCCGTGCGGGCGCCTGGCAGAACGAGTTCCTCCTCGGGGCAGCGCACACTCGTCATCGGCCACATCCTTCTGCGGTTGTTGACGTCACATACTCGGCGGGATTACAACCCTCGTGGGTTTTCCTTTCGGTGCAGCGGGAGAACCGGCGGTGCCGCACCCCGCGGGACGGGATGCGGTGCCGCCGTATCCCGCACACCGAGTATTACGCTCCACCCCGTATCGCGACACCGCTGCCGGAGACCCGTGGCGCCGGATCCCCGGCGGCGGCCGTCGTCGCCGTGACGCAGTCGCGTCACCATGTCACCGGACACGCAGGCACGTTCGCACGGAGTACGGAACCAGGGCTCACGCGGAGCACGCACCACGTACCGCCGGCACGACCATGCCGTTTCACGGAGCACGGACGCGCGACCCGTGGTCGCGTGCCGTCGCGCCGCTCCGCCCGCTTCGCGTGTCCCCGCCCTTACTCGCGGCCGTGTCGTGCCGTACGTGTCCGGTGCGTGATCCCCGTGCGGCGTGCTCGTCCGTACCACCCGTGCCATCCGTACCGCCGTTCCGTCGTACCGCAGCGCCGTACTGCCGTACCTCCGTTCCGCCGTACCGCCCGGGTGTGCCCGCGTCTCACGCGGGCCACCGAGTCACCTCACCTCCGCCTCCGTGCGAAAGGACACCCCCATGAACAAGCGTCTTCTCTCCCTCGCCTTCGGTGCCGCCGTGGCCGGCGTGGTCGCCGTGAGCACCTCCGCCTCCGCGACGGGTGCCGCCGGCGCCGTCCTGACCGTCGGCAGCCCGACCGGCCCCGCCGTCGCCGCGGGCGACTCGCTCGCCGCCTCGCTGGCCTCCGGCACCACCGCGAAGATCGCCACCACCGCCGGCGGCAGCAGCGGCATCACGTGTAACACCTCGTCCTTCGCCGCCACCGCGAACACCAACCCGGCCTCTCCCGGCACCGCCACCGAGACCGTGACGGCGCACACGCTGGCGAACTGCACCACCAACATCATCGGCGCGACCGGCGTGCAGAGCATCACGGTCAACAACCTGCCGTACAAGGCGTCCGTGACCTCCGGCGGTTCGCTGACCGTCTCGGCGGGCACCGCCGGACCCATCCAGACCACCCTCAAGATCAACACGATCCTGGGCGCCATCACCTGCGTCTACCAGGCCGGCAACCTCACCGCGACCCCGGCCAACGGCGACAACTCGCTCACCTTCAAGGACCAGTTGTTCAGCAAGACCAGCGGCCCGGCCACCTGCCCGGGCAGCGGGTACTTCTCCGCGAAGTACGCCCCGGTGACGGACGTCAGCCAGGGCAACGGCCTGGTGTTCGTCAACTGACGCACGCCGTAAGCGCGGTGACCCCGGTGCCGCGGCGCGGCACCGGGGTCACCGGCACGAGGTCCGGCCCGTGCGCTCAGCGGTAGTCCTCGGGATGGCCCTGCATCCAGGTGTTGATCCGGTCGCGGGTGTCGACGAGTTCCTTCTTGTACGTGCGGAAGGCCGGGGAGGGCTTCCGCGTGGCGCCGGCCGGGGCCGGCTTCTGCTCGCCCATGGTCTCCTGGAGCGTGTCGATCCAGCCGAGGGGCTCGGTGAAGTGGCCGGGCCCCTTGGGGTCGTTGCGCATGGCGTCCTCGAGACGGCCGAGCTCCAGATGGATACGGGCGAGGGTCTCGTCGCAGTCGGCACACCCGAACAGGGTGGTCTGGAGGCCGGCGAAGGCGTCGCGGACCTTGGAGGGGGCGGGAGACAGCCCGTCCCGCTATGTCCCGGGTACGGCCTCCGGTCGCGCGGCGGCCGTCGGCTCCTGGACCCCGTGGAGCCGCTGGAGTTGGGCGTCGGCGCGCAGCACGCTCTCCTGGTAGCCGTGGGCCAGGCCCAGCCGGCGGGCGCGTGCGAGCACGGCTTCCGCCTCCGCCGTCCGGCCGAGGTCGAGCAGGGCCGTTCCCGCCGTCGCGGTCAGCATGCTGTGGCGGACGCCGACCAGACCGTTGACGGTGTCGCCGTCGAGGGCCAGTCCGCGCTGCGCGCAGTCGAGCGCGGCGGCCGGGTCGCCCGCCGTCAGAAGCTGCCGGGAGCGGTGCTCCAGGGCCAGCAGTTCGGTCATCACGTCCCCGCTGTCCCGTACGAGTTCGGCGGCCCGGGCCGTGAGCGCCAGCGACTCCTCCGTCACCTCGTCCCGGTCGAGCGCGACCGCCAGGTTCACCAGTGCCGTCGCCTCGCTGGACTTCTCGCCCGCGCGGGCGGCGAGCGCGGGGGCGAGCCGCAGATGCGTCAGCGCCTCGGTCAGCCGGTTCTCCTGGGTGAGGATCCAGCCGAGCAGCGCCCGGGCCCGGGACTCGGCGTCCGCGTCGTCCACCCGGGCGGCCGAGTCGACGGCGTCGTCCAGGAGCGGCGCCCAGCCGTCGTGGCTGTTCCACAGGATGTACGGCCACTGGAGTACGGCGAGCCGCCAGGCCCGGTCGTGCAGTCCGGCGGCCCGGGCGGCGGTGACGGCCGCCGCGAGGTTGTCGCGCTCGGCCGCGTACCAGAGCAGCGCCGCGTCCCGGCCCGCGAACCGCACCGTGGTCCGGGTCAGCCGGGCGTCGGCCGGCGGCGCGCAGCAGTCCTGGTCGTCGGGTTCGGCGGTCCGCGCGGCGGCCATGGCGGTGAGCGTGTAGTGGTCGAGCAGGCGGACGAACGCGTCGTCGTCGGAGGAGAGGCTGCGCGCGTAGAGCCGCACCAGGTCGTGCAGGGTGTGCCGGCCCGGCGCGTACTCGGTGAGCAGATGCGCGTCGCACAGCCGGTCCAGGGCCTCGGCGGCGGCCGCGGGCGTCCGGTCGAGGAGCGCGGCGGCGGCGTGCCGGTCCAGGTCCGGCCCCGGTGCGGCGCCGAGCGCACGGAACAGCCGGGCCGCCTCCTCGGGCAGCCCCTGCACGGTGACCCGCAGCGCGGCGGCCACGCCCTGTCCGTCGGCGCCCGCCGAACCGTCGTCCACCGACAGCAGTGCCAACCGCCGCTGCTCGTCGGCGAGTTCAGTGGCGAGTTCGGCGAGCCGCCAGTGCGGGCGGGCGGCGAGCTGGGCGGCGGTGACGCGCAGCGCGAGCGGCAGCCCGTCGCACAGCTCGGCGAGCCTGCGGGCGGCGACCGGCTCGGCGTCGATCCGGTCGGCGCCGACGGCGGCGGCGAGCAGCGCGGCCGACTCGTCGAGGCCGAGCACCCCGAGCGGCACCGGCCGGGCCAGCTCGGTCACCACCAGACCGCCGAGCCGCAGCCGCGAGGTCACCACGGCGGCGCTGTCCGGGCCGGCGGGCAGCAGCGGCCGGGCCCGGTCGGCACCGCGCACGTTGTCGAGGACGACGAGCAGGGCCCGGTCCTCGGTCAGCGTGCGGTACAGCGCGGCCGCGGCCGTCGGCGACTCCGGCACGTCGCGCGGTGGCACCCCGAGCGCGGGCAGGAACTCCCGCAAGACCTCGGCGGCGTCGACCCCGTCGCCGTCGCCCGGGCCGAAGCCGCGCAGATCGGCGTAGAGCACCCCGTCCGGGTAGTGGTCGGCCCGCAGATGCGCCCAGTGCAGGGCGAGCGCCGTCTTGCCGACCCCGGCGGGGCCGGTGACCAGCGCCACCCGGGCGTGGTCCACGGCCGTGTCGAGCGCGGCGAGTTCGCGCGCGCGGCCCAGGAAGCCGCGCGGGGTACGGGGCAGCAGATCGGGCGCCGGAAGCGACGGGAGCACGGCCGCCGGGCGCGCCGGCGACGGCTGCTCGGCTCGCGGGGCCCGCGCCGCGGGTACGGACTCCGCGGTGCCGGAGGCCGTACCGTCCCCTGCTTCGCCCGAGGCGGGAGCCGGGATCCGGGAAGAAGCGTCCGAGGCCCCCGGGACACCCGGGGCGCCCGCGTCCGGACCGGCGACGATTCCGGCGTGCCCGGCGTGCCCGGCGTGCCCGGCGTGCCTGGCGTGCCCGGCGTGCCTGGCGTGCCCGGTGGCCGCGGCGGTCGCCGCGTCGGCATCGGCCGTCCCGGCGGCGCTCTCGGCCCCGTCGCCCGCCCCCGCTTCCGTCTTCGCCCCCGCCGCCGGCGGCCACGGCGACGCGCTCGCGGGCGCCTCCTGCCCTGGCCAGGACGCGTTCTGCGTACCGGACGGCAGCCCGCGCAGCACCGCCTCGTACGCGGCCCGCAGTGCCGGCCCGGGGTCGACGCCCAGGTCCTCCGCGAGCTGGGTGCGCGTGCGGTGGTAGCAGTCCAGGGCGTCCGACTGGTGGCCCGCCCGGTACAGCGACAGCATCAGCGCCGCGAGCAGCGACTCGCGCAGCGGATGCGCCGCCGCCTCGGCGCGCAGCAGCGCCGCCGCCTTCACATGCTCGCCGAGCCGCCCGTACGCCGCCGCCAGCTTCTCGACGGTGACCAGCCGCGTCTCCTCCAGCGCCTGCGCGGCCATCAGCAGCGGCTCGCTCGCCACCGTGCCGGTCAGCGCCGGGCCCCGCCACAGCGCCAGGGCCTCGCGCAGCATCAGGACCGCGTCGCCCGGGTGCTTCTGGTGCCCGGCGAGCTGGACCAGCTCGTCGAAGCGATGGGTGTCCAGGAGCTGGTCGGGCATCCGCAGCTCGTACGCCTGGGTGTGGGTGGCCAGCTCGACGCCGTAGTCCTCCGCGCCGCCCTGCTCGAACAGGGCGCGCAGCCGTGACACATGCCCCTGAACGACGGTACGGGCCCGGGCCGGCGGCTCCTCCTCCCACACCGCGTCGATCAGCCGGTCGACGGGGACGACGGCGTTCGCGCGCAGCAGCAGCGCCGCGAGCACGCTGCGCCGCTTGGCGGGGCCGAGCGGCAGATCGCCCGCCTCGGCCGCGATGGACACCGTCCCGAGCAGGCGGAACTCCACCCGGCCCTCCCTTTCACTGTGATCCCGTGGGGGTTCCAGTATCCTCGCCGCCTTGCGGGGAGCCTCGGTCCGGGTCCCCCAGATGTCCGGATACGACCGGATCGAGCCGGGTTCCGGCCGGAACCGTTGCTGGACCGTTGCACGACGTGTCCCGTACACCCGGCCGTCTCATCACGGCGTCAAGCCGCGACCCGATCGTCGCCGGATCGTGTGGCATGGGCCCGGATGGTCGTGGAATCGGAGGCGGGACACGGCAAGATCGGTGGAGCCGGGTCGCACGTACGAGGGCCGTGGGGGCTCTTGGATCCGGCGCACCACGAGCGTCGTGCGCCGACATCGCCGCTCCCGCCGTCCCCGGATCGAGGCTCCGCTCCGGGGACGGCCCTGGTGCCGGGCCGCCCGCCCTTACCGTCAAGTAGCAAACGAGGCACATGCCTGACGGAGTGTCAGACATGGCGCAAAACCTGTCTGGACGCTGCTACCGGCCGGTTCTACTCTCAGGTCACTTCGCGTGCGCCACCCCCCACCCCACGCGTCACCGCGCACGTCGCACGCAGCACCGCGTACGCCGCACGTCGCTTCGCGCACGTCCTCGCACCGTGCACGCGCACCTCGTACCTCGCACCTCCTCGCGCATCCCCACACTCCGAACCCGAGGAGATCCCCATGTCCAAGCTGCTCATCGCCGCGACCGGTCTCGCCGCCGCCACCGCCCTCACCTTCGGCGGCACCGGCACCCAGGCCGCGTCCACCACCCTGCTCCCGGCCGGGCACTCCTTCGCCGCCAAGCTCAGCGGCAAGGCCACCTTCGTCGCCGGCTCCACCACCATGACCTGCTCGGTGTCCGCGTCCTCGCCCTCCACCGGCGCGGCCAACCAGGTGCCCGCGGCTCCCGCCAACCACAATGCCGCCGGGCCGGTCACCGTCCCCATCAACCCGCCCACCTTCAGCAGCTGTACCACCAGCATCTTCGGCGTCAACGTCTCGGTCACCACCAACGCCACCAACGGCGCCTGGGCGCTCACCGCCCAGAACGGCACGCCGGCCACCGCCGGGTTCTCCATCCCCAAGGGCGGGGTGGTGCTCAAGACCAGCGGCCTCGCGTCCTGCACCATCACGGCCTCGCCGAGCGGCGCCACCGCCGTGAACGGCAGCTGGACCAACGGCGCCCCGTCCAGCCTCGCCATCTCGGGCGCGGCCGTCCCCGCCACCGTGACCGGCGGCCTGCTGTGCCCGACGGGCGACCAGTCGGCCAACTTCAGCGCCACGTACCAGATCACCGACACCACCGACCCGGCCCAGCAGATCACCGTGACCGGCTGATTCCGCCCCCTGCCCGCCGCCGGACCGTTCTGCTCCGCTTGTCCGACTCACCCCGCGCCGCGCCGTGGTCCGGCATCCTGGTGTCGGTGTACGCGCCGGCGGGGCGAGCCGGGTGGTTCGGGGGCGGGCAGCGGAGGGGGAACCGTAGCCATGAACGAGCACGACGACAGCGCGGCCGACGGGGCGGATACCGGCGGCCGAGATGGCGCGCCGGGTGCTGAGGGCGCGCCGGGCACTGAAGGCGCGCCGGGCACCGACGGTGCGGAAGGGCGCGGCGCCCGGGTGGACGACGCGGAAAGGCCGAGCGGCGCGGGCGGCCCGGACACGCCCGGCGGTACGGGCACCTCGGATGCGTCCGCCGACGCGGCGAAACGGCGACGGCGGCGGCGTCCCCGGGCGCGCACGGTCCTGCTGACCGCGCTCGCCTTGCTCGTCGGCGCCGCCCTGCTCACCGCGGGCACCGGCTACTGGGCGTACCGCCACTACACCGGCCGGGTCCAGCGCATCCCGCAGACCTTCCCGACCGACGCGCCCGTCCCGGACGCCTCCAAGGGCGGCCGGAACTTCCTGCTCATGGGCCTCGACTCGCGCTCCGAGGTCCCGACGACCGGCAGCGACGCCAAGGGCACGCTGTGGAAGTACGGCGACCAGCGCAGCGACGCGATGATGCTGGTGCACATACCGGAGGACCACTCCGCCGCGTACGTGGTCTCCCTGCCGCGCGACTCCTGGGTGGACATCCCCGGCAAGGGGCGCGCGAAGCTCAACGCGGCCTTCTCCTGGGGCGGCCCACCGCTCCTCATCGACACCGTGCAGCGTCTCACCGACGTCCGCGTCGACCACTTCGCCGTCATCGACTGGAACGGCTTCCGCAAGCTCACCGACGCCGTCGGCGGCGTCGACATCCTGCTGACCACCGGCGAGCGCCGGCACATGAACGGCGCCGAGGCCCTCGCCTACGTCGGCGAACGCAAGGGCCTGCCGGGCGGCGACTTCGACCGCACCCACCGCCAGCAGAACTACCTGCGCACCGTCCTGGAGAAGGTGATGTCCGCGAACTCCCTGAAGGATCCCCTCCAGTTGAAGAAGACCCTCGACATCTTCACCGAGACCGTGTCCGTCGACGAGCGCTTCGGTGACGGCGACATGCGCGACCTGATCTGGAACATGCGCGAGGTCCGGGCCCGCGACATGACCTTCATGAACGCCCCGGTGAAGGGCACCGGCACCGAGCGGGGCCAGTCGGTGGTCCGGCTGGACCGCGCCCGCTGCGACGCGCTGTGGCAGTCGTTCAAGGACGACGAGGTCGCGGCGTACGTGGAGACCCACCCGCTCGACCTGCTCCGGCCGGGCACCCGCTGACGACCGAGCGGGTGCGCCGCGCCCGGGCCCGGGGTCGAATGGGGGAGGACGGCGGGCCCGGGACGGGACACGCCGCGGACAGGGCACGGCCGAGGACACGAGCGGGGAGCGGAACGTGAGCGGACTCATCGCGGTCACCGGGGCCACCGGGCGGATCGGCCGCCGGGTGGTGCGCCACCTCGCCGAGCAGGGCGTGCCGGTCCGGGCGCTGGGCCGCGATCCGGAGAAGCTGGCGGCGTCCCCCGCCGACGACACCCGGACGGCGGAATACGCCGACGCCGCCGCGATGCGCGCCGCGCTCGACGGCGCGCACAGCCTCTTCCTGGTCTCCGCCCACGAGGCACCGGACCGGGTGCGCACCCACGCGACGGCGGTCGACGCGGCCCTCGCCGCCGGCGTCCGCCGGATCGTCTACCTCTCCTACCTGAACGCCGCACCCCACGCGACCTTCACCTACGCCCGCGACCACTGGCACACCGAGCAGCATATCCGCGCCGCCAGCGTGCCCTTCACCTTCCTGCGGGACAGCGCCTACCAGGCCGACCTCGCCGCGATGACCTCGCCCGACGGCGTGCTGCGCGGGCCCGCCGGGGACGGCCGGGTGGCCGCCGTCACGCACGACGACGTCGCCGCGGCCGCGACGGCGGTCCTCCTCGGCACGGGGCACGACGGCGCCACGTACGACATGACCGGCCCCGAGGCGCTCTCCTTCGCCGAGATCGCCGCCGCGCTCGCCGCGGCCGGCGGGCGCGAGGTCGTCTACCGGCCGGAGACGCGTGACGAGGCGTACGCCTCCCGGGCCGCCTACCAGGCCCCGGACTGGGAGGTCGAGGGCTGGGTCACCTCGTACGAGGCGGTGGCGGCAGGCGAGATGGACGACGTGTCCGACGACATCCGCGCCCTGACCGGGCACCCGCCCCAGTCCTTCGCCGACTTCCTCGCCACGCACCCGCGGGCCTACCGGCACCTGCTGCCGCCCGGTACGCGCGCCTGAAGGCGGGGCCCGCCACCCGCCCCGGCCGTCGGTCAGGAGCGGCAGGTCGCCCGCATCTGGGCGGCGGCGTGGTGTGCCTTCTCCCAGCCCTTGGACCAGTCGTCGCCCCGGTCGAGGAGCTTCACGCCGATCGTCGTGCCCTTCATGGGGAAGGTGCCCGCGTTGACCCACTGGCCGCGGTGGCCCACCTGGTTGATGGTGAAGCTGTCGTACATGGTCGTACGGTCGTTGGCGTTCACGAGCACGTGGTATTTCGTCGGGTGGCCGCCGACGTAGAGGGTGTTGGTGCTGCTTGGGATGTAGACGGAGATCTGGCAGGTACGGGCCTTGCTCCCCGGCTTCCACCACCACTTGACGCGGCTTTTCATGTCGGTGTCGACGTCACCGGACATCGGGACGGCGTCGAAGCTGCCGTTGCATCCGTCGCCCGTCCAGCCGCCGGACGTACGGGCGTACCAGCCGTTGCTGCCGTCGCTGAAGTAGTTGTCCCGCTGGTAGCCGCCACCGGAAGGGGTGCCGCAGCCGCGTCCGGTGACGCCGGTGTACACCACGGTCGACGAGGCGACCGGCTTCTGCGTGCTCCCGGACCCGGACCCGGACGTGGGGCCGGATCCGGGCGAGACGGCGCCGGTGCCGGTCCCGGCACCGGTCCCGCTCTTGCCCGTGGAGGCCTTCCCGCCCGTGGACCCGGTCGTGGTCTTGGCGGGGGAGCCGGGCTTCTTGGCGTCGTCCGTGTTCTTGGCACCGGCCCCGGTGCCTGATCCCACTGCGCCCTTCGCCGCCACCCCGCCGTCCTCGTGGATGCCGCCGGGCGCGTCGACGGCGCCCTTGCCGGGACGGGCGGGCGTACCGGCGGTGCCGGGGCGCTTGCCGCCGTCCTCGACCGAACCGGAGTCGGGGGCCCGCTGCTCGCCCGGTACGACTCCCGGGCCGGAGCCGTCCGGGTCCATCGGGCTTCCGGCGGGTGCGCCGGCGGCGACCGGGCCGGGCTTGTCGTCCGGCCCGGATATCAGGAAGGGCACCCCGATCAGTACGAGCCCGCCGACCACGGCCGCGGCGATCATGGGCTTGCCGGGCCGCCCGAGGGGACGGCCGAGAGGCCGCGCGAGGGTACGGCGGGAGGTGGTCGCGGGCCGTGTGGCCGCCGCGCCGAGCTTCGCCTCGGCACCCGTTTCCTCCGTGGCGGTGGCGGTGGCGGTGGCGGCAGCGGTGGCCGTCGCTGCCGCGGCCGCCTTCGGCTCCGTCGCGGTCCCGGCTTCGGCCTTCTCCTCGGCCTTCTCCTCCGAGGTGCCCGCAGGCGGGGTTCCCGTGCCGGATGCCGCCGGACTACCGGCGCTCTCGACTGCCTTCCCGCCGGCCGACGCGCTGGTCGTGGCGGTGGCGGTGGCTATGGCGGGCTTCGGCGCGCTCTCGTCCGTGCTCTTCGCGGACGTGGCGGCTTCCTGCTTCTGCCGCGCGGCGCTCTCCTTCCGCACGGCGACGGAAGCGGTGGCCGTCGCCGTCGCATCGGGGGACGAGGCTGCCGGGAACAGGCCCTCGCCCGGCTCCTCGGTCAGTGCCGCAAGCGCTGTCGCGCGTCGGACCGATGGCCCGGAAGCGCCGGTGCCCCCGCCTGTCGGGGCGGACTCGCTGGTTGCCATGAATGCCTCTCTCGGGGACGGAGGAGCGGAACGGACGGCCGGACAGCCGACGACAGCACTAGGAAGTGAGCGGGCCCGTACAGCGGACGGGCCACGGTGGGCCGCCCGGCAGGGGCAGCCGGCGGGAGGCCGTGTCCAGTCGGGCGACGACCTCGTCCGAAGGGGGCCGGAACGGGGCGGCGCCGGACGGGACTTCGGCGAGCAGGATACGGCCGGGCAGCCCGTCGCCCGCCTCGTACCTGGCCAGCACGGAGAACGCGGTGCCCGGGGCGAACAGCGCCGCCGCTCCGCTGCCGTCGCGCGTCAGCGCGGAGGTCCGGCGGGCGGTGAGGGGGCGGATGACGTAACGGACGAACTCCGTGGGCGGGACAGGAGCGTCCGGCGCCTCCAGATGGACGGCGTCGAGTGGCGCGTCCGTGTGGAGGCACGCCCCGGGAACGACGTCCTCCGGGATGTCCGGGCCGGGCACCGCGCGCATCAGGGTGCCGCGCAGCGCGGGCAGGCGGCCGAGTCCGGAGGACAGACACGCGGCGTACGGGCGCAGCTCTTCGGCGTGCTCCGCCAGTGCGAGCGCTCCGAAGGGGCCGTCCGGCGGCGAGGTGAGGTAGAGGTGTACGGCTATCAGGTCGGCGCGTGCGGCGGCCTCACCGGTGCCGCGCAGGGCGGGCAGCCGGATGAGGGCCTGGTTGACCGGCCCGGTGTGTTCCTCCCAGACGTCCGACGCCAGGTCTCGGAAGGCCGCCCGGTCGCCGTCGCCGCTGGCACCGGTGGGGGCTGTGCCGGTACGGCGGGGGGCGGCAGGGGGCGCAGGGACGGTCGGGGCGGCCGGGGGCTTCGCGGCCGGGAGCGCAGCCGTGGACACCGCTGCCGGTGGCGCCGGGACACTTTCGGTGGCGTGGACTTCGGACCGTACGGCCGACGCCCGAGCCGACGGTGCCGGAATACGCGCTTCTTCGGCAGGGCGAGCCGCGCTCCCGGTCGCCGGGCGGCCGGCGAGCACGGTGGGAACGGTGGGAACGGCGGGAACGGCCTCCGGAACCTCTTCCGGACCGGAGGGTCGCGGCTCGGACGCCGGGGCGGCGACGTGCACCGGAGTCGCCTCGGTGGTCGCGGGAGCGGGGGAGCCGGTGGAGGTGGAGGTCAGGGCCATGGGTCGGACCGGTGCCCCGGGAGGCGCGGCCGGCGGGGCCGACGGCTCGGACGGGGTGGCTCCGGCGTCGGGCGTCACCGAGGTGCCTTCCTCCCTCGCGCCTGTCACGTACGCCACCCCGTGCCGCATCGAGAACCGGCGCAAGGCTCCCACGGTCTCCGGCCCGGCCCCCTTCGGGGCGGCGATCTCCGCGTGCTCGCGCACCTGCTCGTCCAGTCGGGGCAGCAGCGCCGCCAGCGACGTCAGCAGCAGGTCGCGGGACGTGTCGTCGTCCGTGTCCGCGATCTCGATCCGAGCGGCACGTGCCTCGGCCGGCCGGTCGCGCACCTCGGGGGTGGTACGGGCGAGTCGCCCACCCACAGGCCCGCCCGCACCGCGACGGCGTACGCGCCGTCCGGCAGGCGCAGCGTGGCGGGTTCGAGGGCCGGGCCGTCCACGGGATCCGGCAGATTCCAGCGGGCCGGGCGGGCAGCGGGGCGGTGGCCGTCGGGTCCGGCGGGGGCGCACACCACGGAGGCCAGCAGGGCGGGCCATGTGGGCTCGCCCTCCGAGGAGTTCAGGCGCACGGACTCGGCGTGCGCGGCTCCCGGCGCCCCGTCGGGCAGGGGGAACGGGAGGCCGGTGCAGACCTCGATCTCCGTGCCCAGCAGGTCCGCCACCGTCTCCGCGACCGGCAGCAGATCCCGGCCGTCACCGGGCGCGAGCCGCACCGAACGGCGCAGCTCGGCGGGCAGTCCGGCGAGCAGCGTCGCCAGGTCCTCGGCGATGCCTTCCTCGCTCGCCCCGCGGGAACTCACCAGCAGGGTCAGCCGCTCAGGGTGGACGGCCAGGGCGTACGCCAACTCCCCGGTCCGTGGCGCCGCCGCCCCGGCGGGACGCAGCGACAGGCCCGCCGGTATCTGTTGCACGACGCATCCGCCCAGCGCGCCGAGGGGGACCCGGGCCAGTGCTCGCTGCCAGCGCGGCGCGGGCATGCGCGCCCCCAGCGCCTCGGGCTCGCCGCCGGGTGTGAACCGCCACCAGCCCCCGGCGCGGGTCGTGGGCTCGGCCACGTACAGCCCGCCCCCGGGGACGAGGACGATCGGCGCGTCCGGTGCCTCGATATCCAACTGCCAGGCGTCGGCGAGGCGTTGCGCCAAAGGAAGTCGTTCGGCTGTCGCGGCTGCCGCGCCGGACATGACCAGGCGTGCGGCCGAGCAGGCCGGGTCGGCGCTCAACCGTCCGAGCAGGCCGCCCAGTTCCTCGCCGAGGTTGCCCGCCGCGTCGGCGGTCACGTCGACGACGACCACCGGCCGCCCGGGCTCGGCGGGCAGGTCGCGGACCAACTCGGCCACGGTGGAGGCCCGGTCGGCCGAGGAATGGAGGAGGAACCGCTCGCCGTCCGCTTCGAGGACGGTGTGCGGGCCCGCCGGGGTCTCGCCCGGGCCGGGTGTGGTGGCCGCCGGAGAGGCGGGCGTGCGGCGGCCGAACCACCGGGGGATCCGTGAGGACATGCCGCTCATCCGGTGCGCTCCCGGCTGACGGGGCTGCTGGGTTGCACTGATCCTCCATGAACGGCCGTGCTCAAAAGTGATGTCGACCATAGCTCCCGCGCGTTCACGCGGTGTCCTCGGGTTCGTTGGCGGTGCGGGAGGAGCCGCCCCCGGTGAGGATGTCCAGGGCCAGGTCGGAGAGGGTGGAACGGGCGGAAGGGGTGAGCGGGCCCGAGTCGACAAGGGTCCGGCCGGTGCCCGTCAGCAGACCCAGGGTCACCGGGCGCCCGGCCAGCTCGGCCACGTGACGGGCCAGGGCGAGGGCCAGGGTGTTCAGGTCGGTGATGTCCCCGGTCTCCCCGGTGTACGCGGCGAGCAGAGTGAGCGCGGCGTCGCCGCGGACGTCCAGCCAGAGTTCCACGGGCAGGGTGCCGGGCTCGGCGTTCGTGATGCCCGCCGCGAGACGCTCCGCCGTGGAGGCCGGAGGGGCAGTGGAGGCCGGGGCGGGATCAGCCGGGGCGGACGGCGCGGACTCCCGTAGCAGGGTGGTGCCGTCGAAGACCTGCTCGGTGACGTGCCCGGGCAGCACGCCGAGGCCGAGCAGGTCCCGTTCGGAGAGCCGCACGGTGGCACTGCCCTCGACCTGGCGTTCGTCTCCGTTCGGCCCTGTCACGGTGATCACCGTGGAGAAGCTCACCAGATGGGTCCGCCAGGTCCGCTCGTCCTTCGGTACGGATGTCACGCCTTGCCGCTGCCAGTTGCGGTCGGTGGCGGTGTGCGTGGCCGCCGCCCCGGGCGGCTGGTGCTGGAACTGCGCCAGCGGCGCCGTCGGGCCGAGCGTCATCTGAGGCACCGGCCCCTTGGCGCCGAGCTGTGCGGTGAAGGCCGTGGCGTCCGACCGGGTCGTCGACGTGGCACCCGAGGTCGTCTGGATGAACACCCGGTCCATCGCCAGGGCGCCGGTGTCGCGGAGCAGGGCGGGACTGTGCAGGGCGACGGACAAGGTGACCTCGGCCCCCGACGGGGACGATCCGTACGATGACGCGTCCAGTCCCAGCAGGCCGGCCAGCCAGGGGCCGCCGACCGTCAGTCGCTCCTGTCCCGCGAGCTCCGTGAACCGTACGGCCGCCTGATCACCGGCTTCCGCCCGCTGGTCGGGTGTCGTCTCCGGCAGTCCGAGCCCCGGCGCCACCTCACGCACGGCCTGGTGCAGGAGGCCGATGCCGCTGAACGAGTGCACCACCAGGGGCCGGACTCCGTTCGGCAGCCACCGGCGCGCGGGATCCTCCGGGCCCTCTTCCCGCCGCGCCGACGGCAGGGGCCGGGAGTCCAGCACCGTCGCTTCCCGGGTGGTCAGCTCCTGGTTCTCCTCCGTCGTGCGCCCGGCACTGTGCACGTCATCGCTGGTGAACCGCAGATCGACCCGGGCCGGCAGCCGGTCGTGGGCGGGAGGGGTGAGCGGCGGCCCGTACTCCGAGGCCGAGCCGATCCACTCGGACAGCCACTGTGCCCAGGCATGGTCGCGCAGCCAATCGCTGTGCAGCAGTTCCTGAGTGAGCTGCGCGGGAGTGAACGGCAGCGTCCGGGTGCGTACCCCGGCGTGGTACTCGTACTCCAGGGTGTACTCCGCCGCGGCGTCGGAGCGCAGCCAGAACCGCTGGTCGGAGGCGGTACCGGACGACGTGGCGACCGTCCGCGCGGAGGAGTGCGCGACCTTCGGCGCGAAGACGTCCATGTGGATTCCCACCGGCGGCCTCGGGTGCCTGGTGCCGGGGGTGAACGTGACGCCGTGCTGGGCGGTGGAGCTGTCCGAGACCGTGGTGTTGCCGGGGACGTGCGTGAACGTGTTCTCCTGCCCCGACGAGGTGCCGTCGACCCGGGACCCGCGTACGTCGCGCAGGTTCTCCGCCGGGGTCGCGTACACGGACACCTCGACGAGCCGGGCGATCCCGTTCCGCACATGGACGAAGTGGTGCCGCAGCGGGTTGTTCGCCCCGCGCGAGGCCAGCATGCGCAGGCCCGCCGTCGAGGTCAGGTCGGCCAGCCGGGCCCGCACGCCCGGACCGTACGCGTCGCCGGGGGACAGGAGGCCGGGCGCGGCCCGTTCCACCAGTTCCCGCAGGACGCGGCCGAACCGGTCCCGTTCGGGGTCGGGCCGCCGGCCGGCGGCCTCCGTGGTGTCCGTGGTGTCCGCCGTCGATTCCCGAGGTGCCAGGGGGACGACGTTGAGCACCGACCCGACCCCGAACGCCTGCCCGTCGCGCAACGGCTGCGGGAACGGCAGGTCCCGGACGGCCGGTGGGGCGGGCGGGGTCACCCCGGACACCGCCGCGAAGAACTCCCGGTTGCGTCCGGCCTGGCCCGGCGTGACGAGCAGTTGAAGCCCGTCGGGCAGGTCGACCGCTCTCGTCACGGTCAGGGGGGCGGCGGATCCGGGGAGGTGCTGCGACACCTCGGACACGGCGTTCAGGTAGAAGTTGCGCCGGCCCTGGCGGACCGTGACCACGAAGGTGGTGTCCGCGCCGATGCGCAGCAGGCGCGTGGCCTCGGTGGGCGTACGGGTGACCCCGTCCGACGTGGTGGTGGTCAGCGCGTGGTCGTCGCGCGAGGTGGAGGTGTGACCGAGGGCCGGGTGGAGCGCCGATGCCCACGTTCCACTCGCTTGCTGCTCCTTGCCGGAGAACGTCGTCGAGCGCTCGAAGGTGGCGCTGTCGGTGACCTGCCGGGCGAAGGAACGGGTGGAGCTCACGCCGGTCTCGATGTACTGGGCGTGTTCGGCCTCCGACACGAGGCGGGGCCCGCGGGCGAACGCCTGGATCTCCACGGACACCTCGGTGTCGTAGATCAGGCCGGGCAGCACCAGCCCCTCGATGACATAGCTGCTCTTGAACAACTGGTGTGCGTGAGCGGTGAGTTGGGTGGCGTTGACGGCAGCGTTCAGCTGCTCGGTCAAGGAGGCCCGGTGGTCCTGGGGGGTGGGACCGAAGAGGACGCTGCTCGGCCAGCCGCGTGAGGAGAAGGGGGTGGGCGTGCCGTCGCCACCCGCGTTCTCGCCCGTGCTCCCGGAGGAGACGAGCGCGTCGAGGATCGCCTCGCGCAGCCGCCGCGCGCCGCGCACCAGGTCGACGAACGCGTCGTCGGGGATGCGCAGGACGGGCTCCGCGGGTACGGTCCCGGGCTCGTCCTCCGTACGGAATCCGAGCAGCCGGCGATCGCTGTCGTCGACCGGGCGGATCCGCCCCTCGCGGGGCGTCCCCGTCGCGACCTGGTCCCGCGTCCCCGCCACGGGTACGGTCCGGTCGCCGGGCACCAGGACGCGAAGGCTGGGAGACGCGGTGTTACCGGTTCCCGGGAGCACCGTCGGCGGTTCCATGTCGATCACCGTCGCGTCGGGCACGGGCGCGGTGCTGAACGGCTCGACCGGGCTGTGCTCCCCGCCCTCGTGCACCCGCACCGTGAAGTGGACGGGCACGGTGAACACCTGGCTGGGCGCGTTGCGGGTGAGGACCAGCTGGTCGTGGCCGAGCGCGTTGCCGAGGGTCGTGGTGGTCCCGGTCTGATGACCGGACGCCTGCTGGTACCCCGCGGCGAGGGTGAGCGGGCCCGTGCCGTGGGGGCCGGAGAGCGAGAGGCCCCAGCCCCGCGTCGAGCCGCCGGTCGCGGAGGTCTGCTCGGTACCGGGGAGCGCCAGCGCCACCGAGTTGATCGTCTCGATCGCGCCGAGTCCGCCTTCGTGCACCACCGGGCTCGCGGTGCGGGTCATGCTCAGCGACAGCTCGATCCGCTGCTCGGTCCGGGTCAGGCCGCCGGGAAGCGTCAGCCAGACGCGGTGGGCGTCGTCGGCCATGTCGTCCAGCGCGGCGCGCAGACCGAGGGAGGACCGGAACTGCTCGAAGACGCGCTGGTTGGCGAGGCGCGCCGCGACGTTCGCCTCGTCGAGGCGGTGCCACCACTCCCGGACGCGCGCGGCGGCGTGCGTCAGCGGACCACTTGCCGCACGGGGAGAGGCCGCGGACGCGTCGGCCGCCGGTGTGGCGGACGGCAGGTAGCCCCGGTCGCGCAGCCAGGTCTCCAGCCGCGTGAACATCTGCTCTGTGCCGTCGACGCGCAACGGCGTGGCCGACACGCCGATGGCCTCCAGCCGCTCGATCTCCGGCGGTACGGGGCGGGTTCCCGGTTCGGTGAGCGTGACCGCGCTCTGCGGCAGCACCCGCAGGCGCACCGGTGTGCTGCCCAGCGGGTACGGGTGCTCGGTGCCGTCGCGGCTGACCAGCGACACGGAGTAAGACGCGGTGAACGGGACGAGATGGTGCCGGCCGGTGGTGCGCAGGGTGTGGTTGACGGATGCGGTGGAACCGGAGTTGTGGCCGTGCGACCAGCTCCATTTCAAGCCGCCCTTGAAGCCGAATCCCGCTCCTGTCGTCCAGGGCGTGGTGGCGGAGAAGGGCCGCACCAGGTCCAGCGACGGGTTCACCGCGGTATCCAGCCCGACCCCGGAGGTGATTTTCACCCCGGTGTCGAACTTGACGCTTCGCGAGAGGTGGCTCTCCATGAAGAACTTGTCGGGCACGGACGCCACCGTGGTGCCGTTCGGTTCCAGGCGCACCGTCAGCCGCAGCATGCCGACGGCCGTGCCGTCCGGCCGGTACAGGATCGGGCTGAGCTGTCCGTTGGCCGCGGTGGCGCGCTGGAGGTGGGCGCTGCCGCGCAGGTTCGCCTCACCGAAGAAGGTGCGGAGCTCCTGGAGCGAGTGTTCGGCGAGCACACCGAGGGGCTGGGCCAGCACCTCGGTTGCCCTCCGCTCGACGAAGCCGGGGTCCTGAAGGGAGTCGACCGTCCACAGGGGGAGGTCGTCGAGCGAAGCGACCGTGGTGTCGGAGGACTCGGAGGACTCGGAGGCATGCTGGTCCGGGCCCGCCGGAGCGACCGTCGCCACGCGGGCGGGGAACTGCACGGTCAGCCGGCCGGAATCCAAGGGATCCCCCCAGGCGGCGGGCTCCCTCAGGGGCAGGGCGGGCGCTTCGTCGTCGATCCGGACCGCGGCGTCCGTTCCGGTCCCCGTGGTCCGCACCCGCGCTTGCCAGGCCGAAGCGAACTCCACCGGGTGGGAGGGAGTGTTGTTGCGCAGGACCTGTGTCTGGGTCACCGTCTGCCCGGTGGTGCCCGTGAACGCGCGCTGGTTGTGGGTGATGTTCAGGGTCGGGCTGAACAGGACGCCGGTGACGAACGAGTTCGAGACGGGCAGGTTGAAGGTCAGCGGGATCGGCAGGGTGCGGGGGTTGACCGAGCCGGACGCACTCGCCTGTTCCAGCGCGCCCGTCGCCCGCTTCTCGATCCGGCGCTCGGGATCCTCCTGGGTGTACGTGCCGAACGCCGGGGACGTCACGGGATCGGACAGCCGCACCCGGAGGTCCACGGTGTGGCGTACACCGTCCAGGTCGACCGTGAGCGGGTGGCCGTGCTCGCTCAGCAGGTACGGCATCCGGGTGGCGAGCGCCGACGGGCCGAACTCCCGGGACAGGGCCGCGCGTACGGTGGCCAGGTGTGCGCTCCGCTGAGCGTCGGTGGAGGTTTCGTCGGCCGTCTGATGGGACGTCAGCAGTGTGGTGACATGTTCTGCCAGCGCGTCCAGGGTCGCCGTCGGCAGCGGCTCGAAGTGCTCCATCCCGACGCCCGGGAAGCCCTCGGCACCGTATCCCTGGACGTAGGCCGACAGCGGACGCCGCCAGTCGGACGGGGACGAACTGACGGGAAGCGAGGGAGAGTTCGGGGCCGACGGGCTCAGCCGTGAGACCTGGGTGAGTGGTCCGGGCGCGGTGTGCAGGGGGATGACCGCGTTCTGGCTGACCTGCTCGATCGTCCGGAGGTACGCGGCCGGGAGCGCGTCCGGCGAGGCCGTGTCGGTGCGGGCCATCAGGCCCTCGGTGTGGACACCGGACGCGCCCGCGTTCCGGCGGAACAGGTGGGGGCGGGCCGCGCCGGTGTCGGCGTACTCGTCGGGCAGGCCCAGGTAGTGCAGGATCTCGTGGGTCAGGACGGCATCGCTGTGGCCGAGGTCCCAGGAGCGCTGGTCCGCGCGGGCGGGCCGGGTCGCGTGCGCGAGCGTGACCGCCTCGCTGTGGGTCGGCGCGTGCACGAACTCGGCCGTGACGCGGAGCTGGTCGCCGGACTCGGGCAGCCGGTAGCCCGGCTGGTTGATGTGGGTGTCCAGGGCGGCCTGGACACGGTTCTGGAGCGACGACAGATCCCCGGGCGTCAGCCCGTCGGTGAGGGCGAACGGAAGCGTGACGAAGAAGTGCCTGACCGTCCGCCCGTCGGGCATCTGCTCCCGGCGGACATGATGACGGATCAGGGTGAGGGAGCCGTCGAGCAGGCCGCGGGTGCCCTTGACGCCGTTGGTCTGGGTGAGGTGGGGATCGAAGCGCTCCGTGTGGACGGCCGCGGTGGCGCTGCCCTTGAACTGCCGTGATTCATGGGGAAGTACGGGGCGGGTGACCCGTTCGGCCGGAGGGCGGGGCGCGGTGGTGGTGGCCGGCCCCTGGGAGGCCTCCGGCGCGTTGGAGGCGGTCCAGGCGGGCGTCTGCGAGGCGAGGGATTCCGGCCGGGGATCGGTGACCGGCGGGATCAGGAGGTCGCCCGACACCGTGAGAGAGCCCTGGTGCGCTGTCTCCAGGGCGGCGGCCGCGTGCGTCAGATCGCCCTCCAAGGCGCGGATCTCCGCTTCGGCCGCGAGGCGCCGGGCGGTCAGGTCCTGCCACTGTTCGATGCGGGCGCGCTCCGCATGGAGCGTGTCGAGGTCGTGCGCCGACGAGACCAGCGCGCCGCGGAGCATCTCGGCCCGGCGGTCGAGCACGGCGGCCCGGTCGGGGGAGGGGGCGGGAGTGCCGGCGCGGGCCGCGGCGGTCTTGTCGAGCATCGTCCGCAGGCCGTCCCGCTCGCGTACGAGTTCCGACTCCCTTGCGTCCAACTCTTCAAGCCGCGTACGAAGCTGTTCGGCCGACTGCTGCGAAAGGCGGGTCCCGTCCGTGCGCAGGGAGTCCGCCGCCTCGATGAGAAGCAGGGCCTGCGACGCCTCGCCGGCCCGGCGCTCCGCGTCGTACCGGCGCGCGAACATCGCGTCCTCCCCGGTCACGGAGGAGACCGGCGCGGTGGCCGGCCGCGAGACCGTGGAGGAGGCGTGCGGCGACGACGGGACGAAGGACCAGAAGCGGGTGCCGGAGGAATCGCGCAGCGCGAGCTCGACCGGGAATCCGCCCTCCTGGGCGATCCGGTACGCGCGATAGAGCAACGCCATACGCGTGACGGGCTCGGGCCGCGGGCCGAGGTCGTGCCACAGCTGGGCCGGCAGGCCGTCGGGGTGCGGGCCGGCGGCGATGACGCGAAGGTCCGTCGCGGTGGCCGCCAAGGCCTCGGTCAGGGTGGCGGACCCCGGCGCGGGCCGCGGCGCGGGGTCCGCCGAGAGGTCCCACACCCCGTTGCCCCGGTCCGCTTCCTGGAACACTCCGAGGCCGAGCAGTTCCCGTTCGGGCACCCGCATCAGGGCGGTGCCGGTCACGTACCGCACGGTCCCGTCCGGGCCGGTGACGGTGGTGACCGTGTCCACCTCGACCTCGTGCGTCGGTTCGCCCTCGGTGGCGTCGGGTGTCCCGGCGCGGCCGGTCTTCTCCCAGCGCCGCCCGGCGGCCGAGACTCCGCCGCCCCGGCCTCCGGGTGTCGATTGGTACGAGACGAGCGGGGCCGACGCGCCGAGGGTGTGCGAACCGTCGGCGCCGAGGGTGCCGGTGACCGCCAGGCTGAAGGAAGTGGTCCGGGACGAGGCGGAGCTGGACGAGGTGCCGAATCCGGCGACCCGCACCCGGTCGGTCGTCACGCCCCTGGTGCTGTCCAGGACGCGCGGGTTGAACACCTGGGTGGACAGGGTGACGGACGGGAGGTTCTTGACACCGAGCATCCGGCCGAAGAAACCGGCCGTCGTCCGTTGGGGCCCGGCCGCGATCCGGCCGCCGTGCAGCAGTTCGGTGAGCCGGACGGCCGCGCCCTCGGTGGTCCGGGTGGACAAGGGAGTGAGCGTGTGGAGGGCGGGGGCCAGTGCTTCGACGGCTTCCAGCAGGTGTTGCTGGTTGGTGAGGCCGTAGGCGACCTCGTTGCCGATCGGCCGCAGCGGGGTCGCGCCGGTCAGCTGCGGCAGACGGGTGACCGGGTCCGTGAGGTGCACCTCGTCCGGGACGGGCGTGAAGGCCGGCTCGTGGTCCGGGTTCTGGGCGGCGGTGTCGCCGCCGAACCGCAGGGTGACCCGCCCGTCGACCGGGGCCGGCAGCGGGTGGGTCGTGCCGTCGATCGTGACCTGGGCGGTGAACTCGTAACCGAGGGTGAACTCGGTTCCGCGCTCGGTCCGCTGCCAGAGCCGGTCCTCGGCGGTGCGGGAGGTGCTCACGGTGGAGGAACGATTGGTCGCGTGTCCGGCGACGGGGCCGAGGCCCGCCTTGCGGGCGGTGGTGTCCGAGGTGGGCAGTGAGACCGAACCGGACACGTTGAGTCCCGAACGGGCGGTCCGGCTGACGCTCTCGGTGCGGTTGGCGGGGGCGTGGGCGGTGAAGTTCTCCAGCGCGCCGCCGTCGCCGACCGCGCGTCCGCTCAGATTCCTCAGTTCGTCGGCGCTCCCCTTGGGGTGACCGTGCACGTCGACGGTCACGCTCTTGGTGGTCAGGCCGTCCTGGTAGGGGAAGGTGAACGACAACGGCTGCCGATCGCCGCGGCCCGGGAGCATGGCGAGTGCCGCCGGCGAGGTGACGTCGGCGATGAGCCGGCGCAGCCCGGGCACGTAGGAGCGGTGGCCGGGCGTGGTGCTTCCCGGCGCGTGCCTGCCGACCAGGTCCATCAGACGGTCACGGAGGACGGAGCGGTCGGCCGCGGGCGCGGGCGTGTCCGCCGCCGGTGTGGCGGGCGTTGGCGCCGACAGCGTGGTGGCCTCGACCACCGCCGCGAGGCCCAGCATTCCGTACCGCCGGAATCGGCGGGGAAGCGTGCCGCCCACGGGCCGGGTGTCCGCTCCGAGATCCGCCACCACCTGACCGCCGGTCCGTCTCAACTGGTCGGCGGTGGCGAGGTACTGGATGCCGCCGGGCACCTTCACGGTGCGGGTCGTCGTGGTCGGGGACGGTCCGCGCGAGTCCGTGGCGAGGCTCCTGGTGCCCCGGATGAGCGTGATCTCGTAGGTGACGTCCGCCGCGATCCGGAACTGCGCGCCGCTCTCGGAGGGCACCCGTGTCATGCCCGTCGACGTGGAACTCGTCACCGCGCGCCCCCGGCCCCGGCCCGCCACGGCCTTGACGCCACCGCCCCCGGTGACAGGTCCCCTGCCCGTGGGCCGCGGTGTCTCCGTCGCCGGAGTCTCGGCCTCCGCACGGGTCCGGCCAGAGGTGGCGGAGAGGCCCAGGCCGCCCTCGTGGGAGAAGGTGGTGGAGACCTGGTGGGAGGCGGTGTCGGAGAGGGCGAGGTCGTTCTCGCCGTACTGCGTCACCGTGCCGAGGACCCGCGGGTCGGAGAGGATCGCCCGCACCTCGACGACGAGGTCGGTCCCCGCGAGCGCGCCCGTGCCGAACAGGTCGTCGATGACGTACGTGCCCTTGATCATCTGGTGGGAGCGGGCGAGCAGGGCGGCCGGGGCGAGCTGGGCGTGGAGCGACTCGTGCAGCAGGAGGCCCTGGTCGTCCAGCGCCCCGCCGAACGCCGTGTGGTGCACGGTGGACGCGGCGTTCCTGGCATAGGTGGTGAGGGCGTCGGCGGCGTTCGCGAGGGACGCCGACCAGGTGGACGGGGCCGGTGTCACGTCCTCGGTGGTCCGGGTGGCGTGATCCCCTTCCTGGACGCCCAGCATCTGCTCGACGGTCCGGTACAGCGCGGCGCTGCCCCGCATCACGTCGACCAGCGAGCTGTCCGGGAGGACGACGGTCTGTTCCGCGGGCGGCCAGGGGGCGTCGGCGTCGAAGAGAGCCGGGCCGTGGGGGGCCGGGGCGGTCGTGAGGGTGCGCTGGGCGGGACGGCGAGCTCGATGTAGGTGCCGTCGGCGGACGGATCCGAGAGCTGCGCGCCGTCGGCGGGAGTGAGGAAGCCCGAGTGGTACGTGTGGACGGGCGTCGGGTCCGTGCCCTCCGACACGCTCAGGGAGAGGACGGCCGGGACCCGGTAGAGCGCGGTCTGCTGGTTGCTGGTGAGGATGAACTGCGAGTGGGAGAGCGAGGCGCCCGCCGTGGTGCTCTCCGTCACCTGGCCGGTGCCCTTGTAGTCGCCGGCCAGGCTCGGGCGTGCCCGGCCGAACACCAGGCCGGCGAGGCTGCCGGCGAGGCCGGCGGTCACCGCGGTGGTGGTCGACCGCTGGCTGCTGTGGGGCGCGCTCAGGTTGCTGGAGCTGGGCATGTGGACGCCGGTCAGGGACTTCTCGGGGTGAGCGGGGCGGGTCCCGTCAGATCGCGGTCGAGCGTGAACCGCAGCTGGACCCGGCGGACCCCGCCGCCCGGCAGCGGCTGGTCGAAATGGAGCAGCAGCCCGCCGTCGACGAGCTCGTCGGCCGCGCCGAGCAGCCCGTTCTGCGAGCCGAACAGGTCGAGCTTGCGGAGGTTGTTCAGCCGCGCCTTGACCAGACTCGCTCCCGGACCGAGGAGACTCTGATGTCCCTGCGGCAGGAATCCCTCCCGCTGGAGCCAGGTCCGGGCCTCGGCGAGCACGCGGGTCACGCCCTGGCCGTGGATGCCGAGGGCCGCGGTGGACACGCCGAGACTGGTCAGCTGGGCGAGTTCGGAGGGCAGTACGGGAGTGGGCGCGAGGACGGCCGGCCCGCCGGGGGCTGAGGCGGCGGAGGCGGCTGGGGCGACGGGGGAGGGGGTGAGGGTGGCGGGGTCCAGGGTCCGGATCCACACCGGGGTCGTCCAGGGGTCGGACGTCGTCGTTCCGGAGCCCGCGGAAGGAGCGGGGACGGGAGCGGGACGCGTGACCGCGCCGTCCGCCGCGATGAACTCGACGTGGTAGGTCACCTCCGCCGGTGTCAGGACATGGCCGGTGTTGACCCGCAGATTGTGGACCAGGTTGTGCGTGGCTCCGGTGGCGAACGCCTTGTCCCACTGCCGGCTGCCCCCGGCCTTGGCCACCACCGAACCGTTCGCGTGGAAGTCCCGCAGGGCCTTGTCCGCCTGGTTCGGACGGTCGTTCAGGCTGACGCCCGCCGAGAGCTCGCCGCCCAGCGAACTCGACACCTTGGAAAGCGAGTCGACCTTCAGCTGGCGGTCCAGATACCGCTCGAAGCTGTACTTCTCGCCGACCCGGACGTCCCGCAGGCCCGTGCCCTCGCGCGGCCGGACGACCGCGGTGACCCGGAACATGCCGACCGCGTCGCCGTCGGAGTTCAGCAACTGAGGTGACAGCGTGCCCTTGTCACCGCCCGGCAGATCCGGGCGCAGCCGCTGCAACGGCAGGGCGCCCAGCAGGTATTCACCGCTCAGGAACCTTTCGGCGGCCGCACGTGAATCGGGCGACAGCGAGCCGAGCGGCCCGGCGAACGCGTCCCGCGCCGCGCGCACCAGCGCCCCCGGGTCCTTCATCGAGTCCATCGCCCACAGCGGCAGCGCGTTCAAGTGGGCGTCGAACTCGGCCTGTCGGCGACTCACGAGATGGTTCGGTCCGGTCGGCGTGGCGTCGGACGGGACGGCCAAGTGCTCGGGGAACCAGGCGGTGACCGTTCCCTGTTCCCCCAGCGGCTGCCAGTCCGGTGCCGGTGACGCCTGCCGATCGGGGCCGGCCGGGGTGCCGTCGGTCGGTACCGGCTTGAGGCTCCAGGCCGTCCGGTAGTCGAACGGGGTCGCCGGCTCGTTGCTCCGCAACAGGCTGGTCGAGTTGACCACGCTGGTCACCGTGGAGGTGAAGGAGCGCTGCTGGTGGGTGCCCGAGGCGGTCGCCGAGAAGGGAATGCCGGTGAGCTTCCCGGCCTCTTGGGCGAAGGTGTGCGCGAACGGGACGGACAAGGTGCGCACCGTCGCCGTGCCGGACTGGGAGGTGGTGTCGAGGGCGGCCGTCTGCCGTTGTTCGTTGTTGTGCGCGGGCTTGCGCCCCGCACCGAACAGGGCCGACCGGTGTGGGTCCGACAGACCCAGTCGCACGTCGACGGACCGGGGCACGCCCTGGGCGTCGACCGTGACGCGGTAGCCGTCACGGCTCAGCAGCATCAGCCGGTTGTCGTGCAGGGCCTGGGCGGAGAGCTGGGCGCGTACGCTCTCCCGCGTGTCCGGGTCGAGGTCCTCGAACTCGTCGAGCACGCGTTCCTGCAGCCAGGTCGCGACGTCCGGGTCGATCGGGGACAGCTGCACGCCGCCGATTCCCTCACTGTCCAGGGTGCCGAAGTTCTCGACGGGCCGGGACTGGACCGGGCGGGGGCCGTGGCGAGCCGCGGGGACTGCTGGAGCTGCTGGGACTGCTGGGACTGCGGGGGGAGAGGCGGAGGGGCGGGGGCGTCGGGACGAAGGTGGCCAGGGGAGGGAGTCGCCGGAGCCGAGGGCCTGGTTGTTCTGGGCCGTGTTCCCGGCGAGATGCTGGACCAGGTCCTGATCCCCTTCCTGGAACGAGGGCGGAGCCTGGCTGGGCCGCTGATGGTGTTGTTGCTGCTCGCTCGTGTTCCCCTCGTCCTCGCCGGCACTGCTCACCGTGTGCGTGGCGTTGTCGTCGGGAGCGAGCCCGCCCTCGGTCGTGACCTCCGCGGGCGTGAGGATCTCCAGGAACTCCAGGGGCTCCGGCGCCTCCACGGTCTGCGTCGATTCCTGCGAGGTGACAGTGGAGTGCCCGGCGTTCTCGTTCGAGCTCTCGGTGGCGACGTTCGGCGTCGACACGGAGTCGCCCGATGTCTGCCCGGACCCGGACAGGGTGACGCCCGCGTCCGAACGGGAGGTCGTGTTCGGCTGGCTGGTCGGGCGTGCCGGGGTGGCGGCACTGTTCGTTGAGGGCTGGGTGGACTGGGTGGACTGGGTGGTCGGCTGCGTCATGCCGGTGGTGGCGCTCGGCGAGTTCGCGGAGGTGGTCACCGGGGTCGAGGCACTGCCACCGGCCGATGTGGTGAGGGGGCCGCTGCCCTGGACCGCCGACGGTTGTACGGTGCCCACGACGGTCTCGTCCGTATCGTCCTCGGCCGTGACCTCGTCGTAGTCGGGGTCATTGACGCGGGACGGATCGTTCTCGTCGATGACCAGGATCTGGTCGCCGTTCTCGTCCACGATGACACCGGACGCGTAGGGGAGGTCCGGCTTGTCCTCGCTCGGCGTACCGACCCCGGCCGTCTCGCCGGCACCGGAGCTGTCGCCGCTCGGGACGGCACCCGTACCACCCGACCCGCTCACCGTGTTCGGTGTCTGTGAACCTCCGGCTCCGTCCGCGCCGGCGCCGGCTCCCGCCCCCGGCAGCTTCAGCCCCGCTTCGAGTGCCTTGTTGCGCAGGCCGTCACCGAGCTTGTCGCCCGCGCCCTCCAGCACGTGGCCGAGACGGCCTTCGACCATGCCGGATCCGAAGGTCAGGCCGGAGGTCTTGAAGGTGTGGTCGTCGCTGAAGAACAGGTTGTAGAAGCCCTCCGACACCGCCGCGTGCCCACCGTCGAACACGCCCTTGGTGGTGAACTGGACGCCCGCCTGTGCCAGAGCCCGCGCCGCGCTCCTGCCGAGCTGATCGGCCGCGCCCTGGCCGAGGATTTTGCTGAGCGCCTTGTCCCCGAGCGGCTTGAGCGCGTCGTCGAGCAGTCGCGGCAGTTCCTTCTTCCCGGTGTTCTCCAGGAGTGTCCGGGCCCACGCGCGGCCGACGTCGCCGGCCTTGTCCCCTCCCAGGTGCCGGGCGAAGGTGTCGCCGATCTCGCGGACGAACTTGTCGCCCGCCGCCTTGCCGCCGGGGCCGGTCGTGTGGGGGATGTTGTCCTTGAAGATCTTGGCGAAGTCGTCGCCGAAGCTCTTCGGCGGCTTCGGTCCGACCCCGGTCGGGCCCTTCGGGCCGAGCACGGGCGGCTGCGGGAACGCCTCGTCGAGCTGGTTGCCGAGGTTCTTGCCGCCGTTCTTGCCGAAGAGGTCGGCCAGCTTCTTGCCGAGCTTGTTGCCCAGGAACTGGAACGGTCCCGCCAGAAGGCCCTGGATCGCGCCGGACAGCGCGGCGGCCTTCGTCAGGTCGCCCTCGTACTCGTCCCGGGTGCCCTGGTTGAGCTGGGACCACTGCACCAGCAGGTCCATCGCGACGCCCATGCCCACGTTGATCAGCTGGTGCATGAGTAGCGTCAGCACCATCCGCCCGAGCCAGGAGCGGATCAGGAACCGGACGATCGCGCACTTCGCCAGGTAGGCCTGGATCGACGCCCCGAAGAAGAACGCCAGTGCCGCCGCGACGATCGCCTCCACCAGCAGCTCCACCAGCTGGGCGATGATCATGTACTTGGTGTACTGGAGCTGGGTGGCGGCCTTGCGCGTGTACTGCGCGAGCAGCTGCGCCTGGTCGGCCACCGCGTCGAAGTAGTTGAGTCCCTCTTCGCCGATGAAGCTCTTCATCGCCGCCTGGTACATCTCGGCGGCGTCCCCGTCGAAGGTGTCACGGGTGTAGCCGAGAGCGGCGGCGATCTGCTGCTTCGTGTCGTTGCTCAGCTTGCCGTGCAGATCCTTGTGGACCTCGGCCAGCGCGAACAGCTTGTCCTCGTCGCCGTTCGGCGGGACTTCACCGGTCAGCGCGGCGAACAGCCAGGCACACTCGGGAGGGAACTCCAGGGACACGGTTCAGCGCCTGCCGTTCCCGCCGTTGAGATGGTTGAGGATGTCGTCCTGCAGGTTGCCGAAGTCGGCGGACGCGTCCCGGAGGCTCTGCGCGCTGCCGTTCAGGGCCTTGCCCAGCTCGTCGAGCCCGGCCTTCGTGTCCTCGAGGGCGGGCAGGTACTTCTGGGCGAAGGCCTCGCCGAATTCACCGGTGCCCCAGCACCCGTGATACGAGGTGATCTTGTCCAGGTAGTCGTCGCGCACCAGCTTGATGTACTGGGCCACTTGGTCCAGGTTCTCGCCGCCTTGGCCGAGCCCCTCCGTGTCGACGTCGAGACCGCTCATCGCCGGTCCTCCCCGCCCGTGCCCGGGTGGCCGGCCCCCGGGGCGCCGTCGTCGGCCGGGCTCGCGTCGTCCTCCTCGACGATCTCGTCGAACAGCGCGCCGCCGGACGGCCGGACCGGCGCCTTGGCCGGGGGAACGGGCAGTCCCTCCTCGCGCAGCGGGGCGAACAGCTCGTCCCAGTCCAGCTCCTGGAAGCCGCCTTCACCGGTCGGCGACAGGCCGGGAATGGGGCCGAACGGGCGGTAGACGGCGGCCAGTTGCTCGGCGGCCTGGGCGCGGGCCGCTCCGATGGTGGTCATCAGCACGCTCGCCAGCTGCGCCGGGGGCATGGTCCGGTACAGGGACGTCGGGAAACGCAGATGCGTCAGCTCGCCCTGCGGCCCCACCGTGGCCTCCACAGAGCGGTCCTTCGCCATGACGGTCGCCGATATCCGCGCGGCCGCGGCCCCGGCCTCGCTCAGCTTCGCCCGGGTCTCCTCGAACTCGGCCAGTGCCTCAGCCAGATGCTCTTCCATGGGATTGCTCATGCGTGCTCCGTCCCCCTCATGCCACTCGTCTTCCTGCCGGCCCGGTCGTCCGAGGCGTCACCGCTCGCGCTCATCGCCCGATCACCGCCGACACGCCGCCCTCGTCCGTACCCCAGGTGTCCTCGTCCTCGCTCACCCAGGTGGACCGCTCGCGCTCGTCGCTCTGGGTGTTGCCGCCCGCGCCGCCACCGCCCATGCCGCCCATCGGCGGCATCATCGGCGTGCCGCCGTTCGAGCTGGTGTTGGGCCGCCGGGCCATCATCGCGGCCTCCTCCGCGGCGAGTTGGGCCGCCTTGCCGCTGCGCGCGGCGGCGGTCTCGCCGGCGGCGATCGCGCGGCCGCGCTCCCCGGCCAGGCCGGCGCCGCCCGCCGTTCCCGTACCGGCGCCCGGGGTGAACCCCTGACCGCCGAGCGGGTTGAGGGGCAACCGGGGGCCCCCGCCTCCGGAACCCGCGCTCGAACCGCCGTACCCCCCGCTGCCCAGGGGAGAGGTGCTGTTCTTGCCGTCCGGGTAGTCGTAGTAGTCGAAGCCGCCCAGCCCGCCGCGGGTCTTGTTCGGCCCGAGCCCGCCGGTGGCGCCGGTGCCGGGGGGCCCGCCCGTGACACCGGTCGTCCGGCCGTACGGGTCGGTGGTGACCGTCCGTCCGTCCGGGTAACTGATCTGGTGGCCGCCGTCCTTGAGCTTCTTGTCGACGGTTCCGTCCGGGTACGTCGTCGTGGTCGAGCCGTCCGGGTTGTGCGTGGTCCGGGTGCCCCCGCTGCCACCGGTGGTGTTGAGGTGCTCGGTCTTCTTGTTGCCTTCGGCGTCCGTGGTCGTGTACGTGCCGTCCGGGCCGAGCTTGGTGGTGCTGCCGTCCTTGTACGTGGTGGAGACGGTGCCGTCGGCGCCCACCTGGGACACCGAGCCGTCGGCGTACTGGATGGTCGAGGTGCCCTTGCCCAGGTGCGAGACGGTCTTCGTGCCGTCCGGGTCGATCGTGGTGACGGTGCCGTTCGGCGCGACGGTGGTCTTCGTGCCGTCCTCGTGCGTGGTGGTGGTCGAGCCGTCCTTGCCGTACACGGTGGTCGAGCCGTCCGGGTTCTTGACGGTCGAACCGGGCGCCGGGTGGCTGGTGGTGCTGTTGCCCTGGGCGTCGGTGGTGGTGAGCGTGCCGTCGGGGGCGAGCTTCGTCGAGGTTCCGTCCGGGTACGTCGTCGTGGTCGTGCCGTCCGGCTTGACGGTGGTCTTCGTGCCGTCCCGGTAGGTGATGGTCTCGCTGCCGTCCTTGTTGAGGACCGTGCGTGAGCCGTCCGGGTTGGTGGTGACGGAGGTGCCGTCCCGGTGGACGGTGGTGGTCGTGCCGTCCTTGTGCGTGGTGGTGGTCGAGCCGTCGGTGTTGTACGAGATGGTGCTGCCGGCGGGGCCCTTGACCGTCTTGACCGGCTGGGCGCCGGTCGGGACGCCGGGGCCCCAGCCACCCGTGTTGTTGGGGGGCAGCAGCGGCGGAATCACGCCCGGGGGAGTGGTCTGGGTGCGTCCGTCCGGGTACGTGGTGGTGGTCGAGCCGTCCGGGTTCCTGACGCTGGTGGAGCCGTCGGGGTTGCGGACGGTGCTGCCGGGACCGCCGAGGCCGCTGTTGCCGTTCGTGCCGTTCGGGTCGAGCGTGGGCGGGGGGATGAGGCCGGTGCCCTTCCCGCCGTTCGTGCCGTTGCCTCCGGTGCTGCCGTCCGTGCCGCCGCCGAACTGCCCGTTGGTGTCGTTCTGGCCGATCTGCGGGGGAATCTTGATTCCGCCGTCGCCTCCCGTGCCGTCGCCTCCCGTGTCGCCCCCGTTCATTTGTTCCCGGAACTTGTCCATCTCCTTCTTCGCGTTCTCTTTCTCCTTCGCCGCTTCCGCCGCCGCACGGCCGGCCTCGTCGGCGGCGTTGGCCTCTTTGAGGCTGCTGACGCCCGCCTTGAAGGTGAAGGAGGAACTGCTCGACCCCAGGCGGATCATGGCCTGGTTGAGGTCCGTCATGACGGTGCCCGCGGTCAGGTCGAGCGGGCCGAGGGTGGCCAGCCAGTTGTTGTACGCGAGCGTGGCGATGTTCTTCCAGTCGCTTTCGATGGTGAGGTTCCCGTAGACGGGGTGCTGATGGAGGAATCCCTCTCCCACGCCGTTGACGCCCGTACTGGACTGCTTCATCTTGCTGATGTTGTTCTGGTTCAGCCAGTCGGCCAACTCGTTGAGCAGGGCGTCGAGATGGGAGGTGCCGAGCCAGACGTTCGCCGGCCGGAAGAGAGGGTTCGTGTACGCGCTGTCGACGATGCCGCGCGTGCGTTCCTCCGTCCCCGACTGCCAGCCCTCCCAGGCCTTGGCCAGGGTGTCGGCGGCTGTCCAGATCGCGAGTTCCGCGTCGGCGAGACTGTCTCCGACCGACGACCTGGACTTGAAGGTGGCGTTGCCCTTGAAGTCCCTGCCGCCGCCGGGCTGGACCACACCCGACGTGGGGGCGATCAGGGTGAGGAAGTCCTTGTAGCCGAGGCCGACCGCGTCGATCAGGTCACGGAAGACGTCCGCGCCGCTTCCCTGGTAGGCCGAGTACGCTCCGTCGAGTTGCTTCACCCACTTCTCGAGCTCGGTGGACTTGGCGGAGAAGTAGTCGACGACCCGGTTGAACGCCTCGGCCATCGGGCTGAAGTTGCGGAGATTGATCGCGTTCTCGGCGGTGACGGCCTTGGCGTAGGGGTACTCGCCGCCGAAACCCTCGGAGGTGTAGGTGTCCCGCAGGGTCTGCAGGGCCTTCCCGAAGCCGTAGTCGTAGGCTCCCGCGTTCCCGGTGTTGCTCCAGTCGGCGCCGGTCGACGAACTCCAGGGGAGGGAGATGGTCACCTTGTAGACGAGGATGCCGGTCGAGCTCCAACCGTCGGAAGGGCCGTAGAACTTGATGACCCGGCCGGTGCCCCCCGACGTGTCGATGGATCCCGTGGTCTCCCGGTACTCGGATTTGATCCAGTGGGTGACCTTCTCCACCTTGACCTGCATCCACTCGCTGCCGTTACCGGACTTCGCGTCCGCCCCGCCCACGGCCCCGACCATGGCCCGGGTGCCGCCGTCGAAACCGGTGATCTGCTTGACGACTGATTCCCAGCTTGAATCAACGGCCACGGCCAGGACTCTCCTTGTGCGACGGACAGGTACGTCGTGGTTCGAGGGGGGATACGGAAGAGGTCAGGGCTTCTGGGGGGCGAGATCCCCGTCCACATCGCGCAGGTCGTTCAGGAACTCCTGGCTCTTGATCTTCTCCAGGCTGTCCGCCTGGTTGTTCTTCATCTTCACCAGCACGGCGTTCATGTTCTTCTTGATGTCCTCGAAGAGCTTCAGCTGGTTCTTGATGACGGTCGCCTGATCGGTCGAGGCGGTCTTGAGGAAGGCCACCAACGGACTCGCGTCCATGGGGGTGGCCCCCTTCGCGCCCAGCTTGCCCAGCTGGAGCACATGGCTGCTGAGGCCGACTTCGAGGTTGCCCAGCTGGGGGCCGAGGTACTTCAGCGCGGTGATCCGGTACCCCTCCGTGGTGCTGTCCTCGTCCAGCGCCTTCAGCAGGGTGATGAACGACTCCACGTCGGTGTCGACGAACTTCTGCAGGGTGGCGATGTCCAGGTGCGACAGGTCGGCCGGGGTCGTCATGTCATCTCGCAATCAGCACGCGGAGAGGGAGGGCACGGGGGCGGGAGCCACGGCGGAGGGAAGGCGGGGACGCGGGATCACCCGCCGACGCGGATGTTCCCCCACTCCGCCGCGTTGCGGTTCTCGTGCCTGCGGTACTGGTCCGAGATGTCGGTGAGCGTCGTGCTGTGCTTCGTCAGGACCTGCCCCAACTGCTGGGTGGCCTGGTTCCACTGGTTCTGCAGGGCCGCGTACGTCGCCGCGTCCGCTCCCTGCCAGGCGCCGTGCAGTCCGACCAGCTCCTCGTTGAGGGACTGGACGAGGGCCTGGATCCGGGAGGTCTGCAGGCGCATGTCCTCGGCGGCCTGGTCCACGTGCTTGTACTCGACGTGGATGACGCCGTCCGACTTGTTGGCGTGGTCGTATCCGGCGGGGGGAGTGGACATGGCGAACTCCTAGCGGAAGGAGAGAGGGAAGGGACGGGAAGGCGAGGGAATCCGAGAGGGAGCGGCGAGGGCGCGGAGCCCGGACCGGCCGATCAGGTCAGCTGGTCGAAGACGTCGTTGGACCGTCCGCTGCCGAGGATGACCTCGGTGTTCTGGCCCTGGATGTTCTGCTGGAGGACGCCGGTCTCCTGAAGCTTCTCCATCATCTGGCCGATGTTCCTGGTGATGATGTCCACCTGGCCGCTCCAGTCCGCGAGGAGCCGCTGGTACGCGCCGCCGTCCTGGCCGCCGTACGCGGCCATCAGGCCGCCCATGGTGGTCCGCACGTCCTCCTGGGACTGCTTGATTCCGGACTGCGCCATGCTCAGGGCGTTGTAGCCCTTCTGGTTCTCGGACTGCGACGACGTCTGGATGCTGCCGGGAGGAGCAGGAGGAGTCGACATGTCGGATGTCCTTTCCGGAACGTGAACTTTCGCTGATGCTAGAGAGGTTGACGTGAGTCAAGCAACGATCTCGGGTGAGATCTGAGCTTGTCGTGAGCCTTCTGGGCTCGTGACGCGTTCTACTGCCCAGTACGAAGCCTCAGTCGGTGCCGAGCTGAACGAACGCGCCGCTCATGTTCACCTGTTGTTCATGCGCAGGGCGTCTCCGCGGGACGCGCGTCCCCGTCGGCCAGGGGCTGATCGCCCGTCGCCGTGCCCGCGTCGAGGACCGGTCCCGTCGGCACCATGTCCAGCAGCCGTGACGGGACCGCCTGCGCGTGTCCCCCCTTCAGGCCCAGGCGTTCCACCGACATCGCGTCCGGCAGGCGGTATTTGACGCCCACGTCCGTGACCAGGTACGTCGTGGTGCCGATCACCGAGCCACCCGCGCCCAGTGCCTGGACGAGCGCGCCGCCCCCAGGGCGTACCGCGAGCCCGTCCACCGCCAGACAGGCCCGGGTGATCTCCGGGCCGCTCGCCGGCGGGGCCGCCCGTCCGGTGTCCGGGAGCAGGACGACCGCCACCCGGGGCGTGGCCCCGTCCGGCTGGATCCGCGCGCACACCGACGTGCCGGGGCCCGGGTCGCGTACGGCAGGCGTGCGCGAGGGCCAGCCCGCCGGATCCTTGACGGTCTTCGCGGCCGGCGCGTGACGCCGTGTCAACTGGTCGGCCGTCAGGGGGATCGCGGCCGGTACCGCACCCGGGTACGCGTCCTTCGCCGTCCGGTCGTCGCCCAGCACGAGCGCCGCCCCCGGGGTGCTCAAGGGGCGCAGCCCCGCCTTCTCCAGCAGGAAGTGCTGGACCGGGGCACCGGGCGGGGCCAGCTCGTAGACCTGGCCGCGCCGGCTGGGGCGCCCGCCGATACGGGGCCCCGCCGTGCCCCGGCCCTCGACCTCGGGGGCCGCCAGGTCCGGGCCCGCCGGGACGCTGTCCAGGAACGCGGCGGAGACGGGTACCGGGGACGTACCGGAGAAGCCGAGGGCCTCCGCCGCGCCGTGCCCGCCCAGGCGCAGCCGGCGATCGCCCCACAGCAGGTGCCGGGTGCCGTCGGGGCCCTGGACCAGGACCGCGCGGCCGGCGCCGGGGGACACCCCGCCGGCGGGCAGTCCCAGGCGCAGCGAGGTGACCGGGCGGCGGCCCGTGCCGTCGGGACCGGTCCGGACGGGCTCCTCCGCGCAGACCTGCCATGCCCCGCGCTCCAGGTCGCCCACGGCGGGCAGCGCGTCCGGCGCGCCGGGGATGCCGACCGGCGTACCGTGCCGCTCGCCTGCCAGGGAGGCCGCGGACACCGTGACCGGGCTCAGTTTGTCGGCGGCGATCAGCTTCGCGGAGGCGTAGTTGCGGATCGGGCGGAGCTGCCCACCCACGTAGAGGTAGCGGGTGCCGGTGTCCTCCTGGACGATCAGCGCCGCGTCCTGCCGCCAGGACTTGGAGCCGGTCGGGGAGATCAGGCCGAAGAGCAGGAAGCCGACGCAGATCACCACCCCGAGGCCGATCCCCCAGGCCATCCCCCGGTTGGTGCGGCCCACCGGCGACTCCGGGGCGTCCGGGTCGCCGCGCAGCATGCCGCTGGTCAGCCGGCCCATGACGAAGAGATGGGCCTGGACCTGGTCCTTTCTGGACTGCATGGCGTACGTCCTCCCGTCAGCCGGTCACGGTGCGCAGGGCCGCGTACACGTCCAGCACCCACAGGGTCAGCGGGATCAGGGCCACGGCCGACAGCGAGTGCAGGATGTCCGCGGCCCGTCCCCAGTAGGGCAGCATCCGGCGGCCGGGCACCGTCCACGAGGCGATGGCCGCGGTGGCGGCACCCGCGAGGAGCACCGCGAGCAGCGCCGGGCGCTGGGCCGCGGGCAGAGCCCCCGCCGTGTGCACCGCGATCAGGACCAGGCCGTAGAGCCCGGGCAGCATCACGGCGGGCCGCTGCCAGACATGGCCGATGCCCCGGGCGTGCAGCAGCAGGAGCAGACTCAGCACACCGGCGGTGACGAGCGCGGCGGTGTCCGGGCGGTCCAGCACCAGGGCGGTCAGGACACCCGCGCAGACCAGGCCGGTCGCCGCGTACAGCGCCGTCATCCACTCCTCGGCGAGCGCGGTGCGGGACACCACCTGCTCGTTCGCGTGCGGTTCGATGCCCTCCTGCAACTGCTCGGCGTTGGTGGGCAGTACGGGAAGCCGCAGCCCCGACAGACGGAACGCGATGGCCGGCACCAGACCGCCGAACACCACGGCCGGCACCGCGACGACGCTCGACGCGTGCGCGGCGGGCAGGTCCGTCGCCAGCATCAGCGCGCCCCACACCGCGCCCGCGAGCGCGACCGTCGCCGCGCTCAGCAGCAGGGGCACGAACGAGGCCACCGCCGCCACCGTCAGGACCGCCCCGCCCGCCGCCGCGGCACAGCCGGCCAGCAGCCGTGCGCCGAGCAGCTGCGTCCCCGTCTCGCCGGTCGGCAACAGCGCGCCCGCCAGCGCCAGATACGGGGGTACGAGGAAGCCGAGCGCGGCACCCGCGGCCGCGTCGCCGATCGCCCGGCTCGCCGACGCCGCACCGAACAGCACCAGCAGTCCGGTGCCCGCCGCGACCGCGGCCCGGAGCGACGTGGAGCCCCCCGGCAGTGCCAGCACGAGCAACCCCGCCGCGAGCAGGGTCACCGCCGTGCCGCGCAGCAGCCACCGGCTGGTGCGCGCCGCCCAGCCGTGCGGGCGGTCGCGCATCGTGGTGGCGATCCCGTCGACCAGGTCGTCGAAGTGGAGGGCGGGCAGCGCCTCGTTCCGCGGGCGCAGGAACAGCGTCTCGCCGTCGCGAAGGTTCAGCGCCTCGGGGGTGCCCTCCTCGTCCAGCGGCTTCTCGCCCAGGCGCTGCAGGATCCAGCCGTCGTGCTCGATGCCCTCCTCCGCCAGGCCGTCGCCCGCGTGGTCGAGCAGGGTGGGCAACAGGTCGGCGACCGGGACGTCGACCGGCACCGCGAGGTCGATCTGCCGTTTCGGGGTTCGTACCGTGAGCCGGCACAGGCCGGGGGCGGATATGTCTGTCATGGCGGCGGGGCCACACCTCTCCGAGGGGCCGGAATACCGAAGTGGATGCCCGCACACTACCTTTGGCCTCGCGTCGGGTCGCAAACACCATGTGCGTCCCGGTACTTGCTCCCTCCCCATCGCGTCCGGCGCGACAAGCCCGAGGAGTGACCCCGCGTGAGCACCGTTCTGTTCCGCCGCCCCGCCCGCAGGCGCGGTCCCGACATGCCGGACGGCGAGATCAGCCTCCAGGAGCCGCCGACCCTGCCCGAGGCGGAACCGAACACCTCCGCCATGTGGATGTACCTCCCCATGGGTCTCACCTCGCTCGCCATGCTGATGATGTTCATCCGGCCGGGCCAGGCGACCGCGTTCAGCTACTTCGCGATCGGCCTGATGCTGCTGTCGTCGGTCGCGATGATCATCGGTCAGCTGGTGCGCAGCGCGGGCGAGCGCAAGCGCAAGCTCAAGGGCGAACGACGGGACTACCTGCGCTACCTGGCCCAGACCCGGCGCAAGATCCGGCGCACCGTCGTCGCCCAGCAGAAGGCCCTCGCCTGGCGGCACCCCGACCCCGCCGCCCTGTGGGCCCTCACCGGCACCAGCCGCCAGTGGGAACGCCGCCCCACGGACGAGGACTTCGCGGAGGTGCGGGTCGCCGTCGGCGAGCAGAAGCTCGGCACCCGCCTCGCCCCGCTCGCCACCAAACCCGTCGAGGATCTGGAACCGCTCTCCGCGCACGCCCTGCGCAGTTTCATCCGCGCGTACGCGACCGTGCCCGGCCAGCCCATCGCCCTCTACCTGCGCGCCTGGTCGCGCATCCTCGTGCAAGGGGACGCGGACCGGGCCCGCGCTCTCACCCGTGCGATGCTCGCCCAACTCGCCGCGTTCCACGCCCCCGAGGAACTCGGCATCGCGCTCTGCGTGTCCGACGCCCGCCGTGCCGACTGGGAGTGGCTGAAGTGGCTGCCGCACGCCCAGCACGCCTACCAGCGGGACGGCGCCGGCCAGGCCCGTACCGTGGCGGCCGGCCTCGTCGAACTGGACGAACTGCTCGGCGCCGACTTCACCGAACGTCCGCCCTTCGACCCCGAGACCGCGCCCGGCCGCGACGAACCCTTCACCGTCATCGTCGTCGACGGCGGCACCGTCCCCGGTGGTCACCGCCTGGAGGGCGCCGGGTACCGCAACACCGTCGTCGTCGACCTGTCCGGTTCCTTCGCCTGGAAGCCCGGACGCGGCACCCTGCGGCTGCGGGTCGAGGACGACGGACTGCATCTGATCCGCACCGACCGCGAACGCAAGGAACAGTCCACCCTGCTCGGCGCACCCGACGCGCTCGGCCCGGTCGCCGCCCGCGCGCTGGCGTCCCGGCTCGCCCCGTACCGCCTCGGCGGGGGTGTGGCGGCCGCCGAACCCTTCGCCGCCGACACCGAACTCACCAGCCTGCTCGGCATATCCGACCTGCACCGCTACGAGGTCGCCCGGCTGTGGGACCGCCCGCTGGAGAGCCGTGAACGGCTGCGGGTGCCGATCGCCGTCGGGGAGGACGGCCGTCCCGTCGAGCTCGACATCAAGGAGTCGGCGCAGGGCGGCATGGGCCCGCACGGCATGCTCATCGGCGCCACCGGCTCCGGCAAGAGCGAACTCCTGCGCACCCTGGTCCTGGGCCTGGCCCTGACGCACTCGTCCGAGACCCTCAACTTCGTCCTCGTCGACTTCAAGGGCGGCGCGACCTTCCTCGGCATGGACTCCCTGCCGCACACCTCGGCCGTCATCACCAACCTCGCCGAGGAGCTCCCGCTCGTCGGCCGTATGCAGGACGCCGTGCACGGTGAGTTGATGCGCCGTCAGGAACTGCTGAGGAAGGCCGGAAACTACTCGTCCGTCCTCGAATACGAGAAGGCGCGCGCGGCCGGATCCCCGCTCGCCCCGCTGCCCTCGCTGTTCATCGTCGTCGACGAGTTCTCGGAACTGCTCGCGGCCCACCGGGACTTCATGGATCTGTTCGTGATGATCGGCCGCCTCGGCCGCTCCCTCGGCGTCCATCTCCTGCTGGCCTCCCAGCGGCTGGAGGAGGGGCGCATGCACCAGCTGGAGTCCCACCTCTCGTATCGCATCGGCCTGCGCACCTTCTCCGCGATCGAGAGCCGGGGCGTGCTCGGCGTTCCCGACGCCTACCATCTCCCGCCGACCCCCGGCAGCGGGTATCTCAAGAGCGGGGTCGAGGCGCTGACCCGGTTCCGCGCCGCGTACGTCTCGGGTTCGTACAAGCCCCGGCGCGGCAGTGTCCAGCAGGCGCAGATCGCCCGGCAGGTGGTGCCGTGGGGCACCGGGTGGGTGGTGCCGCGGACCCTGCCCGCCGCGCCCGAGCCCGACCCGGCGACGTACGAGCCCGACCCGGGCGAGACCCTGCTCGGACTCGCGCTCGCCCGGCTGCGGGACAGCGGGCCGCCCGCCCATCAGGTGTGGCTGCCGCCGCTCGACGTCCCGCCCACGCTCGACACGCTGCTGCCCCCGCTGGTCCCGGACCCCGACTTCGGTCTGACCACGGCGGGCTCCGCGGACCGGGGCAGGCTGCGCGTTCCCGTGGGCATCGTCGACAAGCCCTTCGACCAGGTACGCGACCTGCTCACGGTCGACTTCTCCGGCGCGGGCGGTCACTTCGCCGTCGCGGGAGGCCCCCAGAGCGGCAAGTCGACCGTGCTCCGCACCCTCATCACCGCCCTCGCCCTCACCCACACACCTCGCGAAGTCCAGTTCTACTGCCTTGACTTCGGCGGTGGTGCGCTGCTGGGTCTGGCCGGGCTCCCGCACGTCGGTTCGGTCGCCGGCCGCCTCGACCGCGAGCGCATCTCGCGCACCCTGGCGGAAGTGACGTCGCTGCTCAACCGCCGCGAAGCGTTCTTCCAGGAACAGGGCATCGACTCGATGGCCACCTACCGCAAGCGGCGCGCGGCCGGTCGGTACCCCGACGAGCCCCTGGGCGACGTCTTCCTCGTGGTCGACGGCTGGTCCACCGTCCGCAGCGACATGTTCGACGACATCGCCGTCTTCAACGGCCTGGCCACCCGGGGTCTCAACTACGGCGTCCACCTCATGGTCAGCACCTCCCGCTGGGTGGAGCTCTCCGCCGCCCTGCGCGACCAGATCGGCAACCGTCTCGAACTCCGCATGGGCGACCCGATGGACTCCGCCGTCGACATCCGCAAGGCGCAGACCGTACCGGCGATCCCCGGACGCGGCCTGAGCCCCGACAAACTCCACTTCCTCATCGCGCTCCCGCGCATCGACGGCCGCGAGGGCACCGACGACCTCACCGAGGCGCTCACCGACCTCGTCGAAGCCGTCGCCGAGAACTGGGACGCCCCGCCCGCCCCGCCCGTCCGCATGCTCCCCACCGCCTTCGGCGTCGAGGAGCTCCCGCGGCCCGACCGGGCATCGCCGCTGCGGATCCCGCTCGGCCTGGACGAGGCCGAACTCGCCCCTGTCTGGCACGACTTCACCCAGAGTCCGCACCTGGTGCTGGTCGGCGACACCGAGAGCGGCAAGACCAGCGCCCTGCGCGTGATCGCCCAGCAGATCGTCGCCACGCACACCCCCCAGGAGGCCCGCATCCTGGTCGTGGACTACCGCCGCGAGCTGGTGGAGGCCGTGCCGGAGGCCTACCGCCTCGGCCACGCGGTCGCCGCCGACCCGCTGCGTGAACTCGTCGACGGGGTGGCGCGGGCGATGGTCGTCCGCGCCCCCGGCGAGGACATCTCCCCGGCGCGGATGCGCCGTGCGGACTGGTGGACGGGGCCGCGCCTGTTCATCCTGGTCGACGACTACGAGATGGTCGGCGGCGCCTTCAACGGCCCCTTCGAACCCCTGCTGCCGCACCTCCCGCTCGGCTTCGAGGTCGGGCTGCACCTGGTCGTCGCCCGGGCGGCGACGGGCGCGTCCCGTCCGGACCCCCTGATGCGCAAGCTCCAGGAGGTCAACTCCCCGGGTCTCCAGCTGTCGTGTCCGCCGTCGGAGGGATACGTCTTCGACAGCGTCAAGCCGAGGATCCTGCCGCCGGGACGGGCCCTGCGGGTGGCGCGGCGGAAGGCGGCGCTGGTGCAACTGGCACTGCCGCGAGAGGCGGAGCCGGCGGCGGAGTAGAGGGCGTGCCGACCGGGCGGGCGGCCGGCCTGGGGGAGGCCGGCCCGCGGCGGCCCGGTGCGCGGCCGGCCCGTGTTCCGCTCAGGCCGCCTTGCCGCCCGCCCGCTCGTCGTGCCCCTCCAGCCGCCCCGGTGCCCAGCGGCGTGCGCGGCCTCGCGGAAGGACGACGGCGAGGAGGGCCACCAGGGCCGCCGTGGCCGCCGCGCCCGCGGCGACCAGCAGGGCGGTGTTCCGGGAGGCCGACGTGTCCGGGGGCACGGGCAGGCGTACGGGGGCGGGGCGGGGCCCCGCGACGGTCGCGCCCGCCCGCGTCGCGGCGCCCGCCACCGCCCCGTACGGGTCCAGGGCCGGCAGGTCGGCCGGATAGGCGGTGCGGAGCAGGCGTGCGCGGACCTGCGCGGCGGTCAGTTCCGGGTGGTAGGAGCGGACGAGGGCCGCGGTGCCCGCCGTGACGGCGGCGGCGAGCGAGGCCCCCGATCCGGTCCACTTGCCGTCGCCCCGGGGACCCGGACCCACCAGCGACACGCCCGGGGCGGTGAGATCCGCGCGGGTGTACGGCGGGGCGGTGTCCGGGCGGGTGCCCTGCGGGCCCGTGTCGAGCACCGAGAGGACATCGGGCGGCGGGGCGGGCGCGGGTTTCGGGGCGCCGGCGCCGTCCGCTCCGGGCGGGGCGCTGTCGGCCGCCGCGGGGGCGACGACCAGGGCGTCCTCGCGGGAGGCGACCGCCAGGGCCGCCTTCACCGACGCGTCCGTGCCGCTGAGCGGGGCGGTAAGGGTGATGACCCCGGCGCCGGCCTTCGCCGCCTCCTCGATGCCCGCGGCCAGTCGGGCCGGGTCGTTCTCGCCGCGCACGCCCGTGCCCCGTACCGCCAGGATCCTCGCCTCGGGGGCCACCCCCGAGAAGCCCTGGCCAGGCGCCCGCGCCCCGGCGATCAGTCCCGCCTGGAACGTGCCGCGGCCCACGCAGTCCTCGTCCGCGTCGCCCAGCGCCCGCACCCGGCCCGCCAGCACGGCGGGAGCGTCGCTCACTCCTGTGCCGACGACCGCCACGGTCACGCCCCGGCCCTGGGACAGCGGCCACACCCGGTCCAGCCCGAGGGCGTGGCGGGTCCAGGGGGCTTCGGCGGTGGGGCGGCCGGTGAAGGTCGTGCACTTCTGCCGGGGGCTGAGGCGTTCGGGGATTCCCGGGAGGACCACCGTGCCGTCGCCCTTGCCGCCGCTGCTGCCGCCGTCGCCGTCGACGGCATGGGCGAAGGAGCCGGGGAGAGCGGCTGCCAGGGCGCAGATCACCAGCAGGGTGGTCGTACGACGGTGCATGGGGGTTTCTCGTTCCTCGGGTCGTGAGGGGGAGCAGGAGCGCGGCGGCGAGCCCTCTCGCGTACGCCGCCGCAAGGGTTTCGTACGCCGCCGCAGGGCGTCTCGTACGCCGTCGGAGGGGCCGCTACGACGGCCGCACGCCCGGCAGGTCCTCCGGCAGCAGCAGCCGCAGATCGTCCAGGCTGGGCGCCGCCACCGTGCTCAGGCGCCCGGCCTGCCGCGTCATCATCTGCTCCAGCGTCTGCCGGGCCAGCCGCGCGTTGCCGAAGGTCCGGCCCCTCGGCACCCCGTCGAAATGGGTCCGCAGGGCGGTCGCCGCGCCCGGCGCGCACTCGTAGCCGTTGTCGGCCGCGTGCTGGCGCACGATCGTGACCAGTTCGTCGGAGGAGTAGTCCGGGAACTCGATGTGCCGGGTGAAGCGGGAGTCGAGGCCGGGGTTGGATCCGAGGAAGCGTTCCATCTCCTCGGTGTAGCCCGCGACGATCACCACGAGTTCGTCGCGGTGGTCCTCCATGAGCTTGAGCAGGGTGTCGACGGCTTCCTGGCCGAAGTCGGACGTGGCGCCGCCGCCCGCCGGAGTCAGGGCGTACGCCTCGTCGATGAACAGGACACCGCCGAGCGAGCGTTCGACGGCCTCCTTCGTGAGCTGCGCGGTATGGCCCACCCAGCGGCCCACCAGGTCCGCCCGCGAGACCTCCACCAACTGGCCGCGCGGCAGCACCCCGAGCGAGGCGAGCAGCTCGCCGTACAGACGGGCGACGGTGGTCTTGCCGGTGCCGGGCGGGCCCGCGAAGACCAGGTGGTTGCTGAGGCGCGGGGTCGGCAGACCGGCCTCGGCGCGGCGGCGGGCGGTGGCCAGCAGGTTGACCAGGTCGCCGACCTCGCGTTTGACGGCGGCCAGGCCCACGAGGGCGTCGAGACGCAGGAGGGGGTCGTCGTTCCCGGTGCCGGCGGAGGCGGCGGCCGTGACGCCGACGTCCTCGGCGGTCAGGACGGCCAGGTCGCGTTCGTTCGCGTCCAACAGGCCCGCCAGACGCGAGGCCTGGCGGTCCACCATGTCCTCGAAGACCTTGCGGGCGGTGCGCCCGTTGCCGAATCCGGCGTCGCGCGGGATCGCCTCGAAGTGGGTGTGCAGGGCGGTGCGGGCGGCCGGCTCCAGTTCGTAGTGGTGGCTCGTGCACATCCGCTCCACGATGGTGACCAGTTCGTCCGAGGTGTAGTCGGTGAACTCGACACTCCGGGTGAACCGGGAGGCCAGACCCGGGTTGGAGGCGAGGAAGTCCGTCATCTCCTTCGGGTAGCCGGCCGCCACGACCACGACGTCCTCGCGATGGTCCTCCATCAGCTTCACCAGCGTGTCGATGGCCTCACGGCCGAAGTCCGCGCCCGAACCGCCGCCGTCGGAGAGGAGGGTGTAGGCCTCGTCGACGAACAGCACACCCCCCAGCGCCTTGGTGAACGTCTCGGTCGTCTTGATGGCGGTGCCGCCCACGATCTGCGCCACCAGGTCCGCCCGCGACACCTCCACCAGATGTCCGGAGCGCAGCACCCCCAGCGAGGCCAGGATCGAACCGTACAGGCGGGCCACCGTCGTCTTGCCGGTGCCGGGCGGGCCCGCGAAGACCAGATGACGGCTCATCGGCGGGGCGGGCATGCCCAGGCTGGCGCGGCGCTGGGCCAGCCGGTTCAGGTTGATGAGGGTGAGGACCTGCTGCTTCACGTCGTCGAGGCCGATGAGGGATTCCAGCTCGGCGACCGGTCCGGTGCCCTGCCGGGGTTCGGCGGCGACCGGGACGGCGCCGCCGGGCAGCCGTCCGTCCCCGGCGGCCTCGGCGCCCGCGGCGGAACCCCACGCGTCGGGCACGCCGTTGTCGGCGCTGGTCAGGTTCTCGACGGCGAGGCGGTCGCCGGGCGCCGACTGGCGCAGGCCGCTGCCCCGGTTGTCCCGTACGGCGCAGCCGATCAGCGACACCGGGTCGGCGCCCTCGACCCGTACGCCGTCGCCGCCCGACCCGGTCACCTCGCACGCGTTGAGCGCGGCCCGCGCGCCCGGGGCCACCAGCACACCGTGGTCGCCCGCGCCGGTGACGCGGACCCGGGCGGCGGACAGTTCGCCCTCCGGCTCGACGTGGACACCGGCCCCGGCCGCCGCGTCGACGGTGGTGTCCCGCAGGGTGAGCGTGCCGAGCGCGCCGACCCGTACACCCGCCTCGGCGGTGGTGCGCAAGGTGCTGCCCCCGACGTACAGGTTGCCGTGCCCGGACACATGGACCGCCGAGCCGCCGGACTCCTCGACGGTGGCCTCCTCCAGGCGCCCCCGCCCGTCCTTGGCGACCTCCACCCCGTGCGCGGCGGACCGCACCACGGCGGCCCGGCGCAGCAGGGGATTGGCGCCGGCGCGGACGACGATGCCCGAGGCCCCGGAGTCGCGTACCTCCAGACGGTCGAACTCGGCCGCCGAGTCCTCGTCGAGCAGCACCCCGATCGCCTTCGCGTCGTGCACGACGGTGCCGGTCAGCACGGGCGAGGAGAACCCGGTCACCCGGACAGCGGAGTCCGAGGCCGCGCCGAACACACAGTCCGTGACCTTGCCCCGGCTCCGTTCGGTCACCAGCAGGCCGTGTCCGGCGGTCCGTTCGGTGCGGCAACGGGTGAGGGTGGCCGCGCTTCCGGAGCCGAGGACGAAGCCGTGCCCGGTGGTGTCGCAGGCCGTCACGTCCTCCAGGACGATCGGTCCGGTGGAGGCGACGTACACGCCGACGACCGCCTCGCGCACCGTGCCGCGCACCATGCGCACGGTGCTGTCCTCCTCGACGGCGACCCCCGGCTTGTCGGCGGCGGCGATCTCGCAGTCCTCCAGGAGGACGTGCGCCTGTCCGTTCGTCAGGACACCGTTGCCGCGGGTGTCCCGCAGCCTTCCCGTCCGTACGGTGATCCGTCCGCGTTCGCCCGCCACGACGGCGGATGTGCCGAGGTGTTCGACGACGCACTCCTCCAGGAAGCTCTCGGCGGCCGAGGTCGACACCACTCCGGCGCCCGCCGGATTGCTCACCCGGCACTGGCGCAGCGCCAGGGAGCCGCTGCCCCGGGCGAAGAGCGCGGCCCACGCCGAGCCGTGCACCTCGCACCGGTCCATCGCGAGCTGCCCGCGCGGCGCGTCGACCACCGGCAGGTCGTCGTCGTGGCCGCGCAGCACGAGGTCGCTGACCATGAGCGCGTCGCCGGTGAGGGTGAGGGCGGTGCCACGCCGGGGCGCCAGCTCGACGGAGCCGGGGCCGTCCGCGGCGGTCAGGGTGATCGCCGCGGACACGGTCAGGGCCTCCTCGTACCGCCCGGGGCCGATGCTGACGACGGCGCCGGTACGAGCCCGTGCGACGGCCTCGGCGACGGTACGGAAGTCCCCCGTACCGTCCGCTGCGACGGTGAGCATCTGGCGTGACACGTGACTGACCTCCTGGCGCCCGCCGGGCCACGCGGGCACGGCGGGGCACGCGGCATCTGGGCGTGGCTGAACTCCTGTGCTCATCATGCCTGTTACCGCAGGTGGATGGCCACGGTGGGCCGGTGCGGGTACGGAGCGGGTACGGAGCGCTTCGGGAACGGCGGCGTCGGGCCAGGGGCGGTGCGCGTCCGGAGGCGAGTCCGGGCGGGGTGGCGGGGCCCCTGTCCCGGTCGGGTCCGGTCGGGTCGGGGCGTCGGCGACCCAGGCGCCCGCCCCTGGGGACCCCGGCGCTCGCGGGCCACCCCGCCGGGGCCGCCGCGACGCGGAGCACCGCCGGCCGGCCCACCGCGGACCGCGGCCGGTCACGTACCCCACCGTTCCGAGGTGTGGCGTCAGAGCCACCCCGCGCGCTGTGCCTGGAGCGCCAGCTGGAAGCGGTTGGCCGCGCCGAGACGGGCCATCAGGACCTGGAGCCGGCGGAACAGGGTGCGCCGGCTGACGCCCAGCTCCCGCGCGATCACCTCGTCGCTCGCGCCGCCCGCGAGCAGCCGCAGCAGCCTTCGGTCGGCCGACGCGGGCCCACTCGTCCCGGCCGTCCCACCTGCCCCGTCCGTCCGCGCGGGCCGGCCGCCGGGCAGGGGCAGCGCGCTGTGCCACGACTGCTCGAAGAGGGCCACGAGCGCCGAGAACAGCCCGCACGGCTGCACCACCAGCATCGTGTGCACCGCGTCCGCCTCCCGGATCGACAGCGACACCAGGGCGTACGCGTCATCGATGATCAGGAGCTTCACCGGCACCGACGGCAGGACCCGCGCCTCCTCGCCCGCCGCGACGCACGGCTCGATCGAGTCCCTGAGGTGCCCTGGATGCTCCAGCGACTCCCGCGCGTACACGACCCGCTGGCGCACCCCGCGCGCCAGCGTGGCCAGCGCGTCCTCCGTCGCGCCGGTCAGCGGCGCGTACGGCGGCGACTCCAGCTGCCGGATCTGTTCCCGGGCGCTCGCCCAGAGCAGCCGCATCCGGGGCCCGATCGCCTCGCCCGCGACCACCTCCACCAACTGCTCGTCGTGCCCGGGCAGCCGGTTCCTGCGGTACGACTCGAACGCGCCGCCGACCGCGACACGCGACTCCTCCAGCTCCGCCGCCCGGTGCCGGGCCAGCACCTCCAGACCCGCCGCCGGGGGCACCGGCGCCACCGCGTCGGCGGTCTCGTCCGCGGCCCGTGCCAGCCCTGCGTCCACCAACTCCGTGTACGCGGAGTCGAGTTCCGCGTCCTTCAGGCCGGCCGCGGCGCCGACGGCCGCCAGTGGCGCGGGCGCCCGGTCGAGCAGGGCCAGATACACCTGGACCGCGTGGTCCCCGATCCCCAGGAGACCGAGGGCCCGGCCGAGCTTCGTACGTGTCATGGGCGCATTATCGCCATGCCCGCCGCACCCGCCGTGGCCGATCGGTGCCAGTGGCACTTTCTGGCCCCGCGGACCCGGTCCGGGGACTACCGTCGGGCTCACCGGCGCCAGGTTGTGGCGGCGGTGAGCCCACACTCACCCGGACGAAGGGGCACGACGTGGCGAAGGCCCGCAAGAACAGTCTGTACACCGAGCTCTCCGGCGAACTCTCCGCACTGATGCGTACCGGCTGGGCCGACACCGAGCGGCACGACCTCACCCCCGACCCGCAGGCGGAGCACGCGGCCCGCCGCCGGGCCGCGCTCTCCGCCCGTTTTCCCGGCGAGCGCCTGGTGATCCCCTCGGGCAACCTCAAGACCCGTTCCAACGACACCCCGTACCCCTTCCGGCCGTACTCGGGCTACGTCCACATGACCGGCGACACGGTCCGCGACGGCGCGCTCGTCCTCGAACCCCGCCCGGCCGGCGGCCACGACGCGTACTGCTACCAGCTCCCGCGCGACGAACGGAACTCCGACGAGTTCTGGATCGGCTACACCGCCGAACTGTGGATGGGCCGCCGCCGCTCGCTCGCCGAGTCCGAGCGCGTCCTCGGCCTGCCCTGCCGCGATGTCCGCACCGCCGCCGCGGACCTGGCCGCCGGCCCCGGCGTCCCCACCCGCGTCGTCCGCGGCATCGACCCGGCCCTGGAGGCCGCCGTCACCACCGACGAGGAGCGTGACGACGAACTCGAGGAGGCGCTCAGCGACCTCCGGCTCGTCAAGGACGACTGGGAGATCGGCGAGATGCGCCGGGCCGTCGACTCCACCGTCCGCGGTTTCACGGACGTCGTCGCCGAACTCTCCCGCGCCGTCGCCACCTCCGAACGCTGGATCGAGGGCACCTTCTTCCGCCGGGCCCGGCTGGAGGGCAACGACGTCGGCTACGGCTCCATCTGCGCCGCCGGCGAGCACGCCACGATCATGCACTGGACCGACAACGACGGCCCGGTCCGCCCCGGCGAGCTGCTCCTGCTCGACGCCGGCGTGGAGACCCGTACCCTCTACACCGCCGACGTCACCCGCACCCTCCCCGTCAGCGGCACCTTCACGCCCGTGCAGCGCCAGGTGTACGACGCGGTGTACGAGGCGCAGGAGGCCGGCATGGCGACCGTGAAGCCGGGCGCCGCGTACCGCGACTTCCACGAGGCCGCCCAGCGTCATCTGGCGGTCCGGCTCGTCGAGTGGGGCTTCATCGAGGGGCCCGCCGACCGGGCGTACGCGCTCGGTCTCCAGCGGCGCTTCACCATGGCGGGCACCGGCCACATGCTCGGCCTCGACGTCCACGACTGCGCGCAGGCGCGGCACGAGGAGTACGTGGACGGGGTCCTGGCCCCGGGCATGGTGCTCACCGTCGAGCCGGGCCTGTACTTCCAGCCCGACGACCTCACCGTCCCCGAGGAGTGGCGCGGCATCGGCGTCCGCATCGAGGACGACCTGCTCGTCACCGAGAGCGGTCACGAGAACCTGTCGGCGGCGCTGCCCCGGTCCGCCGACGAGGTCGAGGCGTGGCTGGCCCAGCACATGGGCTGAGCCGGGCCGCGCGCACGGGCCCGTGCGAACGGGCTCCACGCGCAGGCCTCGGGTACGGGTGGTGCGTACGGACCGCCGGGGCGGGTCCCCGGCGGCCCGTGTGCTCACGGGTTGTTGAACCTGACCTCCGGGTGGAGGGGGCTCGGCCCGTCGAGCAGCGGCTGCGCCTCGCCGCGCAGATGCCGGCCGAAGAACGCGGCGAGGTAGGCGCGGGTCACGGCCTGGGACCGGGCATCCGGTATGTCGCCCTCGTTCGGCAGGCCGAAGTGGCGCAGGATGACCGGCGCGTCGGTGAACGAGAGGTGGTCGGTCCCGGCCACCGTCAGCCAGCGCTTCTCGCCGCCGAGTGCCTTCCAGGTGGTGTCCCAGGAGGTGTCGACGCCGCCCGGCCGGTGCATGGCGTCGGTGCCGAGGAAGAGGAACGGCCGTCCGCCGAGCCCGCCCGCCGGAAGGGTGTCCCAGAACGAGCCGTCCATGTTCACCCCGGCGTCGATCCGCCGGTCCGCGATCATGGCGGCGGCGGCGCTCGCCCCGCCGATCGAGTGCCCGGCCATGCCGATCCGGTTCCGGTCGATCATGCGCGCGTACGGCTGGACGGCGCGCGGTCCGGTCAGCCGGTCCAGCAGGAAGCGGACGTCCGCCGTCCGGACCGCCGTCACGTCGGCGCCCTCGATCCGGCCCGCCTCCAACTGATCGCAGGCCACACAGGGCGCGAGGACGCGCCCGCCCGGCACCGAGGTGCCCAGGGTCTCGTAGGCGTGGTCGACCGTGGCGACGACATAGCCGCGCGAGGCGAGGTCGACGGCGAGACCCGTGAGCGTGTACCGGGGCATGCCGAAGCCCGGTGACAGCACGACGAGGGGGTGGCGGCCCGGCGCGGGCCGTACGTCCTGCGCGCTGTACGTGTTCACGGAGGTGAGGTCGCGGACGCCGGCCGGGTCCGTCACGCCGGTGGCCTCCAGGAGGAGCCGGGCCTCCTCCTCGGTCGTGTACGGGGCGGGCGCGCCCTCGGTGCGGCGGGCCGCCGGGTAGCGCACCGTCACCATGAGTTCGCGGCCGTCCGCCGTGGGCACCCAGGGGTCGGGCCGGGACCGGTCGACGAGGTGGAGCTCGCCGGCTCCGACGGCGAACCGGCCGGTGGGGGCCGGGAGTTCGAGCGGAGTCGACGCGGTGGGAGAAGCGGCGGGCGAGGCGCCCGGAGCGAGAGCCGGCAGGGACCGCACCGCCACGGTGGAAGGCGCGGGCGGCGGGGCGGTCGTCGTGGCGGCGGCCGGGAGCGTGGCCGCGGGTAAGGCGAGCGCACAGGCCGTCAGGGCGATCGCGGTCACGCGAGTGAGTGTGTTCATGGGAAGGACGCTAGGGCGCCGCCCCTGCCGCGCGCGTCCGACCACGGGCGGAGCCGGCCCACCGTACGGGGGACCTCGGATGTAGGGGACGGGTGCGGCCTGGAGAGTGAAGATGACCCTCCGGTCGTGTCGGACCGGGCCCCGGACGGGCAGGGGATGTCCCGCCGCGCGCGCCGTGCGCGCGGCCTGGTGTTCCGATCGAGAGGCAGGTCCGATGGCGGGCAGAGCGTTGATCGTCGTGGATGTGCAGAACGACTTCTGCGAGGGCGGCAGTGTCGCGGTGAAGGGCGGTGCGGAACGGGCGCGCGCCATCGAGGAGCTGGTCCGGCGGCAGGCCGGCGGGGAGTACCGCGAGGTGGTGGCCACCCGGGACCATCACATCGACCCCGGCGACCACTTCTCGGACCACCCCGACTGGAACCACTCGTTCCCCGTGCACTGCCGGGTCGGGAGCGAAGGCGGCGAGTTCCACCCGGAGTTCGCGCCGGCCGTCGCCTCGGGCGCGGTCGGCGAGGTCTTCTTCAAGGGCGCCCACTCCGAGTCCAAGAGCGGCTTCGAAGGCGCGACCGGCGACGGGGTCGGGCTCGCCGAATGGCTGCGCGCCCGGGACGTGGACACGGTCGACGTGGTCGGCATCGCCACCGACCACTGTGTGAAGGCGACGGCCCTGGACGGGGTCCGGGCCGGCTTCGGGGTGCGGGTGCTGCTCGACTACACTGCGGGGGTCGCGCGCGAGACCACCGACCGGGCGATGGAGGAGCTGCGGGCGGCGGGCGTCGAGCTGACCGGAGATCCCGTCGTACGCGCCTGAGCCGGACGCAGCGGTCGGGGCCCGCGGGTGGACGCGAGGGTTACCGGCCGGTCACCTCCTCGGGTGATGCCGAAACGTCCGGCAGCGGGGCGGAGTTCCGCCTTCCGGGGTCGGCAGGGTCACATCAGGGCGCCCGGAAGTGACATGGATAGTTCAAGCGCCCCTTGGGCAGCATGCGGCACGTCCGCCTCCTCGACCTCAGAAGGAGAACCGCGTGCACCACAGAACCACCGGCAGGACACTCGCCGTCCCCCTGACCCTGGCCCTTCTGGCCCCGGTGTCCGCGCTGGCGCTCGGCCCGCCCGCCGCGGCCGTGACCCCGGCCGCCCCCGCGCCCCGCGCCGCCGCGGCGGCCGCGCCCGCCTCCCCGACCGCCCGCGAGGAGTCGTACGCCCGGCTCACCGCCGAGGCCCAGGGCCGCCGCATCGAGGTGGTCGGCGCCCGCACCGAGAGCACCACCCTGTGGGCCAACCCCGACGGCACCCTGTCCGTCGAGTCCCACGCCGGCCCCGTCCGCTACCGCGACCACGGCCGCTGGGTCGGCATCGACCTCACCCTCGTCCGGGACGCCGACGGCACCGTACGCCCCAAGGCCCACCCACGCGGCCTCCGCCTCGCCGGCCGCACCCCGGCCGCCGGCGGCGACCTCGTCACCCTCGGCCGGGGCGCCGACGAACTCGCCCTCGGCTGGCGCGGCGCCCTGCCGGAGCCCCGGCTCGACGGCACCAAGGCCACGTACGAGAACGTGCTGCCCGGCACCGACCTCGTCGTCCAGGCCACCCGTACCGGCTTCGAGCAGTACCTCGTCGTCGCCGACCGGCAGGCCGCCGAACGCGCCGCCACCCTCACCCTCCCGGTCCGCGCCAAGGGACTGACGTCACGTCAGGGTTCGGACCGGACCCTGGAGTTCACCGACGCCCGGACGGGCCGCGCGGTCGGCCGCGCCACCACCCCGTACATGTGGGACGCCTCCGGCGGCGGCGCCGACGTGCCCGGCGCCCGTACGGCCCGGGTCGGCCTCGGCGCCACCCCGCGCGCCGAGGGCTTCGACCTCACGGTCACCGCCGACCGCGGCTTCCTCGCCGACAAGGCCACCCGCTACCCGGTCACCATCGACCCGGCCGTCTACTTCGGCACCGACTTCGACACCTACGTCCGCAACGGCGACACCGCCGACGCGTCCGCCGGCGTCGACCTGCGCGTGGGCCGCGAATGGCAGAAGGGCGAGGCCCGCTCCTTCGTCAACTTCCCGCGCAACCCCGCCGTCACCGGCCAGGACATCCTCAACGCCGAACTCAACCTCTACGCCACCTGGTCCGACGTGTGCACCCCGCGCTCCTGGGAGATCTGGGACACCGGCACCGCGTCCGCCGCCACCCGCTGGGGCACCCAGCCCGCCTGGCGTACCAAGGTGACCACCTCCACCCAGACGCACGGCAACACCGACTGCGGCACCCGCTGGATATCCGAGGACATCACCCCGCTGGTCCAGCAGTGGTCGAAGACCGCCAACCCCGCCGGCAGTGTCGACACCATCGGCCTGCGCGCCACCGACGAGGCCGACACCACGGCGTTCAAGGTCTTCGCCTCCGCGCAGACCAGCACCGCGCCGTCGATCCTCGTCACGTACGAGACGCCCGCCGACCCCGTCAAGGACCACGTCGTCTACTGGAACGACGTCCTCCAGGAGACCTTCCGGCAGGCCGGCGGCGCTCCCGGCCCGCTCGCCCGGGCCGGCGCGATGATGCACGGCGCGATCTACGACGCCGCCAACTCCGCCCGCTGCGCCGAAGGCGCCACGAAGTGCCTCGGCGACCCCTACCTGGTGAAGGCCGGCGCCTCCAACGGGGCCCTGCCGGACGTCAACAGCGCCATCGACCACGCCGCGTTCGACGTCCTGCGCTCGCTCTACCCGGCGCTGAACTTCGACGACGAGATCGCCGCCGCCCGCGCCACCATCCCGGCCGCCGTCACCACCGCGCAGCGTGCCGCCGGCACCGAGGTCGGCCAGAAGGCCGCCGCCGCGATGACCGCCGCCCGGCAGAACGACGGCTCGGCACCCGGCGCCCCGTACACCGGTTCCACCCAGCCCGGCGCCTGGCGGCCCACCGGCACCGGCGACGGCGCCACCCCGCAGTGGGGCCTGGTCAAGCCGTTCGGCATGGCGAGCGGCAGCCAGTTCCGCACCCCCGGACCGGGCGGACAGAGCGTGATGAGCAGCCTGCTGGCCGGGCAGGCGTACGCCGACCAGGTCAACGAGGTGAAGACGGTCGGCTCGGCCGAGTCCACCGCGCGCACCGCCGACCAGACCACGGCGGCACTGTTCTGGGCCAACGACCTCGACGGCACCTACAAGCCGCCGGGCCAGCTCTTCGAGCAGACCCAGATCCTGTCGCGCCAGCAGGGGACCACGGTCGCCGGCAACGCCAAGCTGTTCGCCCTGACCGCCTTCGCGCTCGCCGACGCGGCGGTCGTCGCCTGGGACCAGAAGTACCAGACCGACATCGATCTGTGGCGGCCCGAGACCGCGATCCGGGTCGACGGCGACGGCAACGCGAGCACCACCGCCGATCCGAACTGGCAGCCGCTCTCCCAGGACCGGACCGGCCGGCACTTCAGCCCGCCGTTCCCCGCCTACGTCTCCGGCCACGCCACCTTCGCGGGAGCCTGGGCGAAGGCCACCCAGGCGTGGTTCGGCACCGACCAGCTGACCTGGACCGCCACCACCGAGGACCCCAACGCCCCCGGCGCCACCCGGACGTTCACCTCGGTGTCGAGCGCGGCGACCGAGGACGCGCTCAGCCGGGTCTGGCTCGGAGTCCACTACCGCTGGGACGGCTCGGACGGACTCACCGCCGGAGCCGGCGCCGCCGCGTACGGCTCCGCCAACCGGCTGAAGCCGAACACGGCCGCCGACTGGACCGCGTACGAGACGCTGCACAACCTCGCCGGCTGCCAGGCGGCCGGAAAGCGTCTCGTCGCCGAGCACCGCTGGAGCGGCTACCGGTGCACCCAGGTGCAGGCGCCCGAACCCGACCACACGCTCTACGTGAAGTAGGCCGCCGATGAGGAGGAGAGACACCGACATGCGTGTGCCGACCCAGCCCCGCCGGGGCACCGGACAGCGCCCCGGGCAGGGCGGCGCGGAGCGACCGGGCGTCCGCCGCCGGGTGACGATCGCGCTCGTCGCGGCCTGCGCGCTCGGCGCCGTCGCCGTACCCATGGCCCTGGCCGGCCCGTCCACGGCCCCTGCCGCCGCGCCTGCCGCGCCCGCCGCGCCCGCCGCGCCCGTCGCGGTGGCAGCGGCCGACGACGGCCGGCTGCTGCCCACCCCCGAGGCGCCCCGGATCTCCGACGGCTCGTACGCCGGCTTCCAGCAGTGCGGCGACCCGTCCGGCGACCCGGTCGTCAGCGGCGAGACCCCGACGCTCGCCGCCACCCTGGAGTCGGTCGCCCCGCCCGGCAGCGCCGAGCCGGAGCACCCCGGCCCGCGCCGCAAGGTGGCCTTCGAGATCGACACCGCCGCCGGGAAGAACGTGCTGCGCCGTCAGCTCACCAGCGACACCAGCCATGACGCCGCCCTCCAGCTGCCCCGTGGCACGCTCGGCGACGGCGCCTACCGCTGGCGCGTGCGGGTACGGGACGCCTCCGCGTCCTCCGAGTGGACGGCTTGGTGCGCGTTCAGCGTCGCGCGCGGCGGCGGCGCCACGCGCTGATTGACGCGGGACTCCCTGACCGGTGCCCCGGGCGTACGGAACGCCCGGGGCACCGGTGCGCGGTGAGAGACGGAGTCACTGGGCCGGCGTCTGGAGCGTCGTCGGCGCGCGCGGCTGCGGATGCGGCACAGGGGGGCGTCCGCGATCCTGTGAAGGACGGGGGAACCACTCAAGGAGGCTCTCCATGTCCATGCTGGACAAGCTCAAGCAGATGCTCAAGGGACACGAGGACCAAGCGGGGAAGGCCGTCGACAAGGGCGGCGACATGGCCGACAAGCGGACCCAGGGCAAGTACAGCGGCCAGGTCGACACCGCGCAGGAGCAGGCCAAGCGGCAGCTCGGCGCCGAGGGAAAGCCTCCGGAGCAGCCGCCTCGGCAGTGACGAGAGGCGGCAGCCCGCATACGAAGGGGGGCCGGGCGTCGGATTCCGGAGGGACCCTTCCGAGTGGACTGCCCTGAGCGGACCGTCCCGAGCGGACCGAGCGGACCGAGCCGGAGTTGACGCGATCCACGGCCCGAGAGTGCCGGATGCCGGCCGGACGGGTGATCCTGGAACCATGGACCACCAGGGTCAGCAGGACCACCAGGAACACACGAACCACGGACACGTACGGGTCGAGGTCCTCGTCGTACCCGACTGCCCCCACCAGGAACCGGCCGAGGAGCGGGTACGGGAGGCCCTCGCCGACGCGGGACTCGGCGGCCAGGCGTTCACCACCCGGGTGATCGCCGACGAGGCGGAAGCCGAGCGCACCGGATTCCTTGGTTCGCCGTCGATCCACGTCGACGGCCGCGACCCGTTCGCCCCGCCCGGCGGGGCGAAGCCCGCGCTGACCTGCCGTCTCTACCGCACCCCCGACGGCCTCGACGGCGTGCCCGACCGCGCCGCCCTGCGCCGCGCGATCGAGACGGCGGCGCGGAGCGGCGATTCGGCGGACTGAGGGCTGACCGGGGCCGACCGGGGCGGGGGAGCGGTGAGGGCGGGGCCGTCAGCCCAGGAACTCGCCGTCCCGGGCGACCACCACGCCGCCGTGCACCACCAGGTCCCGCCGCGGCAGGTCCACGACGACCTGCGGCAGCCCCTCACCGCGTACGAGCACGAAGTCGGCGGGCGCGCCGGGCGTGAAGTCGGCGTGCGCGAGGCCCATGACATCGGCGCCGCCGTCGGCGGCGAGCCGGTGGCAGTCCGTCAGTTCCTCGTCGAGGCGGACGTCCGTCACCCAGCCCAGCAGATGGGCGCGGTGCAGCATGTCGGCGTTGCCGAACGGGCTCCACGAGTCACGCACCCCGTCCGAGCCGAGCCCGACCCGGACGCCGTGCTCGCGCAGCCGGGCCACCGGCAGCACCAGCGACTCGGACGGGGCCACCGTCGTCAGAGCGATGTCCTGATCGGCGAAATCGGCCGCGAGCGCGCCCAGTTCACGGTCGGACAGGGCCGGCAGACAGAACACGTGGCTGACGGTGACCCTGCCGGCCAGCGACAGCGCGCGGGTGCGCTCGACGATGCCGCGCAGCGCCTGGACGCCGTTGCCGCCGCGGTCGTGCAGATGCAGGTCGACCCCGATCCCGTACCGGTCCGCGAGGCCGAAGACCAGGTCCAGCTGCTCGTCGAGGGCGTGGTCGAAACCGATCGGGTCGATGCCGCCGATCATGTCGACCGCGCCGCCGCGTACGGCCTCCTCCAGGAGCCGCGCGGTGCCGGGCGCGCGGATCACGCCGTGCTGCGGGAAGGCCACGATCTGGACGTCGAGCGCGTGCCGCAGCCGCTCGCGCGCCTCCGCCACACCGTCCAGGCAGGCCGTCCCGTACGCCGGGGCGACGTCGGCGTGCGCCCGCATGGCCCGGGTGCCTCGGCTGACCGCGTGGGCCATCAGCCCGTACGCGCGCTCCCCGGCCGGCCGGTCTTGCGCCTCGAACAGCTCCACGTCCTGGGCGACGTAGTCGGCGAGTCCGCCCGCCGGGCGGCGGGACACCCAGGAGCCGCCCCAGGAGGTCTTGTCCGGGTGGATGTGCGCGTCCACCAGGGACGGCAGGGCGACCCGGCCCCCGCCGTCGACGACCTCCGCGCTCCTGGGCGCGGGTCCCTCGGCGATCACGCCGTCCACGACCACGAGATCCACGGACTCCGCCGCGCCGAACGGGCGGACGTTCCGGAAGACCACGGCCCGATCCGGGGAGGCGGCGCCGACGCTCATGGGAGCTCCTAGGGGAGAGGGATGACGACTCTGGGATGACGACTCCCTGCTTTGTATACCAAGAGGTCGATCGCGAACAAGAATCCCGGCTGAAGAGGGTCTTCTCCGTGTGTTCTCTCGGCCCCTTTGCGTGCTTGGTATACAAGTCAGCTTTCGGTGCTGCCCGGGTGTCCGTCGCCGAACAGACTGCGCAGGGCCACCGTCCGGCTGTCGCGTACGTGCAGCAGCGTGCAGGCCGCGGCGGCCTCCGGGTCCCCGGCCGCGATGTGCCGGTACATCTCCGCGTGCTGGGACCGCATGTGCGCGGGCTCCGCGCGCAGCCCGAACAGCAGCCGCAGCTGCCAGCTCAGCTGCTCCAGGGTGCGGGCGAGCAGCGGGTTGCGCGCCATGGCCACGATCCGCTCGTGGAACGCGGTGTGCGCGGACACCTCCCGGGCCCCCTCGCCGGCCGCCGCGGCCTCCTCCGCTCGGCGCAGCAGCCCCGCCAGCGCCGCCGGCCCCTCGGAGTCCCCGGCGGCCACCGCCCGGGCCGCGAGCCGGGACGCCTGGATCGCGAGCGGCTCCCACACCTCGTACAGATGCTCCACGTCGGCGTGCTCCAGCCGCCGGACGCGCACGCCGCTGTGCGGCAGCAGCTCCAGGAGCCCTTCGGCGACCAGCGCGCGCAGCGCCTCGCGTACGGGCACGCGGGACATGTGCAGTTCCTCGGCGACCTCGCGCTCCACGAGCCGGGCCCCCTGCGCGTACCGCCGGTCGACGATCCGGTGCAGCACCTCCTCGCGCGCCCGCGCGCTCAGCGGAACCGCCCCGGCCGCCGCCGGGGCCGCTTCCGGTGCCGTCGCCGCCGAGCCGGTCCTGTTCCGCTGCGCCACCTGGTCCCGACCTCTTCCCGTTCCTCGCCACGCGTGCCGCGCGGAGAAGCCGAGAATACGTCGCCCACCCCCGGCCTCCTCGTCGCCGGGCGCCGGGCGGGGCCGCCCGGAGGAGGGGGAAACTCCGGTGACGGGCCCGGCCCCGTCCACGATGATCGCCGGATGACCGACAGCCCTGGCACGGATCCACGACTCCGCCGACTGAACGCCTGGCGGGGCGCGACGAAGGTACTGTCCCGGCTCGCCGCCGAGCACAGGATCGGCGACCGGCTCGCCGGCCTCGTGGCCGACGCGGGCGGCGTGTACGACCTCGACGACTGGGTCGACATGTACGGCGACGGCGTCGTCGCGGAGTTGGAACGGCGCACCGCACGCCTCCTGGGCAAGGAGGCCGCCGTCTTCTTCCCCACCGGCACCATGGCCCAGCAGATCGCGCTGCGCTGCTGGGCCGGGCGCACCGGGAACCGCACCGTGGCCCTGCATCCCCGGTCGCACCCCGAGACGGACGAGCGAGGCGCCTTCTCCGCGGTGAGCGGGCTGCGCACCGTACATCCGACGACCCGGCCCCGGCTGCCGACGGCCGGCGAAGCCCGGGCGCTGGACGAGCCCTTCGGCGCGCTGATGCTCGAACTGCCGCTGCGCGAGGCAGGTTTCGCCCTGCCGGCCTGGGGCGAGCTGACCGACGTGGTGGACGCCGCCCGGGAGCGGGGCGCGATCGTGCACGTCGACGGGGCGCGGATCCGGGAGTGCACCGCGCACTTCGGCCGCGGCGTGGAGGAGATCGCGGCACTCGCGGACAGCGTGTACGTGTCGTTCTACAAGTCGCTGGGCGGGATGTCGGGCGCGGCACTGGCGGGGCCGCGGTGGCTGGCCGACGAGGCGAGGGCCTGGCGGCATCGGTACGGGGGAGATCTGTTCCACCAGTACCCGGCGGTGCTGAGCGCGCTGCTGGGCCTGGAGAAGGAACTGCCCCGGCTGCCCGAGTACGTGGCGCACGCGAAGGTGGTCGCGGCGGCCCTGGCCCAGGGGTTCGAGGCGGCCGGGGTGCCGTGGTTCCGGGTGCATCCCGGGGTGCCGCACATCCACCGGTTCCAGGTCTGGCTGCCGTACGGACACGACGTGCTGACGGGGGCCGCGGTACGGCTGGCCGAGGAGACGGGCACGACGCGGTTCCACCGGTGGTTCCCGGCCCCGGGGGAACCACCGGGCCTCGCGTTCACCGAAGTGACGGTGGCGGCCGAGGGGTTGGAGTGGACGGCGGAGGACGTGAAGGCGGCGGTGACCGCGTTCACCGACCGGCTGCCCGGCCCGGCCTGACCGCGGTCGTCTCAATAAGACTCGACCGCCCCGAGTTCGAAGGTGCCCCCCGTGCCGTCCTGGGCAATGCCGAAGTGCGGGAATCCGTCGCGTCGGCCGTCCAGGAGCATCTGCTCATGTGGCTGACGGAGGACCCTCGGCTCGCGGCGGCCGCCGCCGACCGCATCACGGCGGACCCACGGCCGTCCGACGCCTGAGCCCCGCGGCGGCCCGGTTGATCTCGGTGGCGGAGATCCCGTGGGCGAGCCACGCGGCGCGGTCACGTCGGAGGTCCTGCCGGGGGAGACGAATGCCGTCGGCCTTCACCAAACTCCTGGCCCGGCGGCTCAGGCCGGCCGGTGCGAACGGGATCGGGGACATGGGAGTGCCGGAGCTCACCGCTGCCTGTCGCCGCCGGGGTGGAGCACGGCCGCCGCGATCTCCCGCACGCGGTCCACGCGACGGGGGCGGACACTGCCTCAGGAGCCGCCATGGCCCGGCGTTTCCGGGGCCCGACGCGACACGGCGTCTTCACTGCCGCGTCCGGCCCTGGGGCGCGTCGCGTGGCGGTGGCCTCGGGCGGGATTACGGTGGATCGATGCGAGCCGTTCCCCGCTGGGCGCTGATCTCGTCCGGGTCCGCCCCGTCCTGCTGATCGGCGGCTGGATCGGCGCGGGCGCACTGGAAGGCGCCGGTTACGACCCCGCCCGGGACACGATCAGCGCGCTCGCGGCCTCCGGCGCCGCCGGGTTCTGGGTGATGACGGGTGCGTTCCTGGGGCTCGGGGCCTGCCATCTGGTCACCGCCTGGGGGCTGCGCGCCGCGCGGCCCGCCGGGCGGCTCGCGCTGGCCGGCGGCGTGGTGGCGCTGGTGGTGGCCCTGTTCCCGGTTCCGCTCAGCGGGGGATCGATGCGGCACGGCTCGGCGGCCGCCGCCGGGTTCGCCCTGCTCGCGGCGTGGCCCGTCCTTGCCGTCGTGCCCGACGGACCCGCGCCCTGGGCGCTGCGGCCCGTCCCGGCGGTCGCGGTGACCACCGCGATGACCCTCGGCGCCGGCTGGTTCCTCGTCGAGACGGAACGGCACGGCACCGCCGGGATCGCCGAACGCTCCGTCACCTTCCTGCAGGCCCTGTGGCCGCTGGTGGTCGTCGCCTCCTGTCTGCTGCACCGGCAACGCGCCGACGCCGCCGCGTGACGGGAAGACAGGAGGGCGGCTTCTCCTCCCGCGGCTTCCCGCCTCGTCGCCGCACGGGCCGGCCCGCTACCGCGCCGGCGGGGCGTCGACGAGCGGGGCGAGGCCGTCGAGGAGGCGCTGGAGGCCGAACTCGAAGAGGGCGTCGAGATCGAGGTCGTACCCCGCGCGGGCCACTCGCGCGAGGGCGGGGAAGCGGCCGTCGGCGAGGATGCCCAGGAGCGCGGGCTCCTGGGTGTCCATCCACTCCTCGCCGTCGAGGCCGCTGTCCGCCTCGGCCTCCCGCTCGGTCTCCAGGTTCATGGCGATGGCGCGCGCGTGGTTGAACAGCGTCAGCTGCGCGGTGAAGGCGGTGTCGAGGTCGAGGCCGTGCGCGTGCAGGGCGGTGAGGACCCATTCGCTGAACGGCAGGGCCGACACGATCAGCTGCGGCCGGGTCATCGACAGGGCGGGAGCGAGCCAGGGGTGGCGGCGGAAGTGCTCCCAGAGCAGCCGGGACGAGAGTTCGAGGGGCGCGCGCCAGCCCGGCGGCTGCTCGGCGGGCAGCGGACGCTCCGCGAAGGCCGCGTCCAGCATGTGCGTCAGCAGGTCGTCCTTGTCGGCCACATGACGGTAGAGCGACATCGTCGCCACCCCCAGATCGGCCGCCACGCGGCGCATCGACAGCGCCGCCAGTCCCTCCGTGTCGGCGACCGCTACGGCGGCGGTGACGATCCGTTCGAGGGTGAGCGCGGTGGGCTGCGGAGGAGTGCCGGTGGCACGCGGGGGGCGTACAGGGCGGGTCTGCGGCGGTTCGGGGCAGGACGCGGGCCGGGGCTCGACGACCGTACCGACGCCGGGCACGGCGCGGACCAGTCCCGCCCGGCGCAGTTCGGTGAGCACCTTGGTCGCGGTCGCCATCGCGACCCCCCACCGCCGGGTGATCTCGCGGGTCGACGGTACCCGGTCGCCCGGCGCCAGCTCGCCCGTCTCGATCCGCCGCCGCAGCTCGTCGACGATCCCTTCGGAGCGCGGTGCCGCCGGCCTGCCCGACTGCCCGCCGGCATGTCCCTCGGTTGCTCGCTCCATCGGTACGCCGCCACCCCTCCGCACTAGTGCACCTACTGCCGCGCATCCTAGCCGCCGGTGACGGCCGACAGCCCTGAACCGACGCGGATTCCTGCTCCCTGTACTAGTGCACTCGTCTCCAACTCGCCTTGGTGTACCGGACTTTCCCGCTTGTGTACTGCCGAGCGTACGGCGTACATTCGCGGCATGGCGAACAACGGGATTCTTATCAGCGGCGCCGGCATCGCAGGGCCGGCACTGGCGTACTGGCTACGCGAACAGGGCTTCGCGGTCACGATCGTCGAACGCGCCCCGGCCCCCCGCCCCGGCGGGCAGACCGTGGATCTGCGCGGCGCGGGCCGCACCGTGATCGAGCGCATGGGTCTGATGGAGCGGGCCCGGGCCGAGAGCGTCGACCAGCGCGGTCTCGCGCTCGTCGACGGGGCCGGCCGCACCACCGCCCGCATGCCCGCCGACAGCTTCGGCGGCGAGGGCATCGTGTCCGAGATCGAGATCCTCCGCGGCGACCTCGCGAGGCTGCTGTACGAGGCCACGCTCCCCGACACGGAGTACCTGTACGACGACACCATCACCCACCTCGACCAGGACGCCGACGGGGTCACCGTCACCTTCGAGAAGGCCGCGCCCCGCCGCTTCGGCCTCGTCGTCGGCGCCGACGGGCCGCACTCCGTGGTGCGCGCGCTGGCCTTCGGCCCGGAGTCGGAGTGCGTCCGGCCGCTCGGCCTCTACACCGCCTGGTTCACCGCCACCGGCCTCGATCTCGACCTCGACGGCTGGTACCTCATGCACAACGCTCCTGGCGGCCTCGTCGCCTCCGCCCGCCCCGGCCGCCTCCCCGGCGAGCTCAAGGCCGGCTTCAGCTTCCGTACGGCCGAGCCGCTCGTCTACGACCGCCGCGACACCGCCGCCCAACGGGCGCTGGTGGCCGAACGGTTCGCCCGCGTCGGCTGGGAGACCCCGCGCCTGCTGCGGGCGATGCACACCGCGACCGACTTCTTCTTCGACTCCATGGGGCAGGTCCGGCTCGACCGCTGGTCGCGCGGCCGGGTCGTCCTGCTCGGCGACGCCGGCTACTGCGCCACCCCGCTGACCGGCCTCGGCACCAGCCTGGCCCTGGTCGGCGCGTACGTCCTGGCCGGTGAACTCGGCGCCGCCGGCGGCGACCACCGCCGCGCCCTCGGCCGCTACGACACGGTGCTGCGCCCGTTCGTGGACCAGGCCCAGGAACTCCCCCCGGGCGGCGCCTCGGGGTACGCGCCCTCCGGCCGGCTCGGCATCCGGCTGCGGGACCTCTCGATGCGTTCGATGACCCGGTGGCCGCTGCGGAACCTGCTCGCCGCGCAGTTCGCGAAGGCCGGCGGCATCGCCCTGCCCGAGTACGCCCTCGCCGAGGGTGCGGCGACCGCGTCCGTACGGTGACGGGGCGGGCCGATCGCCGACCGACCGACCGACCGCACCCCGCCCCGCCCCGCACATGCCGCCGGGGCCGGTACGGGGGTGTTCTCCCGTACCGGCCCCGGTCGGAGACCCGCGTGGTGACGCGCGTCGTACCGCCGGATCAGCGGGCTCAGCAGGCGCCGAGGTCCTGCCAGACGCCCCACTCGCCGGTGGTGCCGGGCTCCTCGCCCGTCGTCCACCACTTGGCCTTCCAGTTGTGCCCCTTGTGCGAGACCTGCTGGCCGCCGGTGTAGACGGTGGCCGAGGCCCACGGCGCGGCCGTGCACGGGTTGCCGTTGCCGCCGGTGATCGTCAGCGTGTACGTCGCGGTGTGCGCGGCGGACGGGCCGCTGCCGGTGACGGTGATCTGGTACGTCCCCGACACCGCGTTCGCGGTCGTCGCCAGGGTGAGCTTCGAGGTCCCGCCGGCCGTGACCGAGACCGGGCTGAACGAGGCGGTGACACCGGTCGGTACGCCGCTCGCCGCCAGGCTCACCGACTGGGCCGCGCCCTGGGTGACCGCGGTGCCGATCGTGGTGGTCCCCGAGGCGCCCGCCGTGACGGAGCCCGAGGACGGGGTGGCCGTCAGCGAGAAGTCGTCACCCGGGACGGTCGGCCCGCCGTTCGTGAACGGGCTGAAGATGTGGCTGAAGTCCCAGGTGTTCTGCGCGATGCCCGAGCAGTCGTCGGCCGCCGGGCCGCCCGGACAGCCGCCGTTGTCCCGCTGGAGCGCCCAGAACGACAGGGTGTTGACGCCCTTGGAGACGGCCCAGTCGTACACGGTGCGGGCGTTGTCCAGGGTGAAGGTCTCGGCCGGGCCGAAGTCGTCGACGCCGGGCATCTCGATGATGCCGGTCATGCCCCACAGCTGCGCCGGGGTCTTGCTCGGGTAGAGCTTGGCGAGCTGGTTGTACAGCCCCTGGATCGCGGTCTGGGTGTCCTTGGCCATGTCGTGCGCGGCGTTGTCGTAGTAGTCGAACGTCATCAGGTTGACGACGTCGACGCGCGCGCCGTTGGTCACGGCGTTCTTCAGGACGGCGAGCCCGCTGGGCGCCAGGCCGGCGGTCGTGGTGGGCAGCGTGTACGAGATCTCCAGGGTGCGCCCGGAGGCGGCGGCCCGGTCCTGGAGGATCTTGATGGCCTTGTTGCGGCGGTCGACGCCCGCGCTGTCGTCGAGCGAGTCGACCTCGATGTCCATGTCGAGGCGGCTCACCTCGTACGTCGTGAGGACCTTCTCGTACGCGTCGGCGATCTTGTTGACATCGGTACAGCTGTCGGCGATCTCGGTGCCGGTGGTGTCCGCGGTGTAGCCGCCGAAGGAGGGGATCACGTCCCCGCCGCGGGCCTGCATCGTCTTGATGTCGTTGCCGAAGACGGCCGAGGAGATCGGCATCCCGGTGTCGCCGTTCCAGTACGGCGTGCACGAGCCCTTCGTGGCGGTCTGGAGGAACGCCATGGTCAGGTGCTTGGTGCCGGAGGCGGCGGCCAGGGCGGCCGGGCTCTCGCCGGTCCACGACTCGAAGTACGGGGCGAAGACCCGCGACGGCAGCGGGGTCGCGGCCTGGGCGGTGCCGCCCGCGAGCGCGGTCAGGCCGGCCGCGGCGACGGTGGTGGTGACGGCCGCGAGCATCGCGCGCAGGGAACGCATGCGTCTCATGTCAGTCCCAGGGGGTGAGGGGGTGGTCGAGGGGCGGGCGCCCGCGGCGGTGCGGAGGGTACGGGGTGGTGCGGAGGTGCCGGATGGTGCGGGGTGGTACCGGGTGGTGCGGTCCGCGGGGGATGACGCGGAGTCGAACGGGTGCGGGCGCTGAGTAAGGGGATAGCCGCGGCCCCCGAACCGGGTCAATGGTCTGGACCAAAGTGCGACTAGACCGGACCGGGTCGCCCGTCGCCGTTTCCCCTGCCCATCGTGGCGATGATTGGCATAGACCAATTCCCTGGAGTTTTACTCCTCTTGACCCGCCGTCAGGTCGTGTCGTCTCGCCTCCGGCCGGCCCGTGCGCCGCCCCCGTTCCGGACGTCCGACGGAGAAGTGGAAAAATCCCCGGCGCTTTCCGTTATCCGGGGCCCGCCCCGTGATCTCCCAGATACAGGGCACCGGCAACAGGCAGGACGGACAGGATGAAGCAGGGCATGGCAGCGATGAACGGTACGGAGCTGGTCAGGGCCGCACAAAGCGGCGACCCGGACGCGCGCGACCGGCTCGTCGGCACGCATCTGCCACTCGTCTACAACATCGTGGGCCGGGCACTGAACGGACACCACGACGTCGACGACGTCGTCCAGGAGACGATGCTGCGGGCGCTCGACGGACTCGGATCCCTGCGCTCCCCGGACAGCTTCCGCTCCTGGCTCGTCGCCATCACCATGAACACCCTGCGCGCCCACTGGCACCGCCAGAAGGCCGGCCAGGCCACCGACGCCCTCGACGACGCCCGCGACCTCGCCCACCCCGGCGCCGACTTCGTGGAGCTGACCGTCGCCCGGCTGCACCTGTCCGGCCAGCGGCGCGAGACCGCCCAGGCGACCCGCTGGCTGGCGCCCGAGGACAGCGCGCTGCTCTCGCTCTGGTGGCTGGAATGCGCCGGCGAGGTCACCCGCCACGAGGTCGCGGCCGCCCTGGAACTGACGCCGGAGCACACCGCCGTACGCGTCCAGCGCATGAAGGAACAGCTGGAGACCGCCCGGATCGTCGTCCGCGCCCTGGGCACCCGGCCGCTCTGCCCGGACCTGCGGACCGGCCTCGCCGGCTGGGACGGCCACCCCTCCGCGCTCTGGCGCAAGCGCATCGCCCGGCACGCCCGTACCTGCCCGCACTGCGCCGGCCTCTGGAACGGCCTCGTGCCCGCCGAGGGCCTGCTCGCCGGACTGCTCCTCGTCCCCCCGGCCGCGGCGCTCCTCGCCGGCGTCCGCGAGCGCGCGGGCCTCGAACTCGTCGCCTCCGCCGGGACCGGGGCGGGGGCCGAGGCGGCCGGATACGAGACGACGGGATACGGCAGGGAGCAGGGGAACGAGATGACGCGGGGCCACGAGACGATATCCGGCGCGCGGGCGGGTGCCCGTGAGGAGGGCGGCGCCCGGCACGCCGCCGGGTCGGGGCCGCGCGGTTCCCGCCGCAAGGAGCGCGAGCGCAAGCGCGGCCGCCGCCGTGCCGTCGCCGCCGCGGGCATAGCCGTGGTCGCGGTCGCCGGTGGCTCCCTCTACCTCACCACCACCCCGAGGACGGCGACGGCGACCCGGCCGACGCGACCCGCGCCGCGGCCCCCGACATCGCCACGGCCGCGACCGCCGGCCCGACCGCGACCCCGTCCCCGAGTGCGACCGCGACGGCGTCCCCGACCCCCTCCGCGTCGGCCAAGCCCAAGAAGACCGCCTCGCCCAAGCCCACCCCGAGCCGGACGACGCACAAGGCCACCCCGCCCCCGAGCAAGGCGCCCGCGTCGCGCCCCCAGGCCACGAAGCCCGCCGCCGGCCAGAGCGGCTCCTCGTCCGCCGCCCAGCAGGTCGTCTCCCTTGTCAATGCCGAACGCGCCCGGGCCGGCTGCGGACCGCTCACCGAGAACTCCCTGCTGACCCGTGCCGCGCAGGGGCAGTCCGACGACATGGCCGCCCGTGACTTCTTCGACCACACCAACCCGGACGGCGACGGCCCCGGCGAGCGCGTCACCGCCACCGGCTACCAGTGGTCCACGTACGGCGAGAACATCGCCAAGGGCCAGGCCACCGCGGCCGAGGTGATGGAGGGCTGGATGAACAGCCCCGGCCACCGCGCCAACATCCTCAACTGCGACTTCCGCGAGATCGGCATCGGGCTGCACACCTCCGGAGGCCCCTACTGGACGCAGGTCTTCGGCGCCCGCTGACCGGGCGACGGACGCCCGACGCGGCAATGGCCGGTCAGGACAGCGGCAGCCGCAGCAGCGCCAGATCGAGCCAGCGGCCGAACTTCGTGCCGACCTCCGGCACCGTGCCGACGTGCTCGAACCCGAAGCGCTGGTGCAGCCGGATCGACGAGGTGTTCTCCGCCTCGATGCCCGCGATCACCACATGATGGCCGGCCGCGCGGGCGGACTCGATGAGGGCGGCGAGGAGCGCGGAGCCGATGCCCAGGCCGTGCCGGCCCTCCCGTACGTACACCGAGTCCTCCACCGTGTGCCGGAAACCGTCCAGTTCGCGCCACGGGCCGTAGACCGCGAAACCCGCCACCTCGCCGTCCGCCTCGGCCACGAGCGCCGAACCGCGCCGCAGGTGGACGGCGAGCCAGGCGGCCCCCTCCGCGGGGGACTGCGGGGTCCGCGTCCACAGGGCCGTCGAGTGCTCGATCGCGTGGTTGCGGATCGCCCGGATCGCCTCCGCGTCCTCCAGGCGGGCCGGGCGCACGACCGGCGCGGCGGGCTGCGTCTCGTATATTGGATTCATGTCCAACATAGTAGATCCTCTGGTGGGGCGGATCGCTGCCCGCGTCCGCGTCGAACGGGAACGGCGCGGCTGGACCCTGGCCCGGCTCGCGGACGCCTCCGGTGTCTCCCAGGCCATGATCAGCAGGATCGAACGCGGCGAGAGCAGCCCCACGGCCGTGGTCCTCGGCAAGCTCTCGGCGGCGTTCGAACTCACCGTCGCGTCCCTGCTCGCCCTCGCCGAAGGTGCCGAAGGCGCCGAGGGGCACGACGGACCGGCCGGCGGGGGAGCCGTCGACGCGGGAGGGGGAGTACGCCGCCGGGACGACGCCGACGAGTGGTGCGACCCGGACACCGGCTACCGGCGCCGCCAGATCACCGGCCCGCGCTTCCCCGCCGAGGTCGCCGAGATCCGGCTGCCGGCCGGCGCCCGCGTGCCGTACCCGGCCGCCGCCTTCGCCTTCGTACGCCAGCTCGTCTGGGTCCTCGACGGCCGGCTGACCTTCCACGACGGCGACACGGTCCACGAACTCGGCCCCGGCGACACCGTCGAACTCGGCGCGCCCACCGCGCGCGTCTTCGCCAACACCACCGACACCCCCTGCCGCTACGCCGTCGTCCTCACCCGCGGCGTGCGCCCGTGACCCGGCCCCTGCCCCGGGGCGGGACGCTCCTCCTCGCGCTCATAGCCGGGACGGCGATCGCGAACAACTACGCCCTCCAGCCCGCGCTCACCGCCGTCGCCGCCGACCTGGACGTCCCGCTGTCGGTGATCGGCCTCGTCCCGACGGCCGCGCTCGCCGGCTCGATGACCGGCTTCGCCCTCCTGCTGCCCCTCACCGACCACCTCGCCCCCCACCGCCTGGTCGCCGCGCAGCTCACCGCCCTGGCCGCCGGCCTCGCCCTCGCCGCGACCGCGCACGGCCCGCTCCCGCTGCTGGCCGCGTACCTGCTCATCGGCGCCGCCGCGAGCGTCGCGGCCCAGGCCGGCAACATCGCCGGACGTCACGCCCCGCCCGGCCGCCGGGGGACCGGCGTCGCCACCGTCGCCGCCGGCATGTCGGCCGGCATCCTGCTCAGCCGGCTGGTCGGCGGCGCCCTCACCGACGCGTTCGGCTGGCGGCGGATGCTCCTCGTCTTCGCCGGTCTCGTCCTGCTCGGCGCGCTCGCGGCGGCGGTGCTGCTGCCCCGGCAGCGGCCGCCGGAGCGGCGCGGTTACGGGGCCACGCTGGCCGCCCTGCCGCCGCTGCTGCGCGACCGGCCCGGACTGCGCGGCGCCGTGATCACCGGGGGGCTGTGGTACTTCGCGTTCAACATCGTCTGGGTCACCCTCGCCCTCGCCCTCGCGCAGCCGCCGTACGCGCTGGAACCCACCGCCATCGGCCTGTACAGCCTGGCCGGCCTGCTCGGCTTCGCCGCCCTCCCGTTCACCGGCCGCCTCGCCGACCGGTACGCGCCGCGCACGGTGATCACCGGCTCGCTGCTCACCGCCGCGGCCGGCGCCGTCCTCCTGGCCACCGGCCTGCGCACCCCCGCGGTCACCGCGCTCGGCCTCGCGCTCCTCGACGCCGGCTGCTTCGCCGCGCAGGCCGCCAACCAGAGCCGGATCATCGCGCTCGACCCCGCCCGTTCCGGCAGTCTGAGCAGCGTCTATCTCGTCCTCTACTTCACGACCGGCGCGCTCGGCACCTCGGTGTCGGCTCCGCTGCTCGACGCCTTCGGCTGGCCGGGCACGGCCCTGACCGCTCTCGCCGCCCTGCTCCTGGCGGCGCTCCTCACCCGCGTCCTGGCGCCGGGTGAGACCGCTCACCGTACGGCCGGCTGAAGCCCGCCGCGGGGTCTGCCTCGCCAGGCCCGCGGCTACCGGATCCGCGATTTGCCGATTTTCGCAATTTACGGTTCCGCTCGTAGAATCGCGCGGTGAACGAGAATCTGCCCCCGTGCCCCGAATGCTCCAGCGCCTACACCTACGAGATGGGTGCGCTGCTGGTCTGCCCCGAGTGCGCCCATGAGTGGACCCCGTCCGCCGCTGCCGGTCAGAGTGCCGAGGACGACGGCGAGAAGGTGATCCGGGACTCCGTCGGCAACATCCTCGCCGACGGCGACACGGTGACCGTCGTCAAGACCCTCAAGGTCAAGGGCAGCCCGAGCGGCATCAAGGCCGGCACCAAGGTCCGCAACATCCGGCTCGTCGACGGCGTCGACGGCCACGACATCGACTGCAAGGTGGACGGCTTCGGCCCCATGCAGCTCAAGTCCAGCGTGGTCAAGAAGGCCTGACGGGCGGAGGGCCGTACGGTGCTCGTCACCGGCGGTTCGCCATCTGCGTGAATTGCAGAAATTGGCAATTCGCTACATGATGATGTGGTTGTGCCCGCAGGTAGCCGCGGGCACAACCCCAGTCGAGGCCCCGCCCGCGCGGGGCGTGAGGAGTGCCGAGGCCGTGCAGGTTCCGCTGTACCAGGCGAAGGCCGAGTTCTTCCGGATGCTGGGCCACCCGGTCCGTATCCGCGTGCTCGAACTGCTGCAGAACGGACCCATGGCCGTCCGTGACCTGCTCGCGAGGATCGAGGTGGAACCCTCGGCGCTGTCCCAGCAGCTGTCGGTGCTGCGCCGGTCCGGGATCGTGACCTCCACCCGGGAGGGATCCACCGTGGTCTACACGCTCGCCGGCGGCGACGTCGCCGAACTGATGCAGGCCGCCCGGCGCATCCTCACCGAGATGCTCGCCGGCCGCAGCGAGCTCCTGGAGGAGCTGCGCGAGACCGGGAGCGTGGCCCGATGAGCCCGCTGCTCCGCCGGCTGCGGGCCCTCCTGCCCGTCCGCGCCGACTTCATCGCCATGGCCCGCAACCCGCGCCGTGACCTGCTCGCCGGTCTGACCGTCGCCGTCGTCGCGCTGCCGCTCGCGCTCGGCTTCGGCGTCTCCTCGGGGCTCGGCGCCGAGGCCGGCCTCGCGACCGCCGTGGTGGCGGGCGCGCTCGCCGCGCTGTTCGGCGGCTCGAACCTCCAGGTGTCCGGACCGACCGGCGCGATGACCGTCGTCCTCGTCCCGATCGTGGCGCAGTACGGCCCCGGCGGCGTCCTCACCGTCGGCATGATCGCCGGCGTCATAGTGATCGGCCTCGCCGTGCTCCGCGCCGGCCGGTACATGGCCTACATCCCCGCCTCCGTCGTGGAGGGCTTCACCCTGGGGATCGCGCTCGTCATCGGCCTCCAGCAGGTCCCGAACGCCCTCGGCGTCCCCAAGCCCGAGGGCGACCGCGTCCTCGAAGTGACCTGGAACGCCGTCGAGGCCTTCGTCCAGAACCCGAACTGGACCGCCGTCGCGATCGCCCTCGGCGTCGCCGCCCTCATGCTGGGCGGCGCCCGGTGGCGGCCCGGCATCCCGTTCTCCCTGGTCGCGGTGGTCGCCGCCACCGTCGTCGCCCAGGCCCTCCACCTGGACGCCGCCGCCCCGATCGGCGACCTGCCCGCCGGACTGCCCGCGCCGTCCCTGGACTTCCTCGACCTCTCCGCGTTCGGCTCGCTGCTCGCGCCGGCCGTGGCGGTCGCCGCGCTCGCCGCCCTGGAATCCCTGCTCTCGGCGCAGGTCGCCGACCAGATGACCGTGGGCCAGAAGCACGACCCGGACCGGGAGCTGTTCGGCCAGGGCCTCGCCAACCTCGTCGCCCCGCTGTTCGGCGGCGTCCCCGCCACCGGCGCCATCGCCCGTACGGCGGTCAACGTCCGCACCGGCGCCTCGTCCCGGCTCGCCGCCCTCACCCACGCGGCCGTCCTCGCCGCGATCGTCTTCGCGGCCGCCCCGCTCGTCTCGAAGATCCCGCTCGCCGCGCTCGCCGGTGTCCTCATCGCCACCGCCGTCCGCATGGTGGAGGTCGGCTCGCTGCGCGCCATGGCCAAGGCCACCCGCTCCGACGCCGTCGTCCTCGTCCTCACCGCCGTCGCCACCCTGGCGCTCGACCTCGTGTACGCGGTGATCATCGGCTTCCTGGTGGCCGGCGCCCTCGCGCTGCGCGCCGTGGCCAAGCAGGCCCGGCTCGCCGAGGTCGACTTCCGCGCCGACCTGCCGGGCGAGCACAGTGCCGAGGAGCACGCCCTGCTCGCCGAGCACATCGTCGCGTACCGCATCGACGGCCCGCTGTTCTTCGCCGCGGCCCACCGCTTCCTCCTCGAACTGGCCGAGGTGGCGGACGTCCGCGTGGTGATCCTGCGGATGTCCCGCGTCACCACCATCGACGCCACCGGCGCGCTCGTCCTCAAGGACGTGGTGGAGAAACTGAACCGGCGCGGCATCGTCGTGCTCGCCTCCGGGATCCGGCCGGGGCAGCGCCGGGCGCTCGACTCCGTCGGCGCGCTGGAACTGCTGCGGCTCGACGGACGGGAGTTCGCCACCACCCCGGAGGCGATCGCCGGCGCCCGCGCCCACCTCCAGGGCGCCGGGGTCCTGCCCGCGCCGACCCACCTGTCCGGACAGAGCGCCGCCGCGACCCCCGCGCCGACCGCCGCGTCCGTGCCCGTACAGCCGACGGGACGCCCGGGCGGCCGGACCGCGAAGGCGGGGAAGACGCTCCGATGACCAATCCGAAGACACCGACCCCACCGACCACACCGACACCACCGACGCCGGCGAACCCGCGCCGGATGACCGAGGTCACCGGGGCCGAGGCCCTGTGGCTCCTCGAAGGCGCGGCCCAGGGCCGCCTCGTGCACGCCCGCCGCGAACAGACCCTCGTACGCCCCGCCGTCCACGTCATGGAGTACGGCCGGCTCGTCGTCCGGGCCCCCGTCCAGGCCGACGTGCTCAGCGGGCGGCCCGCCCTCACATACCACGCCGACGAGATCGGTACGGGCGCGGGCGGCGGCTGGAGCGTGACCGTCACCGGCCCGGCCGAACCGGTCGGCGACGCCGAGGCCGCGCACTACCGGCGCACCCTGCCCGGCTGGACGTACGGACCGCACGACACGCTGCTGCGGATCACCCCGCAGAGTGTCACCGGCTACCGGCTCGGCACGGCGGCGGCGCGGTGACCACGACCACCCGGGCGGAGCCCCTGCCGCTGCGCCACGTCCTGACGGTGCCGACGCTGCCGGCGGCGGTACGGGTGGTGCGCGAGACGGCGGAGATGACCTTCGCCGAGTGGGGGATCGGACGCACCGACCCCGTCATGGGCCCGGCGCTGCTGATCCTCAGCGAACTGGTCACCAACAGCGTCCGGCACGCCGCGCCCCGCTCGCCCAGCCTCGCGGTCACCTTCGCCGCGGGCGCGACGACACTCGCCTTCGCGGTGCACGACCGGCACCCCGACCATCCGGGGGTCCTCGCCGGCGCGGGGGGCGGTGGCGGGCTCGCGGTCATCGCCGAGGTGATGGCCGGATCCGGCGGTACGAGCGTGGTCCGCCGGGACCCGGACGGCGAGGGGAAGAGCGTATGGGTCACCCTGCCCCGGTGAGGGACGCAGGAGCGGGCGTACGACGGGTGCCCGGCGGGCGGCGCCCCGCGCCCCGTCGCGGGACTCGGTCGGGGGCCGACGCGGTGCGGCGGCCCCGGAGACGCGAAAATGGCCCCATGACGATGAGTGCGGGATGGACGCGAGAGCCGCGGCGGTCGCGAGGGACACGGGGGACGCGATGGACACGGTGGCAGTGCGGGCGAACGGCCGGCGCACCGGCGGCGGCGTTTCCCGGCGAGCGGGGGTGGAGCCGTTGAGCGCGCCCCTCTACCAACTGAAGGCGGAGTTCTTCAAGACGCTCGGCCATCCCGTGCGCATCCGGGTGCTGGAACTGCTCAGCCGGCGCGAACACGCCGTGTCCGAGATGCTCGCCGAGGTCGGGGTCGAGCCCGCGCACCTCTCGCAGCAGCTGGCGGTGCTCCGACGGTCGAACCTGGTCGTGGCCCGCCGCGAGGGCTCGGCCGTCTACTACACCCTGACCGACCCGCAGGTGGCGGAACTGCTCGCCGTCGCGCGGTCCATCCTCTCCGGCGTTCTCGCGGGCCAGGCGGAACTGCTCGCCGACCTGCGCGCGACCACCCCGGAGGCGGCGCCGCCGGAGTAGCACCACCGGAGGAGCCCTCCCCAGAGACGGGTGGCCGCCTCTCGCCGCACACGGATGGACAGCCTGGTGCGGCGGGGGCGGCCACCTCTTTTTCCGGGGCCGGGGAGCATCCGCACGGCCGGCGCGCGACGTACGGCGGCTCCGCTCGGGACCGACGGCCTGACGCGTCGATCAGGCCCCGCCGCCGACCCCGCCGCCGGGGCCGCCGCCGGGAACCGGGGTCCGCGGGCGGGGGCGTTCCCCCTGAGGCCCGAACATGATCAGGTATTCGACCGGTCCGCCGGGGCCGGCGTTCGCGACTCCGTGCGCGGTGCGGCCGTCGAACTCGGCCACGTCCCCGGCGTCCAGGACCACGTCCCGGTCGCCGAGCGCCAGCCACAGCCGTCCGTACAGGACGCACAGCCACGCGTGCCCCTCGTGGGAGGCCTGCCGCGGTCGGGCCGGCGGCGCGTCGATCGCGGGCAGGACGTGCTTGTGGGCGTGCAGGCCGCCCACGTACCGGGTCAGCGGCAGCACCGCCTTCCCGTCGGCGGCCCGCCGCGGCGCCGCGGCGCGCGGTCCGGGCGCGGGGGCGGGGGCGGGCGCGGTGCCGGCCAGTTCGTCCAGGGAGACGCCGTACGCCCTGGCGAGACGCAGCAGTACGTCCAGGGTCGGCCTGCGCCGGCCGGTCTCCATCCGCGAGAGCGTGCTCGGCGCGATACCGGTCGCCTCGCCGACACCCGTGAGCGTGACGCCCCGTCGCTCGCGCGCGGCCCGCAGCCGGGGACCCATGCCCGCCAGCGCGTCGGCCACCTCGTCGTCCGTCATCTCGCCCCGCCCTCTCGGCCGTGCCGCCTCCGCCGGCCCTGTCCTGCCAGTTTGCCAGGACGGCAAGGCTGCTCGCGTCGGGCGGCCACGGCGCCGCATGATCAGCGGGTACCCGCGGCCACCCCGTGAACCGAGGAGAAACGATGCACCCGTCCGCGCCGTCAGCCGGCCCGCGCCACCACACCATCGAGGCACCCGCCGGGCGCCTGCACCTGGTCGAGCAGGGCACCGGACCGCTGGTCCTGCTCGTCCACGGCTTCCCCGAGTCCTGGTACTCCTGGCGCCGCCAGCTCCCGGCCCTCGCGGCGGCGGGGTACCGGGCCGTCGCGCTCGATGTCCGCGGCTACGGCCGCTCCTCCCGGCCGGCCGCGACGGACGCCTACCGGATGCTCGACCTGGTGGCGGACAACGCCGCCGTGGTGCGCGCCCTCGGCGAGGACGGCGCGGTGGTCGTCGGACACGACTGGGGGGCGAACATCGCGGCGGCCTCCGCGCTCCTGCACCCGGGGATCTTCCGCGCCGTCGGGCTGCTGAGCGTCCCGTACGCGCCGCCCGGCGGGCCCCGCCCCTCCGAGATCTTCGGCCGGATCGGCGGTCCCGAGCAGGAGTTCTACGTCTCGTACTTCCAGGAGCCCGGCCGCGCCGAGGCGGAGATCGAGCCCGACGTCCGGGGCTGGATCGCGGGCTTCTACGCGGCCCTGTCCGCCGACACCATGCCGGCCGAGGGAGCGCCCGACCCGCACTTCGTGGCCCGTGCCGGCGGCCGGCTGCGCGACCGTTTCCCCGGCGGCGCGCTGCCCGGCTGGCTGACCGAGGAGGACCTCGACGTGTACGCCGGGGAGTTCGAGCGCACCGGCCTGACCGGAGCCCTCAACCGCTACCGGAACATGGACCGCGACTGGGAAGACCTCGCCGAATACGCCGGTGCCCCGATCACGCAGCCGGCCCTGTTCGCCGGCGGCGCCCTGGACGCCTCCACCGCCTGGATGGCCGACGCGATCGACGCCTTCCCGGCCACCCTCCCGGGCCTGGCCTCCTGTCACGTCCTGGACGGCTGCGGGCACTGGATCCAGCAGGAACGCCCCGACGAGGTCAACCGCCTGCTCGTCGACTGGCTCGGCTCCCTCCCGGGCTGAGTCGTCGGGTACGCCGGTGCGTGCCCGACGACGGGCCCCTGGCCGCACCGGCCCCCGCTCACGCCGCGTTCAGCGCCGCCGCCCGCTCGCGCAGCGCCTCGACGAGCGTCGCGACCGGGGGATGGTCGTGGCCGCGGTCGATCGTCGCGACGCCGATGTGCCGAGTGGGCGTCGGCGGGTTGACGGGAACCGCGCGCAGCCCCGGCATCGGGGGATCCAAGGCGATGGACGGGATCAGGGAGACGCCCATGCCCGCCGCGACGAGTGAGCGGGCGAAGAAGTAGTCGCTGGTCGTGCCGCGTACCTCCACGTCGAAACCGGCCCGCTCCGCGTAACGGCGCAGATACGCCTCGGTCTTGAGGCAGCCGAGCACCCACGGCTCGGCCGCCAGCTCGGCGAGGTCGAGCGCGGCGCGGTCCGCGAGCGGATGGGACTCCGGCAGGACGACCCGCAGCGGGTCCTCCAGGAGCCGGGTCCACCGCACGTTGCGGCTCCGCCCCGGCCGGCCGGGCAGCGGGCCGTCGAAGCGGTAGGCGAGCGCGAGGTCCACGGTGCCCTCGCGGACCAGGGGCAGACTGTCCTCGGGCTCGTGTTCCCGTACGTGGAGCACCGTGCCGGGATGCGCGGCGGTGAGCCGGCCGAGCGCGCCGGGGAGCAGCAGCCTGCCGCCGCTGGTGAAGGTGGCGAGCGTGAGCTGGGTGCGTCCGGTGCCCAGCCGGTCGACCTGCCGCCGCGCGTGGGCGAGTTCGGCGGCGACCGACTCGGCGGCACCGACCATGATCCGGCCGGGCGGGGTGAGGACGACGCCGCGTGTGCTGCGGGTGACGACCGGAGTGCCGAGACTGCGTTCCAGGGCGGCCACGTGCTGAGAGACCGCGGAAGGGGTGAGGCGCAGGGCATGGGCCGCCCGGTTGAAGCTGCCGTGTTCCGCCACCGCCCGCAGGACGCGGAGCCGCTGCACGTCGATCAACAGTTTTCCTTCATACGTATCCAGCGAATCACTACTTCCACTGGTGACCCTAGGTGTCCAGGATGGAGCCACGCAACGGGTCCGGGACACCGCCGAAGCCTCGCCGTGTCCGCCGTCTTCCCCTCCGAGGAACGAGGAACAAGGTCGCCATGCAGCTCCGCAGCATCGGGAACACCGCCGTCGGCGCCGTCGGCCTGGGCGCCATGCCGCTCTCCATCGAGCACCGCCCGGACGAACGGCGCGCCCTCGCCACCGTGCACGCCGCCCTCGACGCCGGGGTCACGCTCATCGACACCGCCGACAGCTACCACTGGCACGCGGGGGAGGAAGGGCACAACGAACTCCTCATCGCCCGCGCCCTGGCCCGCTACGGCGGCGACACCTCGCAGGTCCTCGTCGCGACCAAGGGCGGGCGCGGCCGCCCCGGTGACGGCAGCTGGACCGTCACCGGGACCCCGGACCACCTCAAGCGCGCGGCCGAGGCATCCGCCCGGCGCCTCGGCGTCGAGGCCATCGGCCTCTACCAGCTGCACAAGCCGGACCCCGACGTGCCGTGGGCGGACTCCGTCGGTGCCCTGCGCGAGCTGCTCGACGCGGGGACGATCCGCGCCGCGGGCCTCTCCAACGTGACCACCGCCCAGATCCGCGAGGCGCACGCGATCCTCGGGGCCGGGCTCGTCTCCGTACAGAACCAGTACTCGCCGGCGGTCCGCGACAGCGAACCCGAGCTGCGGCTCAGCACCGAACTCGGCCTGGCCTTCCTGCCGTGGAGCCCGCTCGGCGGCATCTCCCGCAGCTCCCTCGACGGTCCCTCCGGCGCGACCTCGGCCGGCACCGCCTTCCACGACCTCGCCGCCGCGCACGGCGTCAGTCCCCAGCAGATCGCCCTGGCTTGGCTACTGGCCCGCTCCCCGGCCGTGATCCCGGTGCCGGGCGCCAGCCGGCCGGCCTCCATCACGGCCTCGGCCGAGGCCACGCGGGTCACGCTGACCGCGGCCGAACTGGCGCTCCTCGAAGCGGAACTGCCCGGCTGACCCAGGTCTCGGCGGCCCCCCGCACACCTGCCGGAAGAGGGGCTTCGGACCGCGCTTGTGAGAGTCGTGCCCGCTCCGAGGGCCACCGGCCCCGGCCGCACGGCCGCCGGGACCCGCCGACGGCAGAGGCCGGCCCCAGGTCACGCGTCGGCCGGCCGCAGTACGACGGGAAGTTCCACGTGCCCGTTGCTGATGAGGGTCGGCAGGGGCCGCAGGGAGTCGGCGGGTGCGGCGAGCCGGGCCTCCGGGAAGCGGGCGAAGAATTCCCGCAGCACGGTGACGAGTTCGAGGCGGGCCAGCGGCGCGCCCAGGCAGAAGTGGACGCCGTGCCCGAAGGCCAGGTGCTCCTTCGAGGCCCGGGTCGCGTCGAAGAGGTCGGCGTCCTCGCCGTGCCAGTCCGGGTGCCGGTTGGCGGCGGAGTACGAGGAGAGGATCGCCTCCCCGGCCCGGATCGTCCGCCCGTCGGGCAACGGGATGTCCTGGAGCGCGAAGCGCATCGGCAGGTGTTTGAGGGGCGGTTCGTGGCGCAGTGTCTCCTCGACGACGTCGCCCCAGTCGCACCGCCCCGCGCGGACGTGGGCCAGTTGCGCCGGGTCGGTCAGCAGGGAGGCGACCGCCTGGTCGATGACGTTCACGGTCGTCTCGTACCCGGCGCTGAGCATCAGGACGAGAGTGCCGCGCAGTTCGGCGGCGGTCAGCGTACCGCCGTCGCCCTCCTCGTCACGGGTCGCGATGAGGAAGGACGTCGTGTCGTCGCCGGGGGAGACCCGCTTCTCCGCGATCAGCGCGTCCAGCAGCCGGTACAGGGTGGCCGTGTTCTCGGCGGCCTCCGCCGCGGAGAGGGTGGTGGCGAAGACACGGTCGACCACCGTGCGCAGCCCGGCCAGCCGGGCGGAGGACAGGCCCAGCATCCGGCCGATGACCGCGATCGGCAGCGGGTACGCCAGCCGCTCCCGCAGGTCGACCACGTCCCCGGCGGGCAGCGCGTCCAGCTCGTCGAGGAGGTCCGTGACCAGGCTCTCGACGACCGGTGTCAGGTCCGCTATCCGGCGGGGGGAGAAGGCCGGGGCGATCAGACGGCGCAGCCTGCGGTGGTCGTCGCCGTAGGCGGTGAACATGTTGTCGACCGCCACCCAGAGCGCGAGCGGCCAGGTGGCGACCGTCTCGGCGAAGGCCGGCCAGTGCGCCCGGGCGTCCTTGGAGACGTACGGGCGGGTCGCCAGGTGCTTCAGGAGGACGGGATCCGAGACGGACCACGCGGTCACGCCGAGAATGTCCACACGGGTGGCCGCGCCGCGGGCGCGCAGCGCCCGGTCCTCGGCGTGATGGTCGGCACTGGCGGGGTCGAGGACGAAGGGCTGCTCGTCGCGCATGGGGCGGGGCTCCTGATTCGCGGGGTGGCGGTTCTCCGGCGAGGGGGACGGTACGGGCGGGCGTGGGGTCAGGGGTGCCCGTACCGCCCCTTCGTACGACTGACCGGATGGCCGGCGGATCTGTGACACGCGCCGTCTCGGGACCCGGGCGCCCCGGGCCCCGTACCCCGGCGGCTCAGCTCTGCCGGGCGAGCCAGTCGGCGAACCGGGTCTGGCGAGCCGCGCGTCGGGGCCGGGCAGCAGGGTGGTCTCCTGGAGCCGGGCGCCGAAGTACGGGGCCCGCGGATCCCCCACGACGGTGCGCGGGTCGTCCTGGGCGGCGAGGCCGATGCGGACGAGCTCGTCGAGGGCGAAGGTCTCCGGGCCGGCCACCTCCACGATGCCGCCGACCGGGGCGCCGACCGCCGTACGGCCCACGGCGGCCGCGACGTCGCCGGAGAACAGGGGCTGGATCTTCGCGGAGGGCAGCCGTACGACGTCACCGTCCGCCGCCGACGCGGCGATGCCCCGCACGAACTCGAAGAACTGCGTGGCGTGGACGATCGAGTACGGCAGGCCCGAGGCCCTGATCAGCTCCTCCTGTGCCTGCTTGGCCCGGAAATAGCCGCTCTCCTGGAGCCGGTCGGTGCCGACCACGGAGAGCGCGACCAGGTGCGCCACGCCGGCGTCCGCCGAGGCCTTGAGGATATGAGTGGTCGAGGTGCGGAAGAAGTCCATGACGGCGTCGTCCGCGAACGAGGGGGAGTTCGACACGTCGCCCACGACCGACGCGCCCTCCAGGGCCTCGGTCAGGCCCTCACCCGTCAGGGTGTCGACGCCGGTCCGGGGAGCGGCGGCCACCGCCTCGTGGCCCCGCTCTTCGAGCCTGGCGACCAGCTGCGAGCCGATGAGTCCGGTACCGCCGATCACGACGACCTTCATAGGGGAATCCTCTCTGAGGGGGGAGTGACGCCGATTGTCCGGCGCCCGCGCGAGGGCGGCCGGTCCGTTCGGCCACGCGGGCGTACCGGCTGTGCCGGTGTACCGCGCGCGCAAGGGTGCATCAGGTGAGACAGCGCAGCCCCGCGATCTGTGACAGGCGCGCGGGGGCGAGGTCCGGTGTCACAGAACCACCGGACCCCCGGTCAACACGTCGAACGGCCGGGAGGCGCGACCGCGCACCCGGCGCACGACGTCCGCCCTCGACGACGCGGGGCGGACCCGGCGGAAGGTGTGACACGGTGACGGACGACGCCAACAGCGCGGCCCAGGCGCATGGACACGGGGACGGTCACGGACACGGGCGGCACGAGGGCCCCTCGGTGAGCTGGATGACGGCGGCGACAGTGCTGCAGGACGCCTCGCCGGTCACCGTCCCCGAGGGCGCCTCGGCGATGACCGTGTACGTGGAGTGGGAGCCCGGCGACCCGGGCACCCCGCCCCACCGCCACTCGGGCCCGGCGTTCGGATACGTCATCGAGGGTGCCGTCCGCTTCGAGCTGGAAGGGGAGCCCGAGCGGGTGATCGAGGCCGGCGGCACGTTCTGGGAGCCGGGCGGTGACGTCATCCACTACCAGGACGGCAACGCGCTGCCGGACGCGCGGACCCGGTTCGTGGTGACCATGATGTGCGCCCCGGGCAAGCCCATGCTCGAACTGGTCGGCGAGGAAGAACTGGAACGGCGGGCCCGGCTGCGCGCTCCCCGCCCGGCCGCCGGCTGACCGGCCGTGCCCACCCGCGAGGCGGCCTGGTCCGTCCGGGCACGCGGGCCCGAAAAGGCCGCGGCCGGCACTCTTCCGGGTACCGGCCGCGGCCCCTGCGGCTCGGGTCGCTCAGCCGAACATGCCGGGCTGGTAGCCCCCGGCGGGCTGACGGTTGATGACGTTGATCCGGTTGTAGGCGTTGATGACGGCGATGAGGGAGATCAGCGCGGCCAGCTGGTCCTCGTCGTAGTACTTGGCGGCGTTCGCCCAGGCCTCGTCGCTGACGCCGCCCGCGGCGTCGGCGATCCGGGTGCCCTCCTCCGCCAGCTGCAGCGCGGCGCGCTCGGCGTCGGTGAAGACCGTGGCCTCGCGCCAGGCCGCCACCATGTGGAGCCGCTGGACCGTCTCACCCGCGTGGGTGGCGTCCTTGGTGTGCATGTCGGTGCAGAAGCCGCAGCCGTTGATCTGGCTGGCACGGATCTTCACCAGCTCCTGGGTGGCCTGCGGCAGGGGCGAGTCCGACAGCACCTTGGTGGCCGAATTGATGTGCCGGAGGACCTTGGCGGCGAGCGGGTGGCCGAAGTAGTCGAGACGCGCGTCCATGGGGTGATCTCCTCGGTTTCGTCGTGCGGTTTCACCTTGTTGACCGGGGTCCCCGGTCAACCGTGACAGGGCGGAGGGGGCGAGGGCTATGTCGTACGTCACATTCGTTACGTTATGCCGTTCCGCCGTGCCCGAGACGGCACGGCCGGGGTGAGCGCGTTCTCCAGGGAGGCGATGTCCCCGTCGCGGGCCGCCGCGACGAAGGCCGCCCGCAGCCGCCGGTGTTCCCGCGTGGCCACGGTCTCCCGCGGCGCGGCCCGGAGGCGCATGCGGGCGCGGCTCGCGATCTTGCGGACGTTGACGGGGCTGAGCCGCAGCCTCTCGGCGATGTCCGCGTAGGTGTAGTCGAACGCCTCGCGCAGGATGTACACGGCCTGTTCGGCCGGAGTGAGGTTCCCGAGGACGAGCAGCAGCGCGTGGTCGAGCTCCTCCGCCCGCTGGACCCGGGCCTCGGGGTCGGCGCCCGGGTCGACGGGCTCGGGCAGCAGGGGGTCGAGGTGCTGCCGCCGGCGGGACCAGGCGGACTGCGTCACGTTGATGGAGAGCCGGGTGGTCGCGCGGGACAGGAAGGCGGCGGGGCTGACCACCGCCGAGCGGTCGGTCCTCTGCCAGCGCATCCACACGTCCTGGACGACGTCCTCGGCCTCGGCCGCGCTGCCCAGCATCCGGTAGGCGATGGCGAACAGGCGGGGGCGCAATGCCACGAAGACGGAGACGGCCTCGTCCAGGGAGACCGCCGAGGCGGGCGGCGCCGGGCGGTCCGTGGACGACTCCGGCGACTCGAGCAGGTGCAAGGACACGGTCACAGCTCCGTTTCGCGTGCGGGCATCCGGCGATGCCCGTACGCCCACGCTCGCTTCCCGCACGGTCGCGTCGCGCCCGGGGAATCCCCGGTCGACCCCCTGGTGTCCCGGGCGGCCCCTGCCCGGGTACGCGTCAGGCCCGGGTGCGCGTCAGGCCGGGGTACCCGTCAGGCTCACCTTCGCGTCTGGCTCGGATGCCTGTTTGGCCCGGGTACGCGTCAGGCCCGGGTCAGCGCCGTGTGGAGCTTGTTCCGCGAGTTGACGTCGAGTTTGGTGAACACCTTGCGCAGATGCCACTCGACGGTGCGGGGGCTGATGAACAGCTCGGCGCCGATCTCGGAGTTCGTCATCCCGCCGGCGGCCAGCCGGGCGATCTGCGCCTCCTGCGCGGTCAGCGCCTCCCGCGGATCCCGTACCTCGACCGTCCTGCGCCGCAGCGTCTCGCCGGTGGCCAGGAGTTCGCGGTGGGCGCGCTCGGCGTAGGCCACCGCACCGAAGCCCCGCAGCATCTCGTAGGCGGTACGCAGGTGTCGGCGCGCGTCCACGCGGCGGTTCTCGCGGCGGAGCCACTCGCCGTACACCAGGTGTGTACGGGCGAGGTGCACGGCGACCCGGCTGCGGCCGAGGTGGTCGAGGGCCTCGCGGTACAGCCGGTCGGCGGCCGGGCCCTCGGCAAGCAGCGCCGCCGACCGGGCCAGCACGCCGAGCGCCCAGTCGGTGCCCGCGGCGCGCGCCCGCACCTCCAGCCGGCTCAGGGCCGCCGCCGCGGCCTCGGCCGCCTCGGGGGTGTCGCCGCGCGCGCCCGCCTCGACGAGTTCGGCGAGGGCGAAGCCGGTGACGGCCAGGTCCTCGTGCTCCACCGCGTGGCCGGCGCGGGCCAGGGCGTCCTGGTACCGGCCGAGGCCGTTGTACAGGACCGCGAGCAGATAGTCCTTCTGGCCGATGGCCCGCCCCTCGCCCCAGGTGGTCGCCCACGCGGCGGCGCTCTCGAGCAGTTCCGCCGCCCGGTCGTCGTCGCCGCGCCAGGCGATGAGCGGCAGCGAGGGGTACGCCATGGGGGGCTGGCCGGTCGCCTCGGTCAGCGCCGCGGACTCGTCGACCAGCGCCGAGGCCAGCGCGAATTCACCCGCGTGCGCATGCGCCGCCGCCCGGTAACCCAGGGCCAGCGGAAGGAAGTTGAGCGCGCCCTTCGCGCGGGCCGACCGGACCGCGCGGGTCGTCAGGACGTCCCACGTCTCGTCGTCCCACAGATCGCCGGCGACCAGCCACGTCAGCCACAGCCAGCGCATGACGTGCTCGTCCCGGCGGCGCGCCGGAATTCCAGGAGGGCGGGCTTCACCAGGGGCGCGCCCTCGGTACAGCCCTCGGTGAACCACGTTGCCAGGCCGTGGAGCAGGAGGTCCGCGGGCCGCGGGGGGCTCGGCGCGCACGGCGCCGAGCGCGCGGCCTCGGCTATCTCCCGTATCGGAATGTCGTACATACGGCCGGCGAAGACCGCGGCACCGATCGCGTCCAAGTACGCCGCCCGCGCCTCCCCGTCGCCCACCCGGGTCAGCCGCCCGGCGGCGTCGAGCAGCAGCGGCAACGCCTCACCGTCGCGCCGGCGCGCGAAGACGATCCGGGCGCGCAGCCGGGCGAGCCGCGCCCGCAGAGCCTCGTCCAGCGGGCCCAGTTCGGCGGCGGCCAGCAGGGCGAGCGCCGGATTCGGAGCCCCCGCCTCGAACATCGCCTGAGCCGCGGCCGCCGCCCGCGCGCCCCGTACCGTCGCATCGGGCGTCAGCTCGGTCGCACGGCGCAGAAAGGCGGCCGCCGCCGCGAGACCGCCGCGCGCCTCGGCCCGGCCGGCCGAACGCTCCAGCTCACCCGCCAGGGCCTCGTCGGGTGCGACCGCCGCGTGGGCCCGGTGCCAGACGCGGCGGTCCGGGCCGGCCTCGGGATCGGTCGCCTCGGCCAGCGCCCGGTGCACCTCCCGGCGTACTGCCGGATCGGCCGCCCGGTAGGCCGCCGAACGCACCAGCGGATGACGGAACCGCACCCGCGGGCCGAACTCGATCAGCCCCGCGGCCTCGGCCGCCACCGTGGCATCCGCGCGGATGCCGAGCCGTTCGGCGGCCCGCAGCAGCAACGGCACGTCACCCACCGGCTCGGCGGCCGCCACCAGGAGCAGCCGCCGCGCCTCGTCCGGGAGCGCCCCGATCCGCCGCAGGTAGCTCTGCTCGATCCGGCTCACCAGCGGCAGCGCGTCCGGCAGACCGAACCCGCCTGCCAGCTCCCCCCGAGTTCAGGCCCCGCGTCAGCTCCAGGAGGGCCAGCGGGTTGCCGTGGGTCTCGGCGACGATCGGGTCCCGGACCCGTGCGTCCAGCCGTCCGGGAACCAGCGAGTCGAGCAGCGCGCCCGCGTCGTCGTCTCGTAGCCCCTGGACCGTGATCTCCCGCAGCCCCCGCCACGGGTCGCCGCCCGCGGCCGGCTCCGACGTCCGTACCGCGCACACCAGCGCCACCCGCTCCGCGAGCAGCCGGCGTGCGGCGAACGCCAGGGTCTGCGCGGAGACCCGGTCGAGCCACTGGGCGTCGTCGACCACACAGACGAGCGGCCGCTCCTCGGCCACCTCCGCCAGCAGGCTGAGCACCGCGAGCCCGACCAGGAACCGGTCCGGCGCACCTCCGGCGCGCAGGCCGAACGCCACGGACAGCGCTTCGTGTTGGGGATCGGGCAGACGGTCGAGCTGCCCCAGCAGGGGTGCGCACAGCTGATGCAGACCGGCGAACGGCAGCTCCATCTCGGACTCGACGCCGACCGCCCGCAGGACCCGGCACCCGGCCGCGTTCTCCGCGAGGTACTCCAGCAGCGCGGACTTGCCGACCCCCGCCTCGCCCCGCAGGACGAGCACCTGACTCCGGCCCGCCCGCGTATCGGCGACCACCTCGTCCAGCGCCATGCACTCGTCACGCCGGCCCCGCAGCCGACCCCGGGGAGCGCCGCCCGTCATCTGTCACCACCGTGCCGGTCGACGGCCGGCCCGTGGTCGACGAGCCCGGGTCATCATACGTAGGGCCTGCGCGTCCATCAGATGACGGGGCGCTCCCGCCCGGCTTGTCCAAAGGGGCGTCACGTACGACCGGAGGGCGGGACTCCGCGGGTAGGTGCGGGGGAGGCCGGGTGGCGCCGGCAGGAGGCGCCGAGGGGGGCGTCACAGCCCCCGCAGGGCCTCTTCCAAGGCGCAGCCGTACGACGCCCAGCACACGATCGACCCGTCGGCGCCGAGCTGTCCCATGTACCACTCGTCGTCGGCGCGCACGAGACACAGCTCGTGGAAGGAGAGGACGATCTCGGGTCGGAGAGGGGTGTGTCCCCCCACGCCGCCGTGGTCCTCCACGACGACGCGCCGGTCGGGGGACAGTACGGCGGCTTCGGGGTCTCCGGAGACGGAGCGCAGCCGCTCGATCGTCCATCCGTCAGGCAGTCCGGCGTTCATCCCCGCATGATCGCAGGCGCTACCGCCACCCTGCCGCGTCCGTGCACTCGGCGTCAGACCGTGAGCCGGTGCGGATCGGCCGGCACGGGGCCGGGGGTGAGCCGGGTGAAGTGTTCGAGGCGGATGATCTCGTCGCGGTCGGCTTCGGGAAGCCGGGTGAGGAGGCCGGGCAGGGCGCGCGCGGAGGCGACCTCCCCGCGGTGGGCACTGATCGCGCGCCACTTCGTCCGTACCCACGGGCCGACGTCGACCGTCGTGGTCACCTGCGCGTCGGGTACGGCGAGCACGCTCTTCCCGACCGTCCGGAGCAGGTCGCCGAGCGGCCCGGCCCCGGTGACGGAGTGGGTGGCGGCGTACAGAGCCGCGGGCCGCCAGGGCTCGCCGGCCTCCGGGTACAGCGCCGCGACGGGGGCGGCCTCGACGGCGAGGAGCGCGAGCTGATGGGTGCGCCGGTGGTCGGGGTGCCCGGTGAGCTGGCCGACGCAGTCGTGCGTGAGCACGAGGTCGGGCCGGAAGGCGCGGATGTGGGCCACCAGCCGGCCGATCGCCTCGTCGAGGGGCGCGTCGACGAGACGCGTGGCGCCGTCCGGTGTCGACGCGGGATTACGGGCGTCGCCGTAGCCGAGCAGGAGCGGAGCGCCCGCGCCCAAGGCGGTGAGCGCGTCGGCGAGTTCGGGGATCCGGCGGCTGCCCGCGGTCCACGTGGCGGTGACGACGACGGTGCGGGCGCCCGCGGCGGCGTGCTGCGCGAGGACGCCGCCGGCCAGGAGGGATTCGTCGTCGGGGTGGGCGAAGACGCCCAGCAGGCTCGGCACATGGGCAGTCGTCATGGTGATCCTCCCGGTGGTGGCCCGCGGTGCGGGACCAGGGATGCTGATACCCATGTCCTCGGTGGTGCGGAACGTGGCGATCGACTGTGCGGATGTCCACGGCCGGCCCTCTTCCGGAGCGGTGTGACGGGCTGTCCGGTGGATTTGAAGACCAGGCCGGGGACCGCGAGACGCAGGTGCCGCTGGAAGGGGACCACGCGCGCCCTTCCCTCTCGCGTAGTGCGTCGATGGTCCGGGCCGGGGCCTGTGTCGAATGCCCGTGCGGTTCGGCCACAAGTTGCCGACCGAGGGGAGCCCGGGGCAGGATCTCCCGCATGGTTTCGGTGGTGCAGAACGTGGCGGTCGACTGTGTGGATGCCTATGAGCTGGCTCGGTTCTGGAGCGAGGCGCTCGGTTGTCCACCGCATCCGGAGAACAAGCCGGGTGACGCGGAGACCGCGGTGAACCTGCCGGAGGGCCCGCTGCTGTACTTCAATCAGGTGCCGGAGCGGAAGACGATCAAGAACCGGATTCACCTGTGCCTGCGCCCCGATACCTCGCGTGAAGAGGAGGTTGAGCGACTGCTGGGCCTCGGTGCCACCTTCGTCGCCGATCGCCGGGAACCCGATGGTGCCGGCTGGGCCGTCCTCGCCGACCCTGAAGGCAATGAATTCTGCGTTCTGCGCAGCGCGGCCGAGCGCGCGGCAATGTCTTCCTGAGGCTCACCCCGTGCGCCGTCCGACGGGCTGAGCCTCGTCGATGGCCCGGCACGGGATCGGGACGTTGGGCGGTGTTTACGGGACGCCCGTAACGCTGATGATTCTGGCATCAGTGGAGTTGTACTGGACGTAGTGATCCCACGAGGTCACGAAGACATCGCACCTGTAGCAGTCATTGCTCGCGTCGGAGAAGTAGTAGTCGTAGGTCTTCTCGGTGGTGAAGCAAAGGATGTACTGCCAGACACTGGGCCTCTCGGGAGGGCGCCACTTGTTGCTTTGGTCGTACAGCTTGTAACGCGTAATCCCCGTCGTCTTCTTTACATCGGCGCTCGTGTAGACCCATTCGTCGCCATTCGGAGGCCAGTCCACGGTCTCGGTGAACGCGATTTTATCTCCCTCGCCGACGATCGCCCGACTCTGCTCCGTGGTGCCGTCATCTTGCGCATGACCGATCCGGAGTTCCGCTCCCCGCTCGCTGACGGCGTCCTCCCACTGGATCGCATCCTCGTCTCGATTCATGGGGAATTCCTTACTCGTCGCAAGCTGTTCTCGCGTCACGGAAAATATTCCTTCATTTCAGGATGGACACCGTCCGCCTCCCACGCAAGCGGTGACCTCGCCACGCTTCCGACCGGGCCGCCATGGGCTCCTGACACCGACACGGCCGGTCCGGCTCCGGACCGTGGCCGCCGGCACCGGCGGTGAGCGGGGACACTGGGCGCATGGACACCATGGTGCGGGTCGACGGCGGTCAGGTCTGGGCGGACGACAGCGGAGGGGACGGGCTGCCACTGGTCCTGGTCCATCCCGGGGTCGGCGACTCCACGATCTGGGACCCGGTGCTCGCCTCGCTCGCCGGACGGCGGCGGGTGATCCGGTACGACGCCCGGGGGTACGGCCGTTCCCCCGCGCCGGTCACCTCGTACACCCCTTCCGCCGATCTGGCCGCGGTGGTCGAGTACTTCGGCCTGGACCGCGCGGTGCTCGTCGGCTCCAGCATGGGCGGCGCCGCCGCGCTCAGCTACACGCTCGCCGCGCCGGAGCGGGTGTCGGGCCTCGCGCTGTTCGTCCCCGGGGTCAGCGGATACGACCTCGACGAGTCCGAGATGTACCAGGAGGTCGGACGTCTCGCCGAGGCGGGCGACCTGGAGGGAATCGTCCGGCTCGGCCTCGGACTGTGGGGCCGGGCGGCGGGCGGCACACCCGAGACGGACCCGGTCGCGGCGGCGCACCTGCGGGCCGCGCTCCCCGCCTGGTTCGCCAACGTGGGCCACCAGCAGGCCGATCCGCCCGCCTTCGACCGGCTGGGCGAGATCGCCGTTCCGACCGTGCTCGCGCTGGGCGAGCTGGACCGTCCGCAGATCGTGCGCTGCGACGAGGAGGCGGCCGCCCGCATCCCCGGCTGCCGTCTGGTCCGCCTGGCGGACTCGGACCACTACCCGACGCTGCGCGTACCGGAGACCGTGGCCCGCTTGGTCGAGGAGCTGTACGCGGAGGCGAGCTAGAGGTCATCTCACGTGCCATATCGACGTGAGCTGACATCGACGCTTGTGTCAGACTCCACGCGTGACCATGCCGATCGGCCCCCTGATCATCTTCGATGACGACTACCACATGTACGTCCTCCGGGACCCGGTGTCCGCCGAGGCGTGGTGGGAGATGCCCGACGAGTACGCCTGTGGGTTCGACGCCCTGGCCAGGCCCTTGCGCATGACGGGTGATCCGCATCAGGTCGCTCTTGAGCTCAGTGGTGATGAACCGGCCGAGGCGGACCTGCGTCGTCTTGTCGCCGACCACTACCAGCGGTTCCTGCCCGGGCAGGAACCGCCCCGAGCGTCCGATCTCTCACATTTCGTGGCGGGGCTTCCTGTCGAGGGCTCGTAGCACGAATCCGTTCGTCCGGTAGCACATGAGCCCCTTCCTGGGGCTGCGAAGGAGTCTCCGGTCCCGCTAGCCGGAGCAGCTCCTACGAATCGCTCGGCAGTGTCAACCTCGAACATTCCAGGAAGCCCCCGCCGCGGAGTGCTCCTACCGTCGTAACTGCTCGACCGGCGGGCAGATGTCCCGCCGGACCCGACGGGGAGGGATGACCCACCATGCAGATGCGCCGTACCGCCGGCCTCATGGCCACAAGCGCCACGCTCGCACTGTTCGCCACGCTCGGTTCCACCACCGGTGCCTCGGCCGCCATCTATCCGTCCGCCGACGGGTGTGTGCCCGGCGACGTGTGCCTGTACCTCAACGCCACGTCTTCCCCCTCCTTCTCCAGGTCGGTCAACTGGAGCGGCACGTACTGGAGCGAGAAGATCGTCAACAACGGGACAGCGCAGGCAGGTTACGACCACATCCGCTTCACCGCCGAGAAGTACTCGCCCCTGGCGGGCGGGGTGGTCAAGTACAAGGGGTGCCTGCACTATGCCACCTCGGACGGGTCGGGCGGCCAGTACAAGGTCGACCTCCCGTCGACCAACAGCTACGGTTTCTCGGTGAAGTCCCTGACGTGGGGCCCCGAGTGCGGATCCGGTGAGAAGCCGCTCCAGTACGCGTGATGCGCCGATCGCCCCGGGGCAGGAGAGTCTTTGCTCGATGAGCCGGGGGAAAGCGCCGGGCCGATGGCCTGACCAGCGCGGACTTCGCGCCCCGCTGATCCGGCTCGTGGACCGCTGACGAGCCGCCGAGCGATCACGACGACACACGGATACCGGCTGCGGGCGGCCAGGAAGGATCCGATTCTTCACCTCACCGGCCGCTCCCCGCGCTGCTCCTCATACCGAAGTCCCCTCGCGGTGCGCGTCGCGAGGGGACTTCGGTATGAGGGGCCGTCAGGCCGGTGGCCGGGGTGTCATCCGGGGCGGTTCTCGTCGGATCCGGAGCGTGGGGGGAGCGGTGGTGCGGGGCGGTGGAGCAGGGCCCGGGTGGCCAGGCCGCAGGCCGCGCCGACGGTCACCGCGAGGACCGCCGACCACCAGGGCCAGGGCGGCAGATCCAGGACCCGGTCCACGGAGTAGCGGCCCGGGCCGGTGAACGACAGGGCGGCCGCGAGGGCGATCAGGACCAGCGGATACTCGTATCCGTCGTGCTGTACCCACAGGCCGTTGCGCCATTTCACGGTGAGGGCGACGGTCGTCCCCCCGATCGCGCCCTTGGCGGCGAGCGGCGTCAGCGCGCCGGCGGCCGGCAGCAGGCCGGAGCCGATCTGGCCGGCCCCCGCGGCGAGCGCCGTGAGCGCCCCGCCGCGGAAGCCGTCGTGCCGGAACTCCTCGGTCCCCCGGCCAGACCGCCGCCGCCCAGCCGGAAGCTGACCTTCTGTACGCCGTGCCCGGCGATCAGCAGGCCCGCCACCAGACGGAGGATCAGCAGACCGGTGTCCCTGGGGTGCCGGTCAGCCCGCGGCGTGCGGGTCGATCATGGACTGGGCGTAGAACACCCCGAGTCCGTACGCGCCGCCGTGCTCCTTGACCACGGTCGTCGTCGCCTCGTACGTGTCGGTGCGCGCCCAGTCGCGCTGGAGCTCCAGGAGGACCTGGAGCCAGGTGACGGGCACGGCGCCGGCGGCGGTCATCCGCTGCATGGCGTGCTCGTGGGCGGCCGGGGTGACGCCGGCGGAGGCGTCGGCGACGACGTAGACCTCGTACCCCTGGTTGAGAGCGGAGAGCGCCGGCAGGACCAGACAGACCTCGGTCCACAGACCGGACAGGATGATCTTGGTGCGGCCGGTCGCCTTCACCGCGTCGACCAGCGCGGTGTCCTCCCACGCGTTCATGCTGGTGCGGTCGACTATCTCGTGCGCGGGGAAGACCTCGCGCAGCTGCGGCAGGATCGGACCGGAGAAGGACTCGGCGGCGACGGTGGACAGGACCACCGGGACGTCGAAGGCCTTGGCGGCCTTGGCCAGGCCGACGGTGGCGTTGATGACGGCCACGCGGTCGCCGCTGCCGGCGCCGAAGAACATCTGCGGCTGGTGGTCGACGAACAGCATCATCGAGTTGTCGGGGGTGAGCAGGTCCGGGCTGGGCGCGGCCTGTACGGAGGCGAAGTCGAACGCGAATTCGGTCATGACGGGTTCCTTTCGGTGGACAACGGAAGTACGGAGGAAGGGAAGGAAGAGAGGGCGGGAGCGCGCGGGGGAGTGCCGCGGCGCGTCACGGCGCCAGGCAGGGGTCGAAGACCGTCGACGCGCGCGCGGCGGGGACCGCCCCGCGGGCGTCGCGCCACCGGCGGTGCTCCTCGGACTCGGCGGCGGCCTCGGCCACCAGGCCGGCCTGCCGGGCGCCGCCCGCCGACGGCGGGACGCTCGCCTGATAGCCGCCGAAGTGCGCGACCGGGCTCCATTCCGGGCTGAGGGCGGGGACGGCCTCGTCCATGCCCTCGTAGGTGTCCGTCGCGTACACGATCCGGCCGCCGACCACCGTCAGCACGGCCTCGATGTGCGGGATGTCCTCGGCCGGCACGGTGAGGTAGTCGTGGGAGAGGACGGCGAAGTCCGCGAACCGGCCCTCCGCGAGGACGCCCTTGTCGGCCTCCTCGCCGGTGATCCGGGCCCCGCCCAGGGTGTACAGCTCCAGCGCCTTCTCGCGGGACACGAGCCGTTCGGCCGAGCGCAGCGAAAGCCCGCCGAGGATGCGGCCGGTGACCAGCCAGTGCAGGGCGACCCAGGGGTTGTACGAGGAGACCCGGGTGGCGTCGGTGCCGGCCGCGACCGGGATCCCGAGGCGCAGCATGTCCGTGACGGGCGCCGCGTGGGAGGCGGCCTCGGCCCCGTACCGCTCGGCGAACGCGCGGCCCTGGAAGGACATCCGGTTCTGTACGCCGATGGAACCGCCGAGCGCGGCGATCCGCTCCAGGCTGTCCGGCGAGACGGTCTCGGCGTGGTCGAAGAGCCAGCGGTTGCCGTCCGGGAACAGGCCCTCGGCGGCGAGCTTCTCGAAGACGGCGAGGTCACGGCGGATGGTCTCGTCGTACGTGGCGTGCAGCCGGAAGCCCCAGCCGTTCTCCATGAGCAGCCGGACCGCGTCCTCGAACTCGGTCTCGTAGCCGGCGGCCAGTTCGGGCCGGGGCTCGGAGAAGTTCTCGAAGTCGGCGGCGGCCCAGGTCAGGTTCTCCCCGGCGCCGTTGAGCCGCAGCCACGCGTCGCCGTCACCCGGCCGTACGGTCTCGGTCCAGCGGCGCAGGTCCGCCAGCTCCTGGCCGGGGGTCTGCGGGAAGAGGTGGTAGCCGATCCGCACGCTGAGTTCGCCGGCCCGGGCCAGCTCGGTGACCGTGGCGTAGTTCTCGGGGAAGTTCTGGAAACCGCCCGCGGCGTCGACCGCCGAGGTCAGACCGAAACGGTTCAGCTCGCGCAGGAAGTGGCGGGTGGAGATCTTCTTGTCGGCCTCGTCGAGGGCGGGCGCCTTGGCGAGGGTCGAGTAGAGGATCAGCGCGCTGGGGGCCGCGAGGAGCAGGCCGTTGGGATCACCGGCGCGATCCCGGACGATCTGCCCGCCCTTCGGGTCGGGAGTGTCCCGGGTGAACCCGGCGGCGCGCACGGCGGCCCGGTTGAGGATCGCCGACTGGTACAGATGCAGCACGAAGACGGGGGTGTCGGGCGCGGCGGCGGTGAGTTCCGCGGGGGTCGGCAGCCGGCGCTCGGCGAACTGGTCGGCGGTCCAGCCGCCGACGACGCGTATCCACTGGCCCTTGGGCGTACGTCCGGCCTGCTCGCGCAGCATGGCCAGGGCATGCCGAAGCGAGCGGACGCCGTCCCAGCGGAGCTCCAGGACGTAGTTCAGGCCGCCGCGGATGACGTGCAGATGGGAGTCGTTCAGTCCGGGGACGACCCGGCGGCCGAGCGCGTCGACGACCCGGGTCCCGGGGCCGACGAGCGCGGCGATGTCGCGGTCGTCGCCCACGGCGGCGATCCGGCCGTCGCGGATCGCGAGGGCGGTGGCGGTGGGCCGCGCCGGATCCTGGGTGTGGATCTTCCCGTTGCGCAGGACGAGCTCGGCGGGTCCTCCGTCCGGAGAGCCGTGGGCGGGGACGATCCCGCCGACGGGCATGCTGGTCATGGCACTCGCTTTCGGTGGTGATGAGAGGGTGGGGCGGCGTCCCCGGGCCGGGCGGGGCCGGGGAACGGCTTCGGGCCTGGGCTCGGGCTCGTGCTCGGGCTCAGAGCGTGCGGCGCACGCCGGCCTGGCGTTCGAGATCGCGCAACTGGACGGACAGGCTGCCCTCGACGGCGTGGTGCGCGGGACCGCTGCGGCCGATGGGGAGGACCTCCTCGCCGCGCATGTCCTCCAGCATCAGCGCGAACGCCGTGTACATGGCGACGGCGGCCAGCAGCAGCCCGAGGGCGCCCGACAGAAGGCCCAGCCACTCCACGCCGGAGAGGTTGGCGACCGCGGCCACGGTGAACCGGGGCACCGCCGTGCACAGCACCAGCCACAGGGCCCGCTTGCGTCCGGCGACGACGGCCATCAGCAGGGCGAACAGCGCGAAGACGGCGTTGAGGACGCCGAGGACGCGTGTCCCGTCCGGCGGGGCGAGCACCATGTTCAGCGCACTCGCCAGCCACAGGCCCGAGAAACAGGTCATCAGCGTGGCCGCGAGCACGTCGCGGGCGCCGAACGCGAGGACACCCACCAGGAACTGGAGGACGAACGCGGGCAGGATCGCCAGGCCGACGGCCCGCCGCGCGCCGTCCTCGAAGACGCCCAGCTGGAAGCAGCCGACGATCACCGAGGCGATGGCGACGGTGTAGAAGCCGACGGGCATCGGGGAGGCGATCGGCCGCAGGTTGACGCGGGTCATCGCGCGCAGGTCCGGCTCGAAGCGCCGTCCGCCGCGCAGCGGATCGTCGCCCGCCGCCGTCTGCTCCTCGGGCTCGTCCGTGGTGGCGTGCATGGTGAGGGGGGTGGAGTCGGTCGTCGGCTCGGTCGTCGGCTCAGGCATGGGTCAGCGCCTGACGCAGCGTCCGGATGGTGAGCTCGATGGCCGAGTTTGCCGCGTGGGTGTCGCGGAGGGCGTTGAGCATGACGAAGTCGTGGATGATGCCTTGGTAGCGGACGGCGGTGACGGGGACGCCGGCGGTGCGGAGTTTGGCGGCGTAGGCCTCGCCTTCGTCGCGCAGGACGTCGGCTTCGCCGGTGATGATGAGGGCGGGTGGCAGGCCGGTCAGTTGTTCGGTGGTGGCGCGTAGGGGGCTGGCGGTGATCTCGGCGCGCTGTGTGGGGTCGGTGGTGTACTGGTCCCAGAACCATTGCATGCCGTCGCGGCGCAGGAAGTAGCCCTCGGCGAACTGGTGGTACGAGCCGGTGTCGAAGTTCGCGTCGGTGACGGGGTAGAACAGCACCTGCTGGACCAGGGGCACGTCTGCGCGTTCCTTGGCCATGAGCGTGAGTGCGGCGCTCATGTTGCCGCCGACCGAGTCGCCGGCGACGGCGATCCGGGTCGCGTCCAGGTTCTTGGCGGCGCCGTCGGTGACGATCCAGCGGGCGACGGTGTAGTTCTGCTCGATCGCCACCGGGTAGCGGTGTTCGGGCGACAGGTCGTATTCCGGGAAGACGACCGCGGCGCCGGTGCCGACGGCCAGTTCGCGCACGAGGCGGTCGTGGGTGTGGGCGTTGCCGAAGACCCAGCCCGCGCCGTGCAGGTAGACGATCACCGGCAGACTTCCGGTGGCGCCGGCGGGCCGGACGATCCGGGCCCGGACCTCACCGGTCGGACCACCGGGGACAGTGACCCACTCCTCGTCGACCGCAGGCTTGTCGATGTCGCCCGACTGCGCGTCGTCGACGACCTTGCGGCCCTCGGCCGGCGGGATCTGGAACAGGAACGGCGGCCGGGACGTGGCCTCGGCGAAATCGCGTGCGGCCGGCTCCAGGACGGGTGTGACAGGTGCGGCGACGGTGTCGGGGACGGTGGATACGGGGTCGGTCATGCTCCGGCCTCTCGATGGGGACGGGAAGGGATGGGGGTGGCGGGCAGAGCCCGCCGACGGGGGTGCCGTCGCGCCGGTTTCGCGGGGCACTGACGAACGTAGGCGGGCATCCGCGCCCCGGGTCGTCCCTGGGTGCAGAGGACTTGACCGTCAGTGCAGCGTTCGGCGCGGAGCGCCGCGCGGCGACCCAGAATGCGGAAGCGGGCACTGCCCAGGGGGGGGCCGGTATCGAGAGAGGCGAGAGAGGGAACCACGTGCTGCTGCTGGATCTGGAGACCTTCGATCCGAAGGACCGCGTGGACGCGTTCCACGAGGCCCTGACGGACGATTCGGTACCGAACGACATAGCCCACGAGACATCGGCCACCGGGATACGTGCCCGGATAGAGGCCTGGCGGCTGGGTCCGCTCGACCTCGTCGACGTACGCAGCACCGGCTTCGAGGTCCGGCGGACGGCCCGGCACGTCCGCGGACACCGCGAGCGCCCGGTGGTCTCCTTCTCGCTGCAGACCTCCGGCGTCCACCATGCCGAGAACGCCGACGAACGGTACCTCCTCGGCACCGACGACGTCGCCGTCTTCCACGAACTCGCGCCGCGCCGCTACGGCTGGTCGGGGGAGGGGTCCTCGCAGGCCGTCACCATCGACATGGAACACCTCGGGGTGCCGGTGGACACCGTCGTCCGCGCCTCCGTGCGCCTGCGGTCGAGCCCCCTGCACGACCTCGTGCTCAACCATCTCCGCACCCTGTGGCGGGACCCCGGCACGCTCGCGGCCGACCCCGGGGCCGCGACGCTCGGCAACGGCACCACCGACCTGTTCAGGGCGCTGCTCACCTCGGCCGCCCACGACACGGACGACCGCCGGGTCCGGGCGGCCATGGACGACTCGTTGGCCACCCGGGTCATGGCGTACGTACGCCGCAATCTCACCGACCCCGAACTGACACCGGAGCGCATCGCACGCGAACACGCGGTCTCACGACGCCAGTTGTACGCGGTCCTCGGCCGGGCCGGCATCAGCCTGGAGCAGTGGGTGATCGGGGAGCGGCTGGAGACGGCCTGCCGTCTGCTGACCTCGCCGCGCCATGTCGGCCTTCCCATCTCCGCCGTGGCCGCCCGCAGCGGGTTCACCAGCCCCAGCCATTTCACCCGCCGCTTCCGGGCGGCCTACGGGGTCACGCCGCGCGAATGGCGGCGGCTGCGGATCCAGGACACGGCGCGGTCCCGCCCCACCGACTCCTGACGCCCGGGAGGGAGCGCGCGCTCACGGGCGACCGAACGGCGCGGACGGTTCCGGCGACGTGGACGGCGCGGAAGCGCCGGCCACCGCCCCCAGCAGCGGGAACCCGGCCGCCACCAGAACGCGGTCCGATGACTTCTGTCGAACCGTGATCGCCGAGTCTCGGTCGTGGTCTCGGTCGGTCATGCCGATGCGCCTTTCCTCGTGGTGCTGGGTGGTTCTTCGTGGTCGGACCCCAAAGCCGGTACTCAAAACTATCGAAGTTGAAACGTTCGTTCTCCCAACGAGCGTATTATGCTTGTCGTGTCCGGATGGCCGACGAAGGCGGCCGGGACCGTTCGAGAGTCCGAGAGAGGGGAATCCGTGGACGTACCGAAGGAGCCGGCGACGCGCGGCGACGACGGCCTCCGGCTGTGCCGGGGAATCCCGGAAGGAGCCGAACAGCAGGTCGCCGCCCTGTACTGGGAGGCGTTCGGGCGCAAACTCGGCTCCGCGCTCGGCCCGCCCGACAAGGGCCGGGCCTTCCTCGCCGCCCATCTGCACCACGACCGCGGCATCGCCGTGCTCGACGGCACGGGCCGGGTCGTCGGCGTCGCCGGCTACGACCTCGCGGGCCGCGGCCTGACCGGAGGGTCGGCGCGTGACGTCCTGTCCGCGTACGGGCCGCTCGGCGGGCTGCCCCGGCTTGCCCTCCTCGCGCTGTTCACCCGGAAGCCCGCCGAGCGGGAACTCGTCATGGACGGCATCTGCGTGGCGGCGCCCCATCGCGGCACCGGCATCGGCAGTCTGCTGCTGCGCGAGATCGCCGCCGTCGCCGCCGAGCACGCCCGCACCCGGATCCGGCTCGATGTCATCGACGTCAACCCGCGCGCCCGGGCTCTCTACACGCGGCACGGTTTCACCGCCGTACGCACCCAGCGGACCCCGTTCCTGAGGACACTGATGGGATTCGGAGCCGTCACCACCATGCACCGTGCCGTCACCCCCGACGGCCCCGGCGGAGGAAACCCCCTGTGCCCCACTCCCTGACCCACCCCCGAGCGGACCGTACGCACCGGCCGGAGATCCCCACGCGGCTGCTCGTGCACGCGCTGGTCCGCGAGGACGGGGCCGTCGACGCCGGTGAGCTCTACTCCGTCGCCGGTCTCCTCGGCATGACCGACCAACAGGTCCGGCTGTGTGTGAAACGCCTCGTCGGCGAAGAGAAGTTCCGGCAGGAGGGCCGGGGGCGCAAGGCCGTCCTGCGGGCCGTGTCCGACGCCGCGACCGGCACCCTCGCCCCCGACGCCGACCACGTCCGTCACGCCTACCGGCAGGACCACGGGCTCGCGCCCTGGGACGGTACGTGGCACCTGTTCGCCTTCGCCGTACCGGAAGCGCGCCGCACCGCCCGCGACGCGCTGCGCGAAACCCTCCTGCACCTGGGCGCGGCACCCCTCCAGGGCGGGCTGTACGTGGCGGCCAACCCCATCGCCGACCTGGTCGAGGCCCAGGCCCGGCAGCTCGGCGTCCTCGACTCCGTCACCTTCCTCACCAGCACCGACCTGCGGGTCGGGGAGCTCACGGACCCCCGTGAACTGGCCGCCGCCGTATGGCCGCTGGACGCGATCGCCGCCCGGCACGACCAGCTCGCGGACTTCGCCACGGCCTGCGTCGACCGGCTGGCCGCCGCCGATGGGGCTGATGGGGCTGATGGGGCCGGGGGCGGCGGCCTGTCCGGGGCCGAGCGGCTCACCCTGGCCGTGGAACTCGCCGCGGAGTTCGGCCACGCCATGACCCCCGATCCGCTCCTGCCTCCCGAGCTGCTACCCCGGCCCTGGCCCGGCAGCCGCGCCCGCCGGCTCGCCCGGGAGTGCTGGGCCGCCCTGAGCGCCCTCCCGGACGAGCACGGCGACGCCACACCGCCGCCCCGCCTGTTCCGCCTGTTCCGCCTCTACGACGACGCGTTCACCGCGCCCGAGGAGCCCGGCGAGCGCGGTGAACGCGGTGAGCGCGGTGAGCGCGGTGAGCGCGGTGACGGTGGCGATGACGAACCCGGCGAGCGCTCCCGGTGAGGAGCGCTCGGGTGAGTCCGTCCGTCTCCTACTTCACGGTCCGCAGGATCGCGTCCAGCTTGCCCTCCAGGGCCTTCTTGGGCGCCGCGCCGATCCACGAGCCCACGGGCCGGCCCTCGTTGTAGACGACGAAGGCGGGAACGGACGTGATGCCGAGCCGCGTGGCCGGCTCGGGCTCCTCGTCCAGATCGATCCGGACGACATCCAGCCGGCCGGACCGCTCGGCGGCCAACTGCGCCACGTGCGGGGTGACCATCCGGCACGGGTGGCACCACGTGGCCCAGAACTGGACCAGGACGGGTCGCTCCGCCTGGAGGCCGCGCCCGGCGAACGTCTGCGCGGTGACGCTGTCCACCGGGCGGGGAGTGGGTACGGGCATGGGACGGTTCCTTGTCGTGTGTCGTGTGTCGTGTGTTGTGTACGGGGGAGCGGGGCGAGGTGTCGGCCCGCCCCACGACTACTCGGCGGGGACGGCTCCGGCCGTGAGGCGGTGCTGTTCGACGGCGCGGTCGACGTCCTCGTCCAGCAGGTCGGCGTTGAGGGCGAAGGCGGCAGCGGACCCCATGCCGGCGGCGGTGATCACCTGGGCGCGGGGATCGATGACATTGCCGGCCGCCCAGACACCGGACACGCTGGTCAGGCCGGTGCGGTCGGTGACGATCCGGACGGTGCCGTCCGTGTCGCAGCCCAGGCCGGTCAGCAGCGCGTCGTGCGGCACCATGCGGGGGAAGAGGAAGGCGGCGGCGCGGGGGACGACGCGGCCGTCGGCCAGTTCGACGCCGCGCAGCTTGTCGCCGTCGACGACGAGCCGCGTGATCTCGCCCTCGGCCAGGCGCAGCCCGTACGCGGTCAGCCGCTCCCGGTCCGCGGCGGCCAGGTCCATGGTGTGCGGGAAGAAGACGACGTCGTCGCTCCACTGCCGCAGGAGCAGGGCCTGGTGTACGGCTCCCGGGTGGGTGCCGAGGACGGCCAGGGGCTGGTCGCGGACCTCGTAGGCGTGGCAGTACGGGCAGTTCAGCAGGTCCCGTCCCCACCGCTCGCGGACGCCGGGGATGTCGGGCAGCTCGTCGCGCAGCCCGGTCGCGACCAGGATCCGGCGCGCCTTCAGTACCACCCCGCCCGCCATACGGACGAAGTAGCCGTGGTCGATCTCCTCCACCCGCCCCTGAAGGAGCCGGACGCCGTACCGGGCGATCTCGGCGCGCCCGAGTTCGAGCAGGGCCGCCGGCGGCAGCCCGTCGCGGGACAGGAAGCCCTGCATGTGCGCGGCGGGCGCGTTGCGCGGCTCGCCCGCGTCGATCACCACCACCTTGCGGCGCGCGCGGCCCAGGAGCAGGGCGGCGTTCAGACCGGCCGCGCCGGCGCCGATGACCACCACGTCGTGGACATCGTCGAAATCTCCGGTCCGGCTCCGGCCGTGCTGGTCGTTCATCGTGTTCATGTCGGATCAACCTCCTGCCGCGAGACTGCGCGCCCGGCCCGGAAGCGGCAACATTCGTTGCCATTTCCGGGACGCGGAGGTCGAATGGGGGCATGGACGAGCACGCAACGATCGCCGCCGCGCTGGCCGAGGTCGGCCCCCGCCTCCGGCGCATCCGCACCCGGCGTGGGGTGACCCTGTCGGCGCTGGCCGAGGCCACCGGCATCTCCAAGAGCACCCTGTCGCGGCTGGAGTCGGGCCAGCGCCGCCCGAGCCTGGAACTGCTGCTTCCGCTCGCGCAGGCCCATCAGGTCCCGCTGGACGAGCTGGTCGGGGCGCCCGAGGTGGGGGACCCGCGGGTCCGCGTCCGACCCCGCGTCCACAAGGGCCGCACGGTGATCCCGCTGTCGGCGCAGACCGGAGGCGTCCAGGCATGGAAGTCGATCATCCCCGCCGACCAGAACCGGCCCGAGCCCGTCACGCACGAGGGATACGAGTGGGTGTACGTGCTGTCCGGCCGGCTGCGGCTCGTCCTGGCCGACCACGACCTGGTGATGGGACCGGGCGAGGCCGCCGAGTTCGACACCCGCCTGCCGCACTGGTTCGGCCCCGCGGGGGACGCGCCGGTGGAGATCCTCAACCTGTTCGGCCCGCAAGGGGAACGCGTCCATGTCCGGGCCAGACCCCACTCCAGGGCGGACCGGAACCAGGCCGATACCTAGGGCCTTTCTTTTGGATCTTGCTGGGCTCGCGTGCCCCGGCACGCGCGCTCGCCGCGTTGTCGTCAGTCGCCAACTCCCCCGTAGCCCTTCGGGCACGGGAGGTACCCCCACCGCGTTGTCTCCCTCCTCCGCCTTGCGATCACACGCACCGGACCCCGCTCCCTGATCCAGCCTGACCCAAAAGAAAGGCCCTAAGGGTGTCCGTACGGTCATCGGAGTGCGGAGCGCGAAGGAGATCTGTGGACATCGTGCTGGACCCGCCTCGCGGCGCCGGCCCCGTACGGCTGGGCATGTCCCTCGACGAAGCGGTCACGGCGGTGTCCCAGTGGGGGCCCCGCGAGGTCGAGCAGGACGACGACGAGAAGACGATCCGCACCTCCTGCGGCACCGTGCGCGTCGACATCCTGCTGGAGGAGCCGGGTACGTCGGTCACCGCGGTCGAGCTGTGGTGGCCGGGCGAGGGGCGGGAGAGCGACGTGCGGGTCCTGCTCGACGGCGACGACGTCTTCGCCACGCCCGCCGAGGAGCTCTTCCGGCGGGCGGCCGCGCGCGGCCGAACCGTCGACACGTCCGAGCCCGGGTACCCCTTCGTTCCCGGTGTCTCCCTCGGCTTCACCCGGCAGACCAGCCAAGAGGTGCCCCGCACCGCGCAAGGGCTTCCGGTCCACGTCACCTCTGTCCTGGTCGCGGGCGAGCGCTACTACGACGTCCGCCTGGGGGATCATTGACCGAATCGTGTGCGTCCGGGGGCTCGTCACGGGAATCGGCGAGGCTGCCCGCGCGGCCCGAACCGGTCGGTGCGTTCGGGGACCGTGGCCTTGATCCCGCGCCGGCGTCGTACGGACGCGCGGACCTACGGACCACTCACCCGCCCCGGAACTCCGCGCACCGGTAGGGGCCCAGCGGGTCGCCCTCGGACGGCCGCAGGGTGACCTCGACGTCGTCGGCCCGGACCTTCGGGTCGAATACGGACTGGGCCCGCGCCAGCGTGCACACCAGCTGCCCCGTGCCCTGGGCGGGCGTCGCCTCTCTGTACGGCCCCTCGACGCGGACGGTCACCCGGGTGCCCTTCCCGGTCGCCGAGTAGCCGCCGAGCTCGACGAGCGAGGTGAGTCCGTCGCGCTGTTCGGCGGGTGGAGGCTCCTGGCCGAGCAGCTTCAGGACCCCGTCGAGACTCTCGACCTTCCGGTCGAGGACGGGCACCCCGCGCAGTCCGGAGGGGGACGCGTAATACAGCCGTATGCCGCGCGTCAGCCCGGACGCGGGCTCGCCCGCGCCGACCACCCCGGTCGGCTGGACCCCGCAGGCCGCCAGCGCCGTCCCGAGCACGGCGACCGCCACCGCGACCGTGCCCGTGTGCCGCACCTTCACTCCGCCGCCTCTCCTTCGTCTTCCTCGTCCGCACGGCGCAGGGGCAGCCGCAGCGTGAACACGGCCCCCCGGCCCGCCCCTTCGGCCCCCTCGGCCGCACCGGCGACATCGATCGTGCCCCCGTGCAGCCGCGCGTTCTCCAGCGCGATCGCCGTACCGAGGCCGCTGCCCTGCCCGCCGGCGTCGGCCGCGCCGCGGGTGCGCGCCGCGTCCGCCTTGTAGAAGCGGTCGAAGACCCGCTCCCGGGCCTCCGGCGGCAGCCCCGGGCCGTGGTCGGCGACCTCCAGCGTCACCCACGCCCCGTCCGCCGCGAGCGTCACGACGACGGGCGGGGCTCCGTGGCGCAGCGCGTTGCCCACCAGGTTCGCGACGATCACGTCGATCCGGCGTCGGTCGACCACCGCCCGCAGCCCCTCCGGGAGGTGCGCCTCGACCCGATCCGTCCAGCCGCGCAGCGCCAGCGACGCCCGGACCGTGCCGGCGAGATCCGTCTCGGCCGCGTTGAGCCGGACCGCTTTGGCGTCGAAGCGGGAGATCTCCATCAGATCCTCGACCAGGCGGGCCAGGCGCGCCGTCTCCGCGCCGACGGTGCGGGCCGCCCGCGCGGCGTCCGGCGGCAACTGGTCGGCGTCCTCCTCCAGTACGGTCGCCACCATCGTCATCGCCGCCAGCGGCGTGCGCAGTTCGTGCGACACGTCCGCCACGAAGCGGCGCGCCTTGGCCTCCTGCTCGCGCAGTTCGGCGTCGGACGCCTGGAGCGCGTCGGCGGTCTCGTTGAACGTCCGGGCCAGATCGGCGAGTTCGTCGTGCCCCCGGACGGCGACCCGGCTGCCGAGATGGCCGCCCGCGAGTGCCCGGGTGGCCCGGCCCAGCTTCCGTACCGGACGCAGCACCGTCCCGGCGGCCAGCAGCGCGAGGACGGCGGCGAGCAGCACCACCGGCACGGTGCCGGCCCGCACGGAGGCCAACAGGGCGGCGGTGTCGTCGCGTTCGGCCCGCAGGTCGGTGATCGCGTAGACCTCCAGGCCCGAGGTGCGGCGGTCCCCGTCGGCGTACGTCACGGGCATGCCGACGACCAGATAGGGCTCGCTCCGCCACGTCACCCGCTGGAACCGCGCGTCGTCCCCGGTCCTGACGGCGGCGCGCAGCTCGGCGGTGATCCGGCCCGAGGTGTCGGCGTACCGGTCGGAGGTCGCGGCGAGGTCCCGGTAGCGGGCGACCACGATCCGGGCGCCGAGGCCGTCCGAGACCTGCGCCGCGAACCGGGCCAGGGACCGCTGGTCGGGCGGCAGGTCGAAGTCGGCGGCGACGGCCGTGGTCCGCTCCCGCAGATCGTGGACGGCGGTGTCCTGGGTACGCCGCAGGACGGCCGTGCGGGCCTCCCGGTAGGCGAGGGTGGTCGCGGTCACCGCGCTGACGAGCGCGACCAGGACGAAGGTGACGACCAGCCGGGTGCGCAGCCCGCCGACGAACCGCCGCGGACGTCCGCGTGGTCGATCCCTGTTCTCGCGCGTACGCTTCACAGCGGCCCGAAGCGGTAGCCGAAGCCCCGCACCGTCTGGATGAACCGGGGCTTCGACGGGACATGCTCGATCTTGGCCCGCAGCCGGCCGACCGCCGCGTCCACCAGCCGGGAGTCGCCCAGGAAGCCGTGGTCCCAGACGGATTCGAGGAGCTGCTCCCGGCTCAGCACCCGGCCCGGGGAGGCCGACAGCTCCAGCAGCAGCCGCAGTTCGGTGGGCGGCAGCGGGACGGGGACGCCGTTCCTGGTCACGGTGAGTCCGGCACGGTCGATCACCAGGCCGGCGAGGTCCGTGTCCGGTTCCTGCCGTGCGGACGGTTCCGCGCGTCGCAGCGCGGCCCGGATGCGCGCCTTCAGGACGGGCGCGGTGACGGGCTTGACGACATAGTCGTCCGCGCCCGCCTCCAGGCCGGTCACGATGTCCGCGTCGTCGCCGCGCGCGGTCAGCATGATGACCGGCAGGGTCGCCGAGCGGGCGCGGATGCGGCGGCACACCTCGAAGCCGTCCATGCCGGGCAGCATCAGGTCCAGCACGGCGAGTTCGACCCGGGCGCCGTGTTCCCCGGCGAGCAGGGCGAGGGCCTCCTCGCCGGTGGCCGCGGTGTCCACCCCGTAACCGTGCCGGCGCAGCACCAGCTCCATTCCGTCCCGTACGGACACGTCGTCCTCGATGAGCAGCACATGCGCCATGGCCCGATTATGGGCACGCCCACACACCGTCCGGCTAGGGCGACCGGGGGACGGATCCGCAGGTCGGGGGCATTGTTACCGTCCCATCACATGGTCATGGACCCGCCATCACGCCAGGCGGCGAACGTGCTGCCCATGAACATCACCGACGTACCCAGGACCACCACACCCACCCCCGTGACCGCCGCCGCCCGGCTGCGCTTCGCCGCGCTCGTCGCCGTACCCGTTCTCGCCCTGTCCGCCGCCTGCGGCGGCGGAGCCGACAGCACCGAGGGAGCGAAGGAGAGCTCGGAGATCGCCGACGTGCCGGCAGCGCCGGGCGCCGCGGACAAGGGCACGGACAAGGACGGCGGCACGGGCGCGGGTGCGGGCGCGGACACCTCGAAGGGCGAGTTCTACGACGCCCAGATGAAGTACGTCCAGTGCATGCGCGGCAAGGGCGGCTTCAAGGACTTCCCCGACCCCAAGCTCAGCGGCTATCTCGACTGGGAGAAGGTCGAGGAGATCGCCTCCAAGCCCGGCCAGAACGAGGCGTACAAGGGCGGGCGGAAGCAGGCCTGCGGCTCCGAGCTGCGCGACGCGCTGGCCGCCGAGCCCCGGCGCGACGAGCAGAAGGGGTACGAGTCGATGCTCGCCCACGCGAAGTGCATGCGCGACAACGGCGTCTCCCGGTTCACCAACCCCACCATGAGCGGCGGCATCGCCCAGCCGGGCGGCGACCCGAACCCGGCGAACCCGGCCCTCGACTCCGCGTCGCCGGCGTACAAGAAGGCCCAGAAGGCCTGCCGGTCGAAGCTCATCGACAGCGTGGCGGGCATGCAGTGAAACGTCGCACCGTACTCGTCGCGCTCGGCGCGATGACCGTCGCCGCCGTCGCCGGGGGGTTCTACTTCCTCGGCGGTGGCGCCGATCCGGACTCCTTTGGGAAGGCCGGCGAGCTGCCGCCCGCCACCGCGACCGTCGAACGCGCCGACCTCGTCCAGTCCAAGACCGTCGACGGCCGGCTCGACTTCGCCCAGCGCCGCCCCGTCAAGTCCGCCGTCGAAGGCACCGTCACGGTCGCCGCCCCCGAAGGGAAGACGCTGACACGCGGGCAGGCCCTGTACGAACTGAACGACAAGCCCGTCTCCCTCCTCTACGGGCCGGTGCCGATGTTCCGCGGGATGAAGCCCGGCGACCGGGGCAGCGACGTTCTCCAACTGGAGCGCAATCTACGCGACTTGGGATACGGGGCGGGGCTGTACGTCGACGTCCGGTACGACTCGGACACCGCGGCCGCCGTCAAGCGCTGGCAGAAGGACCTGAACCGCGAGCCCACCGGCCGGGTCGGCCGGGGCGACATCGTCTTCCAGCCCGGGCCGGTCAAGGTGGTCTCCGCCGACGCGGCCCTCGCCGACCAGGTCGGCCCGGACGGCGCGGTGCTCACGGTCGCCTCCACCAAGCCCGTCGTCCGGGCGGAACTGGAACAGACCGACGGCGCGCTCACCTCGCGGGGCACCAAGGTCGAGGTCACCCTGCCGAGCGGGAAGACCGTGGCCGGCCACGTCGCCGGGACGGTGCGCCCCGAGGCCGCCGAGGACGGGGGCGGCGGCGCGGCCCGGGACGGCATCACCGTCGAGGTCGTCCTGGACGGCGGGGCGGGCGCGGCGTCCGGCGAGGACTCCAAGGCGCCGTCGAGCGTGAAGTTCGTCAGCGAGGCCCGCAAGGGAGTCCTCGCGGTCCCCGTCGAGGCGGTCGTCGCGCTGCGCGGCGAGCGGGGCGGGTACGGCCTCCAGGTCGTCGAGGGCACCACGTCGAGGATGGTGCGGGTGGAGACGGGCATGACCGCCGACGGGCGGATCGAGGTCTCCGGACCGGATCTCCGCCCGGGCCTGAAGGTCGGGATGGCGGCCTCATGACTCCGACCGGACATCCCACCCGACACCTCGCCCGAACATCCCCCCGGCACCCCGACGTCGTCCCCGTCCCCGCCCCCGTACCCGTCATCGAGTTGCGGGGAGCGGGCAAGGCGTACCCCGGCGGCGTCCACGCCCTGCGCGAGGTGAACCTCATCGTCGAGGAGGGCGAACTCCTTGCCGTCGTCGGCCCGTCCGGCTCCGGCAAGTCCACCATGCTCCACATCATGGGCACGCTCGACAAGCCCACCACCGGCACCGTCCGGATCGCCGGCTACGACGTGTCCGCGCTCTCCGACTCCCGGCTCTCCGCGCTGCGCGCCCGCCACATCGGCTTCGTCTTCCAGCACTTCCACCTGGCTGCGGGACGGGACGCGGTCGACAACGTCGCCGACGGGCTGCTGTACACGGGCGTTCCGCTGAGGCAGCGGCGGGCCCGGGCGCGGGAAGCGCTCGCCCGGGTGCGTCTCGACCACCGCGGCTCGCACACGCCGAACGAGCTGTCCGGCGGCGAGAAGCAGCGCGTGGCCATCGCCCGCGCCCTGGTGGGCACGCCCCGGCTGCTGCTCGCCGACGAGCCGACCGGGGCCCTGGACACCGCTTCCGGCGCGATCGTCATGGAGCTGCTGCGCGAGCTGCACGCGTCCGGCACCACTGTCTGCGTGATCACCCACGACAACGAGATCGCCGACGCGCTGCCGCGCCGGGTCCGCTTCAAGGACGGCGCGATCGTCTCGGACACGCGCTCGGGCAGCCGCTCGGACGGCCCGGCCGGTGCGGGCGTCGACGCGGCGGCCGAGGAGGCCGGCCCATGACGCACGACCTCAGGCCCGCCCGTCTCTCCTCCCGCGACATCCTGCGCGTCGGCGCGGTCGGTCTGCGCGCGCGGCGGGCGCGGGTGGTGCTCTCGGCGCTCGGCATCGCCCTCGGCATCGCGACCATGGTGGCCGTCGTCGGGCTGTCCGAGTCGAGCCGCGCGGATCTCATGGCGCGGCTCGACCGCCTCGGCACCAACCTCCTCACCGCCGAGGCGGGCAAGGACCCCACCGGGCGGCCGGTCAAGCTCCCCAAGAACGCGGTCGCGATGGTCGAGCGCATCGGCCCGGTGCAGCGCGCCACGGCGAGTGCCGACATCGACGCCCGGATCCGCCGCAGCGACGTGGTCCCCGAGGAGCGCACCGCGGGCGTCACCGCTCAGGCCGTCCGCGGCGACCTGCTGGCCGCGCTCGGCGGCGAGGTCGCCGCGGGCGGGTGGCTGACCCCGGCCGGCGAACGCCTCCCGACGACGGTGCTCGGCGCGGTGGCGGCCCGGCGCCTCGGCATCACCGGCCCCGGGGAGACGATCATGATGAACGACACCCGCGTGGCCGTCGTCGGCATCCTCGATCCCATCGAACTGGCCCCCGGCCTCGACCGGGTGGCCATGGTCGGATTCCCGGCCGCCGAACGCTACTTCGGCTTCGACGGCCATCCCACCACCGTCTTCGAGCGCTCCACGGACGACTCGGTCATGGACGTCCGGGCGGTCCTGGCCCGCAGCATCAGCCCCGGCGACGAGGCGGCCATCAAGATCTCCCGGCCCTCGGACGCGCTGGCCGCCAAGGCCGCCACCGACGAGGGCCTGACGACCCTGATGCTCGGCCTGGGCGCGGTGGCGCTGCTGGTCGGCGGGGTGGGAGTCGCCAACACCATGGTCGTCTCCGTCCTGGAACGCCGTCAGGAGATCGGTCTGCGCCGCTCGCTGGGCGCGACCCGGGGCGCGATCCGGCTCCAGTTCCTGACCGAGTCGCTGCTGCTCTCGGCACTGGGCGGGGCGACGGGCGCGCTGCTCGGCGCGGCGGCGACGTACGGCTTCGCGCGGGTCCAGGGCTGGACGGCGGTGGTCCCGCCGTGGTCGCTGGCCGGGGGCCTCGGCGCCACGCTGCTGATCGGTGTGACCGCCGGCCTCTACCCGGCGATCCGTGCCTCGCGGGTCCACCCGACGGTGGCGCTGAACTCGATCTGAGGCACCGGACACGAAGAGGGCGCCTGCCCCGGGCCGAAGCCCGGGGCAGGCGCCCCTGTTCGAGGTCAGTCCGTGGTTCCGGCACCGCGAGGTGGAGGACGCGGAGCCCGGTCGTCAGCGTGACATCACTTGCCGAGCCACGCGTTCTGGATGGTCACCTTCGACGCGTTGCCCTGCTTGTCCGTGACCTCGGCGGAGAGCGCGATACCGGCGTCCTTCGCCGGGCTCTTCACGAGGATCGTGCCGTTCAGGACCGGGGTGGCCTTCCAGGTCTTCCCGCCGTCGTAACTCACCGACACGGCGAGCGACTTGAGGTTGGAGCCGGCGGCCGAACCCTGCACGGTCACCGGGACCACGACCGGGAGGCCCGCCGGGGCGCGCGAGGAGAGGTCGACCGGCGGCGCGAAGCCGACCATGGACACCGGCAGCGCGGTGGTCTCCGCGACCTGCTTCGAACGGAACGAGAAGCTGGTGTCGATCCGGGTGGAGGTCGCGGCGACGGTCGCCGGACGCTCGACGGAGGTCGTCAGCCGGTACGCGGCGTCGGCGCTGTCGACCGTGAAGGGCTTCGCGCCGCGCAGCGGGTCGTCGTTCTCGGCGACCTTGACGCCGTCGCGGTACAGCGTCGTGGTGGCCGAGGTGTACGGGCCGTCGCCTTGGTGGCCCGCGCCGTCGCCGAGCAGCGGCAGAGCGCCGACGATCAGCTCCCGGCCCGACTTCGTGTGGGGAGCGGTACGGAAGACACCCGTGTCCTTGCTCAGGACCGGGCCGATGACGCCGGTGTTGAAGGTCTCCTGGTACGTCCGGCCGGCCTCGTAGCGCTTCGGCTGGGCCATGGCCTGGTTTCCCTCGATCGCGGGGAGGCCCCACTCGTCGGGCTCACCGAGCTGCGCGACCGCCGTGTTCCACTTCACCCCGTCGGCGGTGGAGACGTGGACGGTACGGACGCCCGGTGCCGTCTGCGTCGGCCAGAAGCCTTCGCCGGCGGCGCCGTCCGGCATCACGGGGATCATGGACACTCCCGCCGACTTCCCGGCGACGGAGGCACCGAGTCCGACCTTGAGCGTGGCCAGCTCGTTCGCCTTCACCTGCCGGGTGTAGCCGGTCCCGAGCGTGTTCGTCGGGCCGCCGAAGGCCACCGCGTACTGGGTGGTGGCGTCCTTGAGGAAGTACGCGGACCAGAACTGGGTGAGCGAGCCGTCGGTGATGGCCGGTCCCACGTGGGCGGTACGGAATCCGGTGAGGCCCGACAGGTACCAGCCGCTGCCGACGCCGCCGGCGTCGGTCTCGGAGTGCATGTAGGACAACTCGGCGGAGGCCGCCTTCTCCACGCCGGGCACGGTGATGTCCACCGGCTTGGCGGTGCGCGCGTCCGGGGTGACGGTGGTGTCCCCGGAGATCTCCAGCTCCGGCTGGGCGATCCAGTCCGTGCCCGCGGTCAGGTCCGAGGGGTCCTGGTAGACGCCCGTGTCGAGCGCGTACGAGCCCTTGGGGACCCGGATCGTGTGGCTGCCCGGTGCGAAGTCGACACGGGCGCTGAAGCCCGCCGCCAGGCCTTTGACGCCGACCAGGAAGTTGTAGAAGTACTCGGCGTCGGTGCCGTCACGGTCGATGGTCCTGAGCGTGAGGTCGTAGGACTCCACCTCCCGGACGGCCACCACGGTGGTACGGACACTCTGGCCCCCGCCGGTGGCGGTGACGTAGCCCGCGAAGGCGCCGTCGGTGTCACCGATCCGGGTGTCGGCGACGAGGTCGACCCCGGCCGTGCCGCCGGCGGGCACGGTCACCTTCGAGGCGCCGAGCGTGAAGAACCCCGCCGGGGCCGGCTTGCCCGCCGGATCGACGACGGACATCGACAGGTCGAGGGTGACCGCCGTGGTCCCCAGGTTGCGGTAGGTGACCTTGCGGGTGACGGGCTTGTCGTCGGCGTGCGGCCAGCTGGCCGTGCCGAAGTTCTGCGACACCTGCTCGGCGACGACGCTCTGGCCGAGTGCCTTGTCGACCTGGACCCGGCCCGTGCCCTGCTGGAAGACGGTGGCGGTGCCGGGCGTGGCCGATCCGGACAGCGCGCCCTTGAGCTCGGCGGACTTCCAGCCGGGGTTCTTCTGCTTCAGGAGCGCGGCGGCGCCCGCGACGTGCGGGGTCGCCATGGAGGTGCCGTCGATCTGCAGGTACCCCGGTGCCGGGTGCGGGGTGTCGGGATCCGTGTCGATGAGGCTGCCGGGGGCGGCGGCCGCGGCGATGTCGACGCCGGGCGCGGTCACGTCCGGCTTGACGGCCCCGTCACCGGCGCGCGGGCCGCTGCCGGAGAAGGAGGCCAGGACGTCGTCCTTGTCGACGGCGCCGACTGTCAGCGCGGCGTCCGCGGAGCCCGGTGAGCTCAGGCTCGACGCGCCGAACCGGCCGTCGTTGCCCGCCGCGACGGCGAACAGGACGCCCTTCTCGGCGGTCAGTCTGTCGACCGTCTCCTCCAGCGGGTCGACATCGGGGCCGTCGGGGCTGCCGAGGCTGAGGTTGACCACGTCGGCCCCTTCGGCCGCGGCCCACTCCATGCCGGCGATGATGTCGGAGTCGCTTCCGAAGCCCTCGTCGTCGAGGACCTTCCCGCTGATCACCTTGGCGCCGGGGGCGACGCCCTTGTACGTGCCGCCGGACTTGGCGCCGGTGCCGGCGGCGATCGACGCGACGTGGGTGCCGTGTCCGACCCGGTCCACGGCATCGGGGGACCGGGAGAAGTTCTTCTCGGCGACGACCTGGGTCTTGAGGTCGTCGTGGGTCTTGTCGACGCCGGTGTCGAGGACGGCGATCTTGACGCCCGTGCCGTCGTACCCGGACTCCCACGCCTTGTCGGCGCCGATCTGCGAGGTGCTGCGGTCCAGGCTCGCCTCGCGTACCCCGTCCAGCCAGACCTTGCGGATGCCGGCGGAGGCGACCCGTATACCGGGCTTCTGCTGGTCGGTCAGCGCGTCCCACACCCGGGCCGTGTCGTCGGGGACGTACGGATGGCGTCGGCGTTGATCGTCGGGAAGGTGCGCCGCACCTGGGTGTCACCGGCCGCGCGCACGTCGGCGCGTGCGGTGGCGGCACCTCCTTCGTACTGCACGATCAGCTTGAGGCCGGCGCCGTGGCTCTTGCGGAGCCGCGGCTCGGCCAGCGCCTTGACGTCGAACAGCCGCTGGTCCAGCCGGCCCGTGGCCAGCAGGCGCTGCGCGTCGGCGGGTATCACCAGGGTGCTGTCCTTGGTGCGCTGCACCTGGACGGGGACGCGCTCGCGGCCCTTGGCGGGCTCGAAGCGTACGATCCGGCCCTTGGCGTCGACCGTCACCGTGTCGCCGGTGACGAGCGGGATCCGCTGCTCGCCGCCGACGCGGGCGATGTTCGGAGTGCCGGGTGAGGAGGCCGTCGTGGTGGTCACGATGGCCGTCGCGGGACTGGCCATTCCCGCGGTCAGGGCCACCGATGTGGCCGCTGCGATGGTGAAGGCGCGTGTTCTCTTCACATGTGCGCGCAAGACTCCCCCAGGAGAGTGGGATGGGGTGGAGTGGTCGGTTCCAGCCGGGGTACGAGAACGCCCGCCGCTGGTCAGCGCAGTATGTGAGGGCCGGCTCGGGTTGATCAACGTCGGTTGTGGCAAGCGGAGTTGGGACGTGTGGTTTTTGGTCACGTCGGGGTCCGCGTGTTCGACGGGGCCATGATGACTGTGTGACCGCTGTGTGACAGCGGTGTGATCCCTCCGCGACAACGGCGCCGAGAGCCCGCCCTGGATCGCGCTCCGGCCCAAGCCTCACGGGCTTTTCCCGTGTCGGGGATCCGCGCGGCGGGGGCACGCTCGTCGAATGGCTGTATCCGGGCCCAGGTGAAACCGTTCTCTCTCCGGGCCCGGAGACGTGGTTCAGTCGCAGGTGAGCAGGGTCTTGGCGATCGTGGCCCGGGCTTCGAGAGCCGTGTGCGCGTCCGCCGCGCCGGACAGCGGGAAACGCTGCCCGACGCGGACGCCGAGGTGCCCGTCGCGGACCAGCCGCAGCACGGCGGTGCCGCGGCGCAGCAACTCCGCCCGGTCCTGGACGTGATGGGCCAGGTTCGGGCGGGTGACGTACAAGGACCCGCCGGCGTTGAGGCGTTGCAGGTCGAACGGCGGCACCGCGCCGCCCGACTGCCCGTAGACCGCCAGGACTCCGCGCGGGCGGAGAGAGGCCAGGCTCTCGTCGAACGTGGGACCGCCGATGCCGTCGAACACCGCGGCGGCGCCGAGGCCGCCGGTGTGCCGCCGTACGGCCTCCAGGAGCGCGCCCGGCCGGTAGTCGACGACCTCGGCCGCGCCGGCTGCCCGCGCGGCCGCCGCCTTGGCCGCGGTCGACGCGGTGCCGATCACCGTGCCGCCGCGCAGCCGTACGAGCTGGGTCAGCAGCATGCCGACACCGCCCGCGGCGGCGTGCACGACGACGGTGTCGCCGGTTCGCACCGGATACGTGTCGTGGCACAGGTAGTGCGCGGTCATACCCTGCAGCAGGGCGGCCGCCGCCAGGTCGGGGGCCAGCCCGTCCGGCACCGGCACCAGCCGGTCGGCGCGCAGCAGCGCGTACTCCGCGTACGCCCCGGGCAGGTTCGCCCAGGCGACCGTGTCGCCGACGGCGACCTCGCGCACCCCGGGCCCGATCTCGACGACGGTCCCGGCGCCCTCCTGGCCGGGGACGAACGGCAGCTCGTTCGGGTACTGGCCGGACCGGAGATAGACGTCGATGTAGTTGACGCCGGCGGCGGCGAGCCGCACCAGCGCCTCGCCCGGGCCCGGCGACGGGCGGGGCAGGTCGACGAGTTCGAGGACGTCGGGTCCGCCGGGCCGGCCGACCTGGATGGCCTTCATGGTGGGCGGGGTCGGCGGGGTCGGCGGGGTCGGCGTGGCTGGGGTGGCCGGAGCGGTCGGGGTGCCGGACGGTTCAGAGGCCGACATAGCCGGCTTCCTCGGCGAGTTCGCGGACGAGCGGCAGGACGGGGCGGATCTCGGACGCGTGACGGAGCCACTTGTCCGGGTCGGGGGTGGTCTGGGTCATCACGACCGGGAGGTCACGGCGGCCCCAGGCGTCGGAGAAGGGCAGGTCCACCGCCTCGGCCACGGCCTCCATCGTGGACACCGGGTCGGCCTGCACGTCCTCGTAGCGTACGAGCACGGAGTCGCCGGTGGGGGCGAGCTCGCGGGCGGCGTCCAGGACGGCCCGGTTGTGGGTCAGCCAGTTGCGCGCGCAGACCTCGGCGAGGCGCAGGTCCACCCAGTCCTGCCAGCCGGGCGGCAGGCTGAGGTTCCACCACTCCTTGCCCCACGGGAACACGTCCGAGTAGCCCTGGATGCGCAGCGGCACCGGCACTTGGTAGGAGAAGAACATCCGCGGGTTGAGCCAGGCGTCCATCAGGGAGCCGATGCTGGTGCGCGGATCGCGCACGACGAACACGAACTTCGCGTCCGGGTAGAGGGCCCGCAGGAACGGGATCCGGAAACAGGACTGGATGCTCTTCTCCACCAGCCGTATGCCGGAGGCGAGTTCGGCCTCCGTGGGGCGTTCGCCGCGCGACGGGAAGCAGAACGGGGTGATCTCGTCGAGTTCGCCGCCGTCGCGGGTGGTGGGCGGCCCCTCCGGCAGATCGCCGGGGAAGCGCTCCTGAAGAGCCTTGAGCGGGACGTCGTAGTAGTGCGGGCGCAGGCCCTGGGCGCTGAGGAAGTCGAGGAAGTCGAGCTTGTCGGCGACGGACCACTCCGCGCCGGGCTTGCGCGCGGCGGCGAGCAGGTCCGCGTTCAGCCGGGCCGCCACCTCGGGGGTCGCGTCGGAGGCGTCCAGGGCGTTGGAGTGCCAGCCGCGCCGGCCCGGGTGCAGGCTGTCGCGTTCCCAGATCGGCTTGCCCTCGCGGCCGATGCTCCAGACGTGCTCGCTGCGTTCGATCAGACTGCGGACCAGGCTGGTGCCGGAACGGGGGTGGCCGACGATGAAGATGGGCTGTTTGAGCATGACGGAGCTCGCTTTCGTGAGGAGGCGAGGAGGCGAGAGGGGGCATCGGGGGGCGGGAGGTGACGAGGAGCCAGGGGGTTTGAGGCTCAGGTGCTCAGGTGCTCAGGTGCTCAGGCGGGCCAGCGGGCGGACCGGACGTGCCGGTTCGCGAGTCCGGCGGCGGTGATCACGGCCTGGACGCCCGCGATCAGCACGATGGCCCCGGTGACGCCGAGGAACTGCAGGGCCAGACCGCCGGCCAGGGAGCCAAGCGGCGATCCGGCGCCGATGAGGGTGATGGTCGCGGCGATGGCGCGGCCCCGCCGGTGGTCCGGGGTCTGCCGGAAGATCATGATGTCGACGAGGATCTTCAGCGCGGGCAGCCCGAGGGCCGCCAGGGTGAGCATCGCGAAGACCCAGACCGGTCCGAGCGGCAGCGCGAGCAGGGCCACCGCGACGGTGGTCAGGGTCGAAGCGGCGAGCAGCAGCGCGCCGGGGCTGAGCAGCCGGTTGAGGCGGGGCACGAGCACCGAGCCGGCGAGCATGCCGACGGCCGTGCCGGTGAGGGCCAGACCGATCGCGCGGGGGGAGTGGTGCTGGTCGCGCAGGGTCACCATCACCATGAGGATCGCGGCGGTGATGCTGAAGTAGAAGATGCTGACCAGGGCGAGCGCGGAGCGCAGCAGCCGGTCGCCGACCAGTTCGCGCACTCCGGAGAAGGCGGTGGTGAGCGGCCCGAGCGCGCTCTTCTTCCCGCCGCCCGCCGCCGCGTCGTCCGCCGGCTCGGCGGGCCTGGCGGCCTCCGGCACCCGGATCACCAGGGCGCACAGGAACGAGATCACGAAGCCGGCGATCGCCGCGAGGAACGGGAACGCCCGGGAGACCAGGAACAGCGCGCCGCCCAGCGGAGGTCCGGCCAGGGCGGCGGCTCCGCTGCGTGCCTCGTCCTGGCTGAGCGCCGCGGTCAGTTGCTCGTCCGGTACGACGGCGCGGATCAGCAGCATGCGGGCCGGCGCGCCGAAGGCCGTACCCGTACCCAGGACGACGGCGGCCGCGATCAGAAGGCCGAAGTTCGCCCGGCCGGCCATCAGACCGAGGACGATGAACGCCAGAGTGAGCGCGCGGACCGCCTCGGAGATCAGCAGGATGCGGCGGCGGTCCCACCGGTCGACCACCACGCCGGCCGGAAGTCCGACCAGGAGGGCGGTGCCGATCTGGGTGAAGCCGAACAGACCGGCCAGCGCCGGCGACCCGGTCAGGGCCATGATCAGCAGGGGATAGGCGACCTCCACGGTCTCGAGGCCGAGGTTGGCCGCGGCGGCGCCGATCCACAGCGTCTGGAATCGCCGGTTGCGGCGCAGAGGCACGGGCGGGGCGGGAGCTTCGCTATCACTCTGACGTAAGCGTTCACTCATGCGTGAACGCTAGCATGTGAGTGAATGGTTCGCTACGAGGAAACGGAGTGGGGTCCATGGCTGACGATGCCGACGCGAGGGTGATCGTCCGGGAGGTGGACGACGTGGAGACGCTGAAGGCCCTGTCCGACCCGCTGAGGCTGGCGATCCTCCGGGCGATGATGAGCGACGTGCAGGCCGCGCACCGGGTCAAGGACATCGCCCGGCTCCTCGACCAGCCGCCCACCCGGCTCTACCGGCACATCAAGGTGCTCGAGTCGGCGGGCCTGATCAAGGTGGCGCAGACCCGGATGGTCTCCGGCATCCAGGAAAGCCAGTACCAGGTGGCGCAGTTCGCCCTGCGGCTGAGCCGCGATCTGCTGGCCGCGCCCGGTAACGCGGGCGACCTGGCGGACGCGTTCGCCGCGACGCTGAACGACTTCCGAGACCGGCTCGTACGGGACGTCATCAGCGGCCGCTTCCAGCCGGAACCCGAAGCCGCGGCCGAGGAGTCGGGAGCCGGGGAGTCCGGGGCCGGGGCGGGGGCCGCGGACAAGCCGGATCCGCTCGGCCCGATGGTGGTGGCGCTGGACCGCCGGCTGTCCCCGGAGCGGGCCACCGAGTTCCGGTCCCGCCTGACCGCGCTGATGGACGAGTTCAACCGGCCGGACGACGAGGAGAACGCCGTCGTGCCGGTCGAGTTCCTGCTGATGTTCTGGGCGCCCAAGGAACCGTCGGGAGAGCCCCCCGCGTAACCGGTTCGACGTGCGCACCGCCTGGGTGGGCCCCAGGCCGGTGCGCGCATTGCGGCACCCTCCCGCGGTGAATTGCCTCAACAGTTGCGCAATAATGAAATAGTGATGCTGCCGAGGGGGAGACGCCGGCCGCGTACCGGCCGGTGGCCGTGTACGACCGGACAGGATGGCCCTGGCCGGGTGTGATCACCGGATGGTGGACCGACCCGGACGGCCTCACCCTGTGCCGGCTGCGGCTCTCGGGTCTCCCGGAAGCCCGATGGGCGGTCTTCGACGCCGAGCGGATCATCCTTCTGGTCGCCGGCGGGACGTAGTGGACTACCGGGGACTCGCCGAGGTTCATGGCGTACCGCCGAGCGCCACCACCTGCCACCGCGAAAGGGCGGACCCGAGCTCGACGGAAGCAGCCGAAGAAGCATCAAAGTGCGGATCGCGGACACCATTTGATCGCCACGGGGCCGGTTCGACTCCATTCTGGTCCGGCGCGGGGAGGGGACATCCGATGAGCGGTGCCGGAGAGGGACTCGGGAAGATCGAGGTAAGGCTCAAGTGGGATCCCAGCTCATGGAGGGAGCCCCCGCGCCACCTGGACATCGTCGCGGCGACCTACTCGGACGCCGACCGGTACGGCCGGCCGGCGTACGTCGTCCACTACGACAGCCGCTCCCCGGACGGCACCATCACCATGCCCCGGCACAGTACGACCGGGCAGGGCTTCGGGTTCGTCGAGGTGATGACCCTGGAGTTCGACCGGCTGTCATCCGCCTACGGCAGGGTCGTCGTCGGTGTGGCCATTCACCAGGACGGCGGCCCGCGCACCTTCGGCGACATCCGGAATGCCGGCGTGCTGGTGATCGAGAAGTACACGGAGCTGCTGAAGGACGACTTCGGGCGGGTCGCCGGAGCGACGGCCGCGACGATCGCGGAGTTCGTACGGGACTCCACCGGTCGGTGGTGCATGTACCCGGCGATCCGAGGCTACGACAGTGAACCGGCGGCCTTCATCGCCGAGATGGGCAGAGCCCACAGCCTTGAAGATCCATCAGCGTGAACTCTTCCTTCCCTCGCTGAACGCTTCGTCGAGGGATGCCGGGGAGGTGATCTTCTTCGCGCCATTCGGCGTAGCGTCTTCAGGGCCCCATGAATGCATACTTGCGCAATCTCTAAAGTGTGAGGGGGGTGCCCCTATGTCTTTGGTCAAGCGAAACGGGGGTGCGTTGGGTCGGTGAGCCAGGCAGCATGGCGGGGTGGCTGATCTGCTGTGGGATGACGTGAGTTCCTTCTTCGACCCGGACTTGATGGGGTCGTTGCCGGACGTGCGTGTCCCGGATGCCTCGGTGGAGGACTGGCAGGCGGTCCTCGATCTTGTCGTGGAGAAAGGCTGGAAGTTCCAGTACTCCGAAGGTGAGACGGTGCTGCCGGTGCCCCGTGCGGAGACCGCGCTGTCCCGCCCGGCGGACGCTGAGTGCGCGGACCTGCGGGTCTGGCTGGCTTCCGACGTGCTGGCGATCTTTCGTTTCCTTGACGACGAGGTCATCGACTTCGACGTTGACCTGCGGGAGTTGCAGGGCCAGGAGCGACTTGATGTGTTCTGCGGTTTCCTCCGGGAGATCGGGCGACGCTTGGGCAAGCCGGTCCTGATGGATCCGGAGGGCGACTACGGCCATCCGGTACTCGGCTTCGATGTCGAGGCCGATCGGGTCGTCCTTCTGGCTGAGCCGCTGGTCATGTGACCGCGGCCGCGGGCCGGGACTCGTAGAAGGTGCCGTCACGGAGCATCGCGAAGAGGACATCGGCCCGCCGTCTGGCGAGGCAGAGCAGAGCCTGCGTGTGGTGTTTGCCCTGGCTGATCTTCTTGTCGTAGTAGGCCCGGGATGCCGGGTCGGCCAAGGCGGCGAACGCGGAGAGGAAGAAGGCCCGTTTGAGCTGCTTGTTTCCCCTCCGGGAGGGCTGTTCGCCGCGGATCGACGAGCCTGAGTTGCGGGTCGCTGGGGCGAGACCCGCGTAGGCGGCGAGGTGGGCGGCGGAGGGGAAGTTGCTGCCGTCGCCGACGTCGATGACGATCCTGGCTCCGGTCCTGATGCCGACTCCCGGCATCGAGATCAGGACCTTGGAAAGAGGGTGGGACTCCAGCAGTTCCTCGATCCGCCCGGCCAGCAGTTTCCGCTGGTCGAGGACGGCGGTGAGGGAGCCGGCAAGGCTTGGGACGATCAGCGCGGCCGCCTCGGTGCCTGGCACCACCACGGTCTGTTCGTCCAGCGCGGTGAAGATGTCCTCGACCAGTCGCTCGGCCATCCGCGGGGCTTTCGGCCGCAGCAGCGTGACCAGCCGGCGTCGGCCGGCTTTGCGGATCTGGGCCGGTGACCCGAACCGTTCCAGCAGGGTCAGAACTGCCGGGTGTTGCAACCGCGGCCCGAGCACCCGCTCCAGCGACGGATGGATCTGCGTGAGCAGGCCGTGGAGCCGGTTCGCGACCCGGGTCGCTTCGCCGGCCAGGTCGTCGTCGAACCCGACGATCATCTCCAGCTCGGCGATCGTCTCGTCTTCGAGGTCTATGGACCGCAGCGTGTGGGGCATCGCGCGGGCGGCATCCGCGATGATGAACGCGTCTTTCGCGTCGGTCTTGGCCTCGCCGGGATAGAGGTCGGCGATCCGCCGCATCGTTAATCCGGGCAGGTAGGCCACCGGGCAGCCCATGTCCCTCGCCACCGCCAGCGGCAGGGCTCCGATCGAGGCCGGCTGGTCGACGACCACCAGCACGGTGCCGTGCTTGGCCTGCAACTTCGCGAAGAGCTCGCGGAGTTTGGGCTCGGTGTTGGGTAGCCGTTTGTCGAACACCTTCTTCCCGGCCGGGGTCACAGCGGTGGCGTGGTGTTCGCCTTTGCCGACGTCCAGGCCGAGGCAGACGTCGATGTCGCCGGTGTCGATCACGTGCGTCCTCCGGTCGTACTTCTTCCCGGCCTCACCCACGGCACCGATCGCCACACCCACATTACGAAGAGCCTCCCGACCTGCGGAAAGTCGGTGGTCAAGCCCCTAATCAGCGGTCAGTCAGTGCCTCCGTGTCCGGTGACACCACCCCCCGGATCATGGTTAACAAGGGGGGGAAGTCATGCCGGGCCCGGAGGCCGGGAGCCCCATTGCGGAGCCAACGAAGACGGTAATGGGGGGGCGGCCGCGTCGGCGGCGGGCCAGGCGCTCGCGTGTCGGCGACGGGCGCACGTGAAGGAGAGGACGATCCGGTGTTCAGTGATGTAGGCGTGTTGGAGATCCTCACGCTGGGAGTCGTCGCCGTTCTGCTCTTCGGGCCCGACAAGCTGCCCGAGGTGATCCAGAACGTGACGGGATTCCTGCGCGAGGTACGGGAGTTCTCGGACGGCGCCAAGCAGGAGATTCGCGCGGAACTCGGGCCGGAGTTCGATGACTTCGAGTTCGAGGACCTGCATCCGAAGGCGCTCGTCCGCAAGCACATCCTGGACGGCGAGGATGACGTCTTCGGGCTCACGGAACTCCGCGACGCTCTGGATCCGCGCCCGGAGCCGACCCGGATCGCCGACATGGTGCGCGAAGCGGCCGGCACCTCGGCCGAGGTGCCGGCGGAGGCCGCTGCTCCGGCCGCTGGGGTGGACCTGACCAAGGGCCCGGCCGTGCGGCCGACGCCGTCCTTCGACCCCGACGCGACATGACGGGGTGGCGGGCGGCCCGGGTTCGCCGGCCCGGGTCACCGCACGGGCGGGTGCCCTTCCGTGGCGGGTCCGGGTGCCGGGCCGGTCGCCGGCGCCTCCCGCGCGCCGTCGTCCCTCATCGCTCGCGTCTCGCTCTTGAGGATGCGCAGCGACTTGCCCAGCGACCTGGCGGCGTCGGGGAGCCGCTTCGACCCGAACAGTACGATGAACGCGATCGCCACGACCAGCAAATGCCATGGCTGCAGTGCGTTGTGGAACACGTGATCACCCTTCCCTCGATGCGGTCCGCCCCTCCGGAGCCGACCCGGCACACTTGCTACATTGCGCAACTGTATATCCGTCGGTGAGTGCGCACGCACGCACGGGGCGCTCCCAGGCTGCCCCGCGTGACAGGCCCCGCAGTCGTGCTACTCGCGGCAGTGCTTAAGCGTGTCGCCTGTCGAAGCGGAGCTTCTCCGCCCTGAGAGCCACCGTGTACACCGCGAGGACGGCGGCGAGGAGCAGGTAGAACAGCGGGGGCAGGGGGGCCATGGCGAGCATCGGACCGAGCGGGGACAGGGGCAGCAGGACGCCGATGGCGGCGAGAGCGCCGGCCGCGCACCGCACCGGGCTGGAGGCACGCCCCGCCCCGGCCGACCGGATGCCGGACAGCACGATCATCACCAGGGCCTGGGTGAGCAGGTTCTCGGTGAACCAGCCGGCGTGGAAGACGTCCTGGGCGTCGGTGGCCGACCTCGTGGTGAGGAGCAGCACGGCGAACGTGGCCACGTCGGCGGTGGCGTTGAGCAGTCCGAAACCGGTGAGGGACCGCAGGAATCCGCGTGGCCGCAGTCGTGCCGGGCGCCGGAGCGCGCCGGAGGCGGGGCGGTCGAAGGCGAAGGCGAGCTGTGCGGCGTCAAAGCACAGGTTCTGCACCAGGACCTGGGCGGGGAGCATCGGCAGGAAGGGCAGCAGGAGCGCCGCGGCGAGCATGGCGATGACGTTGCCGAGGTTCGACGACAGAGTGATGCGCAGGTACGTGGCGATGCCGGCGCTGCTGAACCGGCCGGCGGTGATCGCGTGGTCGACCGCCGCGAGATCCTTCTCGGCGAGGACCACGTCCGCCGTCTCCCGTACGACGTCGACCGCGCCCTTCGGACAGATGCCGACATCGGCCGCGAGCAGCGCGGGCACGTCGTTGGCGCCGTCGCCGAGGAATCCGGTCACGTGCCCGCCGGCCCGGAGCGCTCCGACGACGCGGGCCTTGTGCTCGGGGGCACAGCGCGCGAAGACGGTGGTGCTCCGGGCGGCCTCGGCGAGTGCGTCGTCGTCGAGGCGGTCGATGTCCGTGGCGGTGAGCACCCGGCCTGGCGCGAGGCCGAGCTCCCGGCAGGTGTGGGCGGCGGTGCCCGGGTGGTCGCCGGTGAGGATGCGGACGGCGACGCCGTGCTCGGCGAGGCTGCCGAGGGCTTCGGCGGCGGTGGGAGCGAGGGCGTCGCGCAGGACGACGAACCCGAGGAAGGCGAGTCCGCGTTCGTCGGCTGGTGTGTAGGCGCGTCGGCGGGCGGGGCGCTCGGCGAGGGCCACGGCGAGCAGCCGGGCCCCGGTGTCCGCTTCGCGCGCGGCCATGGCCAGCAGGCGCTCGCGTTCGGCATCGTCCAGCGCGCAGCGTTCGAGGACGTTCTCCACGGCACCCTTGGCGACGAGGGTGTGGGTGCCGAGGCGGCCGGGGCCGCGTACGACGGCGGTGGCCAGGCGGCGTACCGGGTCGTAGGGCAGCGCGGCCACGCCGTCCCAGCCGAGAGGTTCCTCCTCGCCGGTGGCGTCGAGGATCGCCTCGTCGAGGGCGTCGGGGGTCGGCAGTTCGGCGAGCTGCAGCGTCCACCACGCGTTGACGCCGGCCCAGCGCAGTACGGCGGGGTCGTCTCGGCCCTCCGCGTCCACGGCTCGCGCGACGACGGGCCGGTCCTGGGTGAGGGTGCCGGTCTTGTCCAGGCAGAGGACGTCGACGGCGCCGAGGTCGTGGAGCGCGGGCAGGCGTTTGACGATCACCTTGTGGGTGCGGGCGAGCCGGGCGGCGCCCCGGGCCAGTACGGTCGTCACGACCACGGGCAGCATCTCGGGGGTCAGCCCGACCGCGACCGCGACCGCGAAGGGAAGCGTCTCCAGCCCGCGCCCGTGCAACGTGGCGCCGGCCATGAGTACGAGCGGCGGGGTGATCAGCATGAACCGGATCAGAGTCCAGGAGATGCCGTGCACCGCCTGGTCGAAGGCGCTGTCGCGGCGCCGCCGGGTCGTCCGGTGGGCGGCGGCGAGGCACGTACGGGCGCCGGTGGCGACGACCACGCCGGTCGCGCTGCCGTACGCGACGCTGCTGCCCATGGAGCACACGTGCGGCCGGGCGAAAGGCCCGATGTCCGTGCCGTCGGGGGCGTCGAGAGGGTACTTGGCCACCGGTGCCGACTCGCCGGTGAGCGCCGCCTCGTGGACGCGCAGACCGCTGGCGCGCAGCAGCCGTACATCGGCGGGCACCAGGTCCCCGGGCCCCAGGCGGACGATGTCACCGGGTACCAGCTCCGCGGCCGGAATCTCGCGGGGCCCGGTCACCGGTCCGTCGTGATCGGGGCGACGCAGCACGGTCGCCGTGCTGACCACCGACTCGCGCAGCGCGGCCATGGCGCGATCGGCCCGGTGCTCGCCGGACGAGCGCAGGAGGCAGCTGACCGCGACCAGCGAGAGGATCACGCTCCCGGTGCCCCAGGCGGCGACGACCACCGACACCAGGCCGAGGCAGAGCAGAACGGCGGTGAAAGGGTCGCGCAGGCTGTGCAGAACCCGCCGGTACAAGGAAACCGGCCGCGCGGCGGGCAGTACGTTCTGTCCGTGTCGGGCCAGTCGCCGCTCGGCCTCCGTGTCCGTCAGACCGCGAGGCCCGCTGTCGAGGTGCCGCAGCAGCTGCAGCGCCGTCAGCGCGACCGGCTCCGCCGTGTCCGCCGGCGCCGGCTCTCCGCCGGAATTCCAGACCCGCGGGTCCGGGGCCGCCGCCTCAGACACCGAAGCCGCGGCGCCGGGTGAGCGCCGGGGTCTCGACCGCCCGGGCGGTGAGCTGCCCGACCATCATCCGGACCACCGCCACGACATCGGGATCGTCCACGTAATAGACCTGCCGCCGGCCCTCGCGCCGGGAGCGCACCAGGCCCGCCAGTTTCAGCTTGGTGAGGTGTTGGCTGACCGCGGGCAGCGCGCCGCCGACCCGCTTCGCGAGCCCGGTCACATCGCTCTCGCCCCGTGCCAGCGCCCACACGATGTGCAGCCGCGCGGGCGAGGAGAGAAGCCCGAAGGCGGCCGCGGCCTCCGCCAGAACCTCGACAGGAGGATCCGCGTAGCCGCCCACTTCTGCCGCCACCACTGCTCTCCCGTCCCGAGTACGCCAAAGGCTCCCCAGTCTAGAGCTGTCCCGGAGCGGTCCCCGCTCCTCGTGGCCGGCACCGCGGCCGGGCAGCCGTCGCCAGGCGGGCCACGTGGACGCGGCGCGGCGGCCTCCAGGCCGGCGGCCGTCCGCCCGGGCCCCGGACAGGGACCCTCTCCTGTGCGGCGCCGGACGGGTCAGTCCCCGTGGCCGTCATCCGCCGCTCGCCGCCGGTGACGATCAGGGTCGTAGATCGCGGCGAGCTCCGGCGTGATTCCGTTGGTTCCGCAGTTCCGAGTACGTGGCGACGGTCCGGGCGAAGGCCCTTGTGTCCTCGGCCAGTTGACGTGGGGTGTCGCAACTGTCGAGCAGGCCGCCCAGGGAGTGAAGCCTGTCCCGGATCCATGGCTTGAGGAAGCGGTCAAGGGCACCCAGCCGGTACGCGTCCTCGGCCGACTCGGCGACGAACAGCGCACCACGCGCCAGAGCCTCGTACCTGTCTGCGCGATCCATCGGCTCTCCTCCCGGAAGCGGCGATCGCCCCCACCGTATCGATCGACAAGCCGACAGCGCGGGCCGATTGGCCGAGCCGGCCTCGCCCGGACCGGCGACAGGACACCCGGATCCGCTGGAGCCGCGGATGCCGGGACGGCCTCGACCCCCGCGCGTCCGTGAAGGGACACGCGGGGGTCGTGGGGCCGTGCGTGGGGCCCGGACCGGAATTCCCGGACCTCAGGCCGGGGAGTACGTCACTTGGCGGCGATGAAGAGCCGGCCGCCGGGGAAGCGGTGCGGTACGCAGCGGGCCTGGTCGAAGCCGGCCTGGCGGAAGCGGTCCAGCCAGTCCTCCTCCGGAGGCAGCGCCACGTCCATGAACCCGGCGTGCAGGTAGCTGAACAGCGCGCTGAACCGGCGCTCGCGCTCCGCCGCCGCGAACGGCACCGCGTCGGTGATCGCCATGATGCCGCCCGGCCGCAGCGCCTCCCGGCACTGACGCAGCACCCGGTCGAAGACGTCGCCCTCCTTCACGATGTCGTGGAAGACGAACCCGGCGTGGATGACATCGGCCCCGGCCACCGGCGTGGGGTCGTCGGCGATGGACTGGATCGGCCGCTCCACCACGTCGAGCCGGTCGCCGACGCCCGCCGCCAGCGCCGCGCGGGCCGCCTCCTGGCAGGCGCCGGCGCTCATGTCGAGGGCGACGCCGGTGCATTCCGGCAGCCGGCCGAGCAGGTCGATCAGCAGACCGGCGGCGCCGGCGCCGAGGTCGGCGATCCGCTTCGGCCGCGCGTCCAGGATCGTCTCGGTGGCGGCCGGGTAGAAGCTCTGGCTGCCGATCCACCGCGAACTGACCGCCACCTCACGGCCGTTGCGCTGGAACTGCTCGGCGGCGCCGGCCGGGTCGCGCAGGAACGCGGCGGGGTTCTGGAGGTACGGCTGGTTGGCCCGGAGCGACCAGGTGAGGTAGCCCGACTCGTGGATCCGGTCGGCGAAGTCGTCCGCGATCCGGAAGTCCTTGACCCCGGCCGGCACCAGCAGCGCCGCGGCGACCAGGGCGGACACGAATCCGCTCATGCCCTCCTCCGGCACCTCGGCGGCCACGGCCAGCTCGGCCGCGGTGACCGGCTCGCCGCGCTCCAGGAGCGGCAGGATGTTCAGCCGGTCGGCCATTTCCAGCAGGGCGGCGACGGCGGCGAGATCGGCTGCGGTCTCAGGGGAACTGACGCGTGACATCGCGCTCTCCTCATCCATTTCGACGTTCGTCTCGGGTTCCCCGCCGCCCGGCACGAAAGGGACGGGCGGCGGGATGGTGGTCGTTTCCTCAGCGGGCGTCGCCGGCTTCGCCCGCGGCGCCGGTGGCACTGGCGGGTCCGGTGGATCCGGTGGGTCCGGTACGCCGGCGGAGCTTCGGCCGGGCGCGCTGCGTGCCGTCGCCGAGGCGCGCGGCGAGCGCGGCGACCGTCGGGGACTCGAAGAGCGCGGCCACGTTGAGGTGCGTGCCGAACCGGGTGCGGACCCGGTTGAGCAGTCGGGTCGCGAGCAGTGAATGGCCGCCGAGGTCGAAGAAGTTGTCGTGCACGCCGACCCGCGGCGCCTTCAGGATCTCGGCGAACATCGCGCACAGTGCCGTCTCGCGCTCGTCCCGGGGTGCCACATAGGCGGCGTCGGAGGCGCCGGGTCCGGGCGCCGGCAGCGCCTTCCGGTCGACCTTGCCGTTGCCGGTCAGCGGCAGCCGGTCCAGGGTGACGAACAGGCTCGGCACCATGTAGTCCGGCAGGGTCCGGGCGACGTGCGCCCGTACGGCGGCCACGTCCACGTCCGCCGGTACGAGGTAGCCGACCAGCCGCTCCTCGTCCGCGGTGACCGTCGCGTGGGCCACGTCCGGGTGACCGGTCAGGGCCGCTTCGACCTCGGCCGGTTCGATCCGGAACCCGCGGACCTTCAGCTGCGCGTCGACGCGGCCCTCGAACTCCAGCACCCCGTCGGGCCGGTACCGGGCGAGGTCGCCCGTCCGGTACATGCGCCCGCCGGCCGGACCGTACGGATCGGCCACGAACCGTACGGCGGTGACGTCCGGCTGGTACGCGTAGCCCCGGGCGAGGCCGGTCCCGGTCACGTACACCTCGCCCGGCACCCCGGGCGGCACCGGCCGCAGCCGCTCGTCGAGCAGATAGAGGCCCGTGTGGTCCATCGCCCGGCCGATCGGCACCGTCCGGGCGGGGGCCGTGCCGATCGGGTACCAGGAGGAGATGATCGTGGTCTCCGTGGTGCCCCAGGCCGCGGCGACCGCGGTCCGTGGCGCGTGGGTCACCAGGTCGGCGACCGACGCGGGCGACACCACGTCACCGGCCATCCAGACGAGGTCCAGCGCGGCCAGCGCCGGCCGGGCCTCGGCCACCATCAGGTTGAACAGGGCGGAGGTGAAGACCGCGGTGGTCGCCTTCCCCTCCACGATGGTGCGGGCCAGCACCTCGGTGTCCAGGTCGCCCTCGGGCGCGATCACCACCCGGCCGCCGGTCAGCAGGGGCAGCCAGATCTCGAACGTGGACGGGTCGAACGACGTCGGCGAGTGCATCAGCGTGTCGGCCGGACGCAGCCGTCCCCAGGCGCGGTCGGCGACGAACTCGGCGACCGCGCGGTGCGGGACGCTGACCGCCTTGGGCGTACCGGTCGAGCCGCTGGTGAACATCGTGTACGCGGTGAGGTCCGGGTGGGTGGTGACCGCGGGGCCGTGCTCCGCGGCGCCCGGCGAGGGGGCGACGACCGTGACCCCGGTCAGTTCGGTGGCCGGTTCGGCCGTGACGAGCAGCTTGGCCCGCATGTGGTCGACCATCCGCTGCTGCCGGGCGAGCGGCGCGGACGCGGGCAGCGGAAGGGGGCCGCCGCCCGCCTTGATCACGGCGAGGACGGTCACCAGGTAGTCGATGCCGCGCGGCTGGCGGATCGCCACCGGATCGTCGGGCGCGCAGCCCGCCGCGGCCAGCGCGTGCGCCAGATGGTTGGCCCGCCGGTCGAGGTCCCGGTAGCTGATCGACCGGTCGCCCTCGACGGCGGCGATCACGTCCGGGGTGGCGGCGGCCTGCCGGGCGAACAGGACGGCGAGGTCCTCGTCGACGACCGGCCGCGCGGTGTCCTCGCTCCAGTCCGGCAGCGCGGCCCGCCGTTCGGCGGCGGAGAGCAGGTCGATGGCCCCGATCGGCGCGTCCGGATCGGCGACGGCCGCGTCCAGCACACGCAGCAGCCGGTCCATCAGCGCGGTCACGGTGTCCTGGTCGAACAGGTCGGCGCGGTACCGCACTTCACCAGTGATGCCCTCGGGCACCCGGCCGTCCCCATGGTGCTCGACGAAGCTCAGGTTGAGGTCGAAGTCGACCGGGCCGACCCGGATCGCCTCGACCGCGCCCTCCGCGGGTGCCGGCGACACGTCCACACCGGACAGCGTGAACGCGGACTCGGCGTTGTTCTGCATCACGAGCATGGTCTGGAAGAGGGGGTGCCGGCTGAGCGAGCGGGCCGGGTTGAGCGCGTCGACGATCCGGTCGAACGGCAGCTCCTGACGGGCGTACGCGGCCAGGTCCAGGTCCCGTACCCGGCCCAGGAGTTCGCGGAAGCTCGGATCCCCGGTGGTGTCGGTCCGCAGGACCAGGCTGTTGACGAAGCAGCCGACCAGGTGGTCGAGGCTGTCGTCGCTGCGCCCGGCCACCGCCGTGCCGAGCGGGATGTCGGTACCCGCGCCGAGCCGCGTGTAGAGCGTCGCGAGGGCGGCGTGCAGCACCATGAACAGCGTGGTGTGCGTGCCCCGGGCCAGGTCCAGCAGGCCGGCGTGCAGCGGAGCGGGCAGGGTGACGGGCAGCAGCGCGCCCGGCAGGTCGGAGGAGTCGGGCCGGGGGCGGTCGTAGGGGAGTGCCAACTCGGTCGGAAGGTCTGCGAGTTGCGTGGTCCAGTACGTCGAGAGGGCCTCCCCGGCCGGTCCCGCGAGCAGCTCGCGCTGCCACAGCGTGTAGTCGGCGTACTGCACCGGCAGCGGGCGCCGGACCGGCGCGTCCCCGCGCAGGCGGGCGGCATAAGCCTGGGCCAGGTCGTCGGTCAGCGGGGCCAGGGACCAGCCGTCGCCCGCGATGTGGTGCATCACCAGCAGCAGCGTGTGCCGGTCCGGGGCGGTGCGGAACAGGTGGAGCCGCAGCGGAAGTTCGGTGGTGAGATCGAACCGGTGACCGGCCGCGGCCGTCAACTCCCGGTCCAGGTCGGCAGGATCGACCTCCGCGACCCGCAACACCTCGCCCGGGTCGACGTCGTCGAGGATCTGCTGGCCGGGCACCCCGTCGTCCTCGGGGAAGCGGGTACGCAGCGTCTCGTGCCGCTCCAGGAGGTCGCCCACCGCGGCGCGCAGCGCCCCGGTGTCCAGCGGCCCCTCCAGGCGCAGCACCAGCGGCCAGCCCAGCCCGTTCCACCGGGACACGAACCACAGCCGCTCCTGGGCGTAGGACAGGGGCAGCGGCTCGGGCCGTACGGCCGGCAGCAGCGGGGGGCGTGGCTGGCCCGTCCCGGGAGCGAGGCCGGGACCGGAGCCGAGCCGGGCGCCGAGGGCCGCCGCCGTCGGGGCCTCGAAGAGGTCGGCGACGCTCAGGTCCGCCCCCAGATGGGTGCGGATCCGGTTGACCAGGCGGGTGGCGAGGAGCGAGTGACCGCCGAGGTCGAAGAAGTTGTCGTGGACGCCGACCCGGGATCTGCCGAGCAGCTCGCCCATGAGCGCGACGAGGATCTCCTCGGCGGGGGTGCGCGGTGCCAGGTAGCCGGTGCCGGCCGCGAACTCGGGCTCCGGCAGGGCCCGTCGGTCGATCTTGCCGTTGCCGGTGAGCGGCAGCCGGTCGAGGACGACGCAGGTGCTGGGCACCATGTACTCGGGCAGTGTGGCGGCGAGTCGGCCGAGGACACCGGCGACGTCCAGAACGGGGACGTCCGGGCCGGTGGCCGCCGGCCCCGTGGCCTCCCGATCCGTCGTGCCCGGATCTGTGGTGTCCGGACCCGTCGTGCCCGGATCCGTCGTGTCCTGGCCGGGCGCGCCGTCCGGCACCAGATAGGCGACCAGTCTGCGGTCGCCGCCCCGGTCCACGTGGGCGGTGACGAACGCCTGCGCGATCTCCGGCAGGGCCGTGAGCGCGGACTCGACCTCGGCGGGCTCGACCCGGAAGCCGCGGATCTTCACCTGGCTGTCGGCCCGCCCGACGAAGTCCAGGGTGCCGTCCTTGCGCCACCGGGTGAGGTCGCCGGTGCGGTACATCCGGCCGCCGGCCGGCCCCCACGGATCGGCGAGGAACCGTTCGGCGGTCAGGTCCGGCTGTCCGGCGTACCCGCGTGACACCCCCGACCCGGCGATGTAGAGCTCGCCCGGGACCCCGGCCGGCACCGGCTGGAGCCGCTCGTCGAGCACGTACAGCCGGGTGTTGTCCATCGGGGAGCCGATCGGCACCCGGCCGGGGACGGCCCGCGCGTCGCCGGACATCGAGAACCGGCTGGAGCAGGTGGTGGTCTCGGTCGGACCGTACAGGGCCCGGACCGTGAGGCCGGGGTGACGGTCGAGCACCCGGGCGACCGCCGCGGGCGGGACGACATCGCCGCCGGTGAGGATCTCCCGTATGCCCGTGAAGCAGTCCGGGTTCTCGGCGAGCGCCGCGAACAGGCCGGAGGTGAGCCAGACCCGGTCCACCCCGGACGCGGCCACCGCGCGGGCCAGCCCGGCGTCGTCGAGGTTCTCCTCCGCGGCCACCACGACCCGGCCGCCGGTCAGCAGCGGCGTCCAGATCTCGTGCACCGACGCGTCGAATCCGGTGGCGGAGTGCATGAGCACCGTGCCGTCGGCCCGCCAGAGCCGGTCGCGGACGAACCCGGCGGCGTTCCGGTGCGTCAGGACGACGGCCTTGGGTCTGCCGGTCGAGCCGCTGGTGAACATCACGTACGCGGCCTGGTCCGGATGCGGGTCCGCGCCGGGCGGCTCCGACGACGTGTCGTCCGTCGGCGCCAGCACGGTCAGCCCCGCCAGGTCGGGCGGTACGTCGGCGTCGTCCCGGTCGGTGACCAGCACGGTGGCGCCGACCTGTTCGGTCATCTGCCGCAGCCGGTCCGCGGGCGCGGTGGACGGCAGCGGCAGATACGAGCCCCCGGCCTTGAGCACCGCGAGCATGGACACCACCAGGTCGGCCGAGCGTCGCTGCAGCAGCGCCACCGGCCGGTCGGGGGCGGCGCCCGCCGCGACCAGACGGTGGGCCAAGTGGTTGGCGCGCCCGTCGAGTTCGGCGTACGTCAGGGTGACCGACCCGGTGACCGCGACCGCGTCGGGGTCCGCCGTGGCGCGCGCGGCGAACAGCCGCGGGAGCGACGCGTCCGGCAGCGGCCGCACGGTGTCGTTCCAGCCCCGCAGGAGGGTGTCGCGCTCGTCGCCGTCGAGGATGTCGAGCCGGCCGAGGCGCTGGTCGGGGTCGGCGACGACGGACCGCAGGACGCGGACGAACCGGTCGGCCAGCGACCGCACGGTGTCCGGGTCGAAGAGCCCGGTGCGGTACACGATCTCGCCGATCATGCCGTCGGCGGAGCCGTCGCGCCGATAGGAGTCGGTGAGGTTCAGGAAGAGGTCGAGCTGCGCGGCCGACGGCGTCGACCGGACCATCTCGACGTCCAGGCCCGCCAGTTCGAAGTCGGCGTCCGCGTTGTTCTGCAGGACCAGCATGGTCTGGAAGAGCGGATGGCGGCTGAGCGAGCGGGCCGGGTTGAGCGCCTCGACGAGCCGGTCGAAGGGCAGTTCCTGGTGGCTGAGGGCGGCCACGTCGTCGGTTCGGGTACGTTCCAGGAGCTCGCGGAACGTCGGGTCGCCCGCGGTGTCGGTGCGCAGCACCAGGTCGTTGACGAAGAAGCCGACGAGGTCGTCGAGGCTGTCGTCGCCGCGCCCGGCGACCACCGTGCCGAGGGGGATGTCGGTGCCCGCGCCGAGCCGGCTGAAGAGCGCGGCCAGAGCGGCGTGCAGCACCATGAAGAGCGTGGTCCGGCTCTGCTGGGCCAGCGCCAGCAGACCGGCGTGCAGCGACGCGGGGATCTCCATCGGGAGCAGCGCGCCGTCGTGGTCGGCGCCGCTGGGCCGGGGCCGGTCGTAGGGGAGGGCCAGCTCCTCCGGAAGGTCCGCCAGATAGTCACGCCAGAACGCGCTCTGCTGCTCCTGGTACGCCGGAGTGAGCAGCCCGCGCTGCCACAGCGCGTAGTCGGCGTACTGCACCGGCAGCGGCTGCCAGGTGGGCGCGGCGCCCGCGGCCCGCGCCGCGTACGCGGTGGACAGGTCCCGCGCCAGCGGCCGCATCGACCAGCCGTCGCCCGCGATGTGGTGCAGGACGAGGACCAGCACGTGCCGGTCCGGCGCGGTGCGCAGCAGCCGGACCCGCACCGGTACGTCGGTGGTGATGTCGAAGGGCTGCCGGCAGACGGTCCGCACGGCCTGGTCCAGGTCGGACGCGGGCACGTCGAGCACCCGGACCAGATCCCGCGCCGGTACGTGGCCGAGGATCCGCTGGTACGGCTGTCCGTCCTGCTCGTCGAAGACCGTACGCAGCGACTCGTGCCGCGCCAGCAGGTCCCCGACCGCCGCCGTCAGCGCGGCCGGGTCCAGCGGGCCGGTCAGCCGCAGGACGACGGGCAGGTTGTAGGTCCAGCCGAGCGGGTCCGTCCGCTGGACGAACCACAGGCGCTGCTGGGCCCAGGACAGCGGCACGCGGTCCGGCCGCGGCGCCGCGACGATCGCCGACGCCTCCTGCCCGGTGGTCTCGGCGATGGCGGCCGCGAGCCCCGCGACGGTGGGCGCGGCGAACAGCGTGTCCAGCCCGAGCCGGACGCCGAAGGCGCCCCGGATCCGGTTGAGCAGCCGGGTGGCGAGGAGCGAGTGGCCGCCGAGGTCGAAGAAGTTGTCGTCGATGCCGACCCAGGCCCGGTCGAGCAGTTCGGCGGCGAGCTCGCAGAGCAGCTTCTCGCGGGAGTCCCGGGGCGCACGGCCGGACGTGTCGGCGCGGAAGTCGGGGGCGGGCAGCGCCGGGCGGTCCAGTTTGCCGCTCGCCGTCAGCGGCAGCGCGTCGAGCACCATGAACGCGGAGGGCACCAGGGAGGACGGCAGCCGTTCCTTCGCCCAGTCGCGCAGGGCGGCGACGAGCAGCCCGCGCCGGCGGGTGGCGATCGGGTCGTTGGTGAACGGGGCCGCGGCGTCGGACCCGGGGCGCAGATAGACGCCGTCGAGCACCGGCGAGCCGCCGGCGGCCGGGAAGAGGACGTCGACCAGGTCCGGGCCGTCCGCCGACCAGGTGACCACGGCCGTACGGTCGTACGCCTCGGCCAGCGCGTGCCAGTCCTCCGGGTCGACCTGGTCGCCCGGCCCGTCGAGCGCGGCGCGCGTGACCTCCACCGGCGCGTCCGCCCGGACCGAGCGCGCGGCGGCGACCTCCCCGGCGACGCGGGCGTTGCGCACTCCGGTGAGCCGCAGCGCGGTGCCGTCGGCCAGCCGCGCGGCCAGGTCCTCGGGACTCCGGGCGTCGAGCCCCCAGCGCACGCGCGGGACCTCCGACAGGTCCTGCGCGGCGGCGCCGTCCTTGTGCAGCACCACGTCGTAGCGGTGCCCGGTCAGTTCGTTGTGGTCGGCGCCGCGCTTGAGCCGTACGTCGACCGCGCCCGCGCCGACGGTGCCGAAGAAGCCCGGGTCGATCAGGAGTTCCTTCTCCAGGGTGACAGCCTGCTCGATCGCGCGGCGCAGCACCGCGGGCTCCGGAGCGCGGTCGGCGCCGAGCTGCCCGAGCCGGACGCCGGTCCACATGCCGTCGACGAGCGGCAGACACCGGACGTCACCGACGAGCAGCCGGCCGCCCGGCGCGAGCAGAGCGAGGAGCTTCGTCAGCACGTCCCGCAGATATCCCTCGTGGGGGAAGTACTGCACGACCGAGTTGACGATGATCGTGTCGAAGTGGCCGCACGGCAGACCGGTGGTCACGTCGGCGGCCTGCGCCCGCAGGGTCACCTTCCCGGCGAGGTCCGCCTCGCCCGCGAGCCGGTCGCGCAGCCCCTCGATCGCGGGCGCCGAGTAGTCCGTGCCCCAGTACTCGTCGACCCGGCCGACCAGCGGCGTCAGGATCAGGCCGGACCCGACGCCGACCTCCAGGACGCGCCGGGGCGCGAAGCCGAGGACGCGGGCGACGAACGCCTCCCGCCAGCGGGCCATCTGCTCGACCGGGATGCCCTCACCGGTGTACGTGGAGTTCCAGCCGGAGAAGTCGGAGCCGAAGCCCGCGTGGTCGGAGGCGTCGTAGAACGTGTCATAGATCTGCTGCCACTCGTCGACATGCCCGTCGGCGTTGCCGTCGTCGCCGTCCGTCGTGTCCCCGGCGACCAGATAGGCGGCGAGCCGCTTCTCGCCGGCCTGGTCCTCGTGCACCACGACCCGGGCCTGCTCCACCGCCGGATGCCCGGCGAGGACGGCCTCGATCTCGCCCGGTTCGATCCGCAGGCCGCGGATCTTGACCTGGTCGTCGGCCCGGCCGCAGTAGGCGAGCCGGCCGTCCGGCAGCTGCCGCACCAGGTCGCCGGTGCGGTACATCCGGGCGCCCGGCGCCCCGAACGGGTCGGCGACATAGCGCTGCGCGGTGAGCCCGGCGCGGTCGACGTACCCGCGGCTCACCCCGCCGCCCCCGCTGTACAGCTCGCCGATCTCGCCGGGCGGGGTCGGGCGCAGCCGGTCGTCCAGCACGTACAGACGGGTGTCGCCGCACCGGGAGCCGATCGTCGGCGCGTCCGGCCCGGGCACGAGCGGAGCCGAGAGGGTGATCGCCATGGTGGTCTCGGTGGGCCCGTAGCCGTTGACCATCCGGCGGCCGGGGCTCCAGACGTCCACCAGTCGCGGGCCGCACGCCTCGCCGCCGACCATCAGCGCGCGCAGCGACGGCAGTTCGGTGGGCGGTACGGTCGCCAGCACCGACGGCGGGACGAACGCGTGGGTGATGCCGTGGTCCGCGAGGAACGCGGCCAGGTCCTCGCCGGCCAGCGTGTCGGGCGGCGAGACGACGAGGGTGCCGCCCGGGGCGAACGCGAGCAGGACCTCGATGAGCATGGCGTCGAAGCTGGGCGAGGCGAGCTGGGACACCACGCACCCGGGGCCCGCCGCCATCCGGTCCACCAGGTCGGCGGCGAACGGCAGCACCCCCTGGTGCGGGACCGCGACGCCCTTGGGGCGGCCCGTCGAACCCGACGTGTAGATGACGTACGCCAGGGACAGCGGATGGTCCACCGGGTCCGGCTCCTGGGCGGGGTCCGTATCCGTTTTCGGAGTGGCCTCGGGCAGCGCCGCCGCCTCGGCCAGCAGCTCCGACAGCGTCCACTGGGCGGTGCCCGGAGTGTCGGGCAGCCCCGGAAGCACGGCCTCGGTCGTCAGCAGCGCCCGGGGCGCGCTGTCGGCGCACAGGAAGGCGATCCGCTCGGCCGGGTGATGGACGTCGACCGGCAGGAACGCGCCGCCGGCCTTGCCGACCGCGAGCAGGGCGACGATCAGCTCGGCCGAGCGGGGCAGCGCCAGTGCCACCACGTCCTCGGCGCCGATGCCCCGACCGCGCAGCACCCGGGCCAACCGGCCGGCCCGCGCGTCCAGTTCGGCGTAACTCAGCTCGACCGGGCCGCAGCGCAGTGCCGGTGTGTCACCGTGCCGCGCCGCGTGCCAGGCCACCCGGCCGTGCAAGGACACGGACGGATCGGTGTCGGCTGACGGCAAGCGCTCCGGCGAATACGGCATCGCGGCCCTCCATGATCGATATGTGCCGGTGGTCCCCTGCGGGCCGGCTCATGATGGGCGGACGGCGTGTGGTGCGACAACCCCTAGGCAGGGGCCCCAAAACCCCTTGGGACATGGTCCTTTGGGCCTCCGGGACCTTGCGTTCCGGGGAACCGGCCTATCGTGTGCGGCCGATGACCGTCGATGTCTCCCCGGCGCAGGAGGATCCGTGTTCCCGTTGTCATTCGCGCAACAGCGGCTGTGGTTTCTCAACCGGCTCGACACCCGCGCCTGGACGTACAACCTGCCGCTCGCCCTCCGGCTGGACGGTCCGCTCGACACCGCGGCCCTGCGTCTGGCCCTGGGGGACCTGGTGGCCCGGCACGAGAGCCTGCGCACGGTCTTCCCCGAGATCGACGGCGAGCCGCGGCAGCAGGTGCGCGACACCGTCGACGTCACCGAGTTCGTCACCGAGGAGGACATCCCGGCAGGCGAACTCGATGCGACTCTGGACCAGTTGGCCCGGCATGCCTTCGACCTGACGGCGGACCTGCCGCTGCGCGTGTGGCTGCTGCGCACCGGCGAGCACCGCCACACGCTGTACCTGGTCCTCCACCACATCGTCGGCGACGGCTGGTCGACGGCGCTGCTCGGCCGCGATCTGGGCGAGGCCTACGCGGCCCGCCGGGCCGGTGCCGCGCCCGGCTGGGAGCCGCTGCCCGTCCAGTACGCCGACTACGCGCTGTGGCAGCGGGAACTCCTCGACGGCCCGGACGGCGCGGAGCTCCTCGCCCACTGGACCAAGCGGCTCGCGGACCTGCCCGACGAGCTGCCGCTGCCGCTGGACCGGCCCCGCCCGGAGGTCCTCGGCGACGACGGCGGCGAGATCCGCCTCGACCTGCCCGCCGGACTGCACGCCCGCCTGCTGCGGCTCGCGCGCGAGTCCGACGCGTCGCTGTTCATGGTCGTGCACGCGGCCCTCGCGGCGCTGCTGACCCGGCTCGGCGCCGGCACCGACATCCCGCTGGGCACGATGGACGCGGGCCGCGCCGACGAGGACCTCGAAGACCTGATCGGCTTCTTCGTCAACACGCTGGTGCTGCGCCTGGACACCGCCGGAGATCCGACGTTCCGTGAGCTGCTCGCGCGCGCCCGGGAAGCCGACCTCGCCGCCCTCGCCCACCCCGAGCTGCCCTTCGACCGGCTCGTCGAGGCCCTCAACCCGAGCCGGGCGCTCAACCGGCACCCGCTCTTCCAGGTCGCCCTGGTCCTGCAGAACAACGCCGCCGCCGCGTACGCGCTCGACGGTCTGACCGTGACGGAGCTGCGGAACCGCGCCATCGCGGCCCACTTCGACCTGTCCGTCAGCTTCACCGACCGGTACGCCGACGACGGCACACCGCTCGACCTGTCCGCGCAGGTCGTCTACCGCACCGACCTCTTCGACCGGGACACGGTCACGGCCTTCACCCACCGTCTGGTGCGACTCCTCGAAGCGGTGGCGGACGACCCGGACCGGGCCCTCGGCGACCTCGACCTGCTGGACGCCCGCGAACGCGAGACCGTGCTGTACGGGTGGAACGGCACGACCCGGCCCGATCCGACGACCGGACTCGCGCAGGCATTCGCCCGGCAGGCCGCCCGGACACCCGACGCACCCGCCGTGTCCGACGCCGAAGGTGTGCTCGGTTACGCCGAACTGGACCGGCGCAGCGACCTGTTGGCCGGCCACCTGAGCCGACGGGGCGTGACGGCCGAGACGCGGGTCGCGATCCTGCAGCAGCGCTCCGCCGACCTGATCGTCTCGATGCTCGCGGTACTCAAGGCCGGCGGCTGCTTCGTACCGCTGCCGCTGACCGCGCCCACCGAGCGGCTGCGCGACATCGTGGCCGGCTCCGGCGCCGAACTCCTGCTCGTCGACGCCCCGTCGCGCGACCACGAACTGGCGACCGGGATCGCGATCGACACCCTGACGGTGACCGGATTCCAGGCGACCGAGGCCGACCGCGCCGCCGTACCCGCCGGTGCCGCGCACCCCGAGCAGGCCGCGTACATCATGTACACCTCGGGCTCCACCGGCGCCCCCAAGGGAGTCGTCACCACCCAGCGCGGCGTCCTCGCCTTCGCCCGCGACGCGTGCTGGCAGGACGAACGCCCGCGCCGCGCGCTGCTGCACTCGCCGCACGCCTTCGACGCCTCGACCTGCGAGATCTGGGTGCCGCTGCTGTCCGGCGGCGAGGTCGTCGTGGCCCCGCCCGGCGAGGTCGACGGTGCCGTCGTCCGGGCCGCCGGCCTCACCGACGTCCTGCTGGTCTCCGGCCTCTTCCAGGTCGTTGCCGAGGAGGACCCGGACTGCTTCGCCGGCCTGCGCGAGGTCATGACCGGCGGCGACGTGATCAGCCCCGCCGCGGTCCGCGCGGTCCTGCGCCGCCACCCGGACCTGCGGATCCGCGCCACGTACGGACCCACCGAACTCACCATGTGCTCCGTGCAGATGCCCCTGTGCGACCCGGACACGGTGCCGGACAGCGTCCCGCTCGGCCGGCCGATGGACGACACCGCCGTCTACCTGCTCGACGACCGGCTGCGGCCGGTGCCCGTCGGGGTGATCGGCGAGCTGTACGCGTCCGGAGCCGGCCTGGCGCGCGGATACGCCGGCCGCGCCGGCCTGACCGCCGAACGCTTCACCGCCGACCCCTTCGGCGCGCCCGGCACCCGGATGTACCGCACCGGCGACCTCGCCCGGTGGCGCGCCGACGGAACCCTCGAATTCGCCGGCCGGGCCGACAGCCAGGTGAAGATCCGCGGCTTCCGGGTCGAACCCGGCGAGGTGGAGAGCGTGCTGGTCCGGCACCCGCACGTGGCCCAGGCCCATGTGCACGCCCGCGAGGACCGGCCCGGCGACAAGCGCCTCGTCGGCTATCTGGTGCCCGCCGTCCCGGCGCCCGACCTCGTCGGGATCCGTGCCGCGGCGGCGTCCGTGCTCCCGCCGTACATGGTGCCCGCCGCGCTCGTCCCGCTCGACCAGCTGCCGCTCACCCCGAACGGCAAGATCGACCGGCGGCTGCTGCCGGCCCCCGACGAGGCCGACGCCGGCACGGAGTACGTGGCACCGCGCGACGACCGGGAACGCGCCCTGTGCGCCCTGTTCGCCGAGGTGCTGCGTGTCCCGCGGGTCGGCGTGCACGACGGCTTCTTCGCGCTCGGCGGCCACTCGCTCCTTGCGATCCGGCTGATCAACCGGATCCGGAGCACCTTCGACGCGGACCTCGGCGTGGCGACCCTGTTCCAGGCGCCCACCGTCGCCGAACTCGCCGGCAGGCTCGGCGCGCCGGACGGCGGCGGCCGGATCCCGGCCGTCCCGCGGACCGCCCCGCTGCCGCTCTCGTACCAACAGGAAGGGCTGTGGTTCCTCCACCAGCTCGACCCCGAATCCCCGGTCTACAACGTGCCGTTGGCGCTGCGCCTGCGCGGCCGGCTCGACACGGACCGCCTCGCCCGGGTCCTGGGCCGGCTCGTCGCCCGGCACGAGAGCCTGCGCACCCGGTTCGTCGCGGTCGACGGCGTCCCCGTCCAGGTGGCCGATCCCGCCGACGCCGTACCGGCCTCGTGGCCGCTCCCGGTGACCCCGACCCACCCCGACGACGTGCCGCAGGCGCTCGCCGAAGCCGCCACCCGGCCCTTCGACCTGGCCGCCGAATCGCTGCTGCGCACCGAACTGCTGCGGCTCGGCCCGACCGAACACGTGCTGGTGCTCTGCACCCACCACATCATCGCGGACGGCTGGTCGGCGGGCGTCCTGCTCGACGAACTGTCCACCCTGTACGGCGACATGGACGCCACGCTCCCGGCCCTGGACATCCAGCCCGCCGACCACGCGGTCTGGCAGCGCGCCCGACCTGCCGACGACATCCTGGACGAGCAGCTCGGATACTGGCGCGAACAACTCCACGCCCTGCCGGAGTTGGACTTCCCGACCGACCGCCCGCGCGGCACCGCGTCCGGACACCCCGGCGCCACGGTGGAACTCCTCCTCGACGCCGGCCTCGGCGCCTCGCTGCGCCGGCTCGCCGACACCGAACGCGGATCGCTGCTGTCCGTCCTGATGGCCGGATTCCTGGTCGTCCTGTCCCGGCACACCGGACAGGACGACATCGGGATCGGCTCGGTGTTCTACGGCCGCCACCGCCCCGAACTCGAACCGCTGGTCGGCTACTTCGCCAACACCGTCGTGCTGCGCGCCGACGTCGCCGGCAACCCGGACTTCCGCGAGCTGACCCGCCGCTGCGAGCAGGCCGTACGTGGCGCCACCGCACACCAGGACCTCCCCTTCAGCACCCTGGTCGAAGAGCTGCGCCCCGCCCGCGAACCGGGCCGCAACCCGCTCTTCCAGATCAGCCTCACCCTGCACGCCGACGAGGCCGCCGACGCCGCGCCCGCGCTCGGCCCGGTCACCGCCGAACCGCTGCCCGTGGCCGGCTCGGTCGCCCGCTTCGACCTGGCCGCGCACGCCACCGTCACCGCCGACGGCGGACTGCGGCTGCAGGCCGAGTACGCCACCGACCTGTTCGACACCGACCGGATCACCCGACTCCTCGGACACCTGGGCCGCGTCCTGACCCGGGCGGCCGAGGCCCCCGACACGTCCGTCCACGACTTCGTCCTGACCGGCCCGGACGAGACGGCGCTGCTGCGGCAGTGGAGCGCCGCCCGGCGCGAGGTGCCGGTCGACGCCTCGCTGTGGGACCTGTTCGCCGAACAGGTCCGGCTGCGCCCCGACGCGGTGGCCGTGGTCGCGGGCGACGCACGCACCACGTACCGCGAACTGGCCTGGCGAGCCGAGCGGTTGGCCGCCCGGCTGGCCCATCGGGGCGTCACGCGGGGCAGCCTGGTCGGCCTGTGCGTCCGCCGCGACACCGACCTCGTCACCGGCATCCTCGGCATCCTGCGCGCCGGCGCCGCGTACGTCCCCCTGGACCCCGACTACCCGGCACAGCGGCTGGCGTACATGGCCGACGACGCGGGCCTCGCGGTGGTGGTCACCCAGAGCGGACTCGACGTGCCCGCGGCCGCGCTGACGCTGGACGACGACACCGACGGCGACCTTCCCGTACCGGCCCTGACCGTCACGGCCGCCGACCTGGCCTACCTGATCTACACCTCGGGCTCGACCGGCGCGCCCAAGGCGGTCACCGTCCCGCACGGGCAGGTCGTCCGGCTGCTGCGGGCCACCCGGGACTGGTTCGGGTTCGACGAGCGGGACGTGTGGACGCTGTTCCACTCGTACGCCTTCGACTTCTCCGTCTGGGAACTGTGGGGCGCGCTCGTCCACGGCGGCCGGCTGGTCGTGGTGCCGTTCTGGCAGACCCGCTCGCCCGAGGACTTCCAGCGGCTGCTGGCCCGCGAGAAGGTCACCGTGCTCAATCAGACCCCGGCCGCCTTCCGGCAGTTGGCCGCCGCGAACGAGGAGCGGCCGGAGCGACTCTCCCTGCGGTACGTGATCTTCGGAGGCGACGCGCTCGATGTCGACGCCGTACGCCGCTGGTTCGACCGGCACGGCGAGGACCGGCCGCGGCTGGTCAACATGTACGGCATCACCGAGACCACGGTCCACGTCACGTACTGCCCGCTGACCCGGGAGCTGCTGCGGGACAACACCAGCCCCATTGGCGAGCCGATCCCCGACCTGTCGCTGTGGGTCGTCGACCCGGCCGGACAGCCCGCCCCCCTCGGCGTACCGGGCGAACTCCTCGTCGGCGGCGCCGGGTTGTCCTGGGGCTATCTGCACCGGCCCGGCCTGAGCGCCGAACGCTTCGTCGCCGACCCGTTCGGCGCGCCCGGCGCCCGGCTCTACCGCTCCGGCGACCTCGCCCGGCGTCGCGCCGACGGCGGCCTCGAATACCTGGGCCGTATCGACCAGCAAGTCAAGATCCGCGGGTTCCGGATCGAACTCGGCGAGATCGAGACCGTACTCGCCGCACACCCGCACGTCGACCACGCGTGCGTGACCGTCCGCGACGACCGTCTCGTCGGCTACATGGTGGCCAAGCCGGGCGCCGACCTCGGCGACCTCACGGAACTCCGCGCGCACCTCGCGGCCCATCTGCCCGACTACATGGTGCCGTCCGCGCTCGTGCCGGTGGAACGCATCGGCATGACCGCCAACGGCAAGGTCGACCGGGCCGCGCTGCCCGCACCCGAGACGAGCCGCACCAGCGCGTTCGTCGCCCCGCGCGACGCCACCGAGCGGGCGGTCGCCCGCGTCTGGGCCGGTCTGCTCGGCACCGACCGGATCGGCGTCCACGACAGCTTCTTCGACCTGGGAGGCAGCTCGCTCGACCTGACCCGGCTGCGGGCCGAGATCCGCCGCGAGTTCGGCGTCGAACTGGACGTACGCGACCTGTACGCGACACCGACCGTGGAGAGGACCGCCATGCTGCTCGACCCGTCCCGCCGGAACCCGTCCGGGAAGCCGGACGCGCCGAACCAGCCGGGCCAGGCCGGCGTGTCCCGGACCTCACCCCTCGTACCGATCAAGCCCACCGGCAGCCGGCCGCCGCTCTTCCTCGTCCACGCCGTCGGCGGATCCGTGGTGCCGTACCTGCCGCTGGCCCGCCTGACCGACCCCGACCAGCCGCTGTACGGACTGGAGGACCCCGGCCTCGACGGCGGCCCGGTCACCACCTCGCTCACCGACCTGGCCGCGCACTACGTCGACGCGATCCGTGCCGTCCAGCCGCACGGCCCCTACCATCTCGGCGGCTGGTCCCTGGGCGGTCTGGTGGCCACGGAGATGGCCGGTCAGCTGACCGCCGCGGGCGAACCGGTCGCGCTGGTCGTCATGCTGGACACCGGAATGCCTCCGTACCTGGGCACGGACCTGCCGGACCGCGCGGCCCTCCTCGGCGGCTTCGTCCACGACCTGGCCGGCCAGGCGGGCGTCCCGGCACCCCCGTACGACGAGGCGGCGTTCCACGGCCTCGCGCCGGACCGCCAGGACGAGCTGCTGCTCGACCTCCTGGAGGGCGCCGGGCTCGTCCCGGCGGGCATCCGGGAGGACATGCGGGACCGGATCAGGGTCTTCGAGGCCAACACCCGCGCCCTGCTCCGCCACCGCCCGGGCCCGGTCGACGCCCGCCTCGTCCTGCTGTCCGCCCAGCAGCAGCCGCGCCGGCCGAAGACCCGCCCGTGGCGCGTCCTGGCCCGGCGCGGCTTCGAACTCCACACGGTCCCCGGCGACCACCACACCATGCTGCGACAGCCCCACCTGACGACCCTGGCGGAGAGCCTGCGGGGCATCCTGGAACGGCTGAGCCAGTCCTGAAGCGCGGCCCCGGCCGGGCGGGTTGCCGCCCGGTCCGCCGTCGTACGCTTGCGGCGAGGTGATGACATGTCGCTCCAAGAGAACGTCCGGAACCATCGGCGACGCCGGGGATGGACGCAAGAACGACTCGCCGAAGAGGCCGATCTCTCGGTGGGCACCGTCCGCAAGGTGGAGCAGGGCGGAACCGCCTCGGTCGAGACGATCCACACACTCGCCCGCGCCCTCGGCACCACGACATCCAGCCTCTTCGCGTCCGAGGCGCCCGCACCCGTCCGCGAAGCCGAGGGCGACGGACCGAAGCTGACCGGGCTGCGCAGGGCGCTCATGCCTCCCATCGGACTGACGCCGGTGGCGGCCGATCACGCCGACCGGCGAGATCTCCACTCGCTCCAATCGGACATCACCGACTCGCACCTCCTGTACCAGGCCGACCGCTACAACTCCGTGGCCAAGCGTCTGCCCGGCATCCTGCGCGCCGGTGAGGCGGCCGTAGCCCTGAGCGACGGAGACGAACGCCGGCAGGCGATCGCCACGCGCGCCTGCGCCTTCCTGCTGGCCGGGAAGTACCTCACCCAGGTCCGGCGCTACGACATGGCCTACCACGCCCTCTCGCGGGCCATCACGGACGCTCGCGGCATGGGCAGCACCCAACTGGCCGTCACGGGCGTCGTCGGGATGTGCTGGCTTCTCCTGCGTCAGGACCGTTTCGACGAGGCCGAACAACTGGCCACCGCCACGGCCGACCAGGTCGAGCCGCGTCTTTCGACCGCCACGCCGGCCCAGTGGGCCATCTGGGGCGAGCTCCTTCTGCGTGTGGCCTCCGCCGCGATGCGGAACAACCGACCGGATGTCGCCCAGCAGGCTCGGCGCATGGCGGCGACGGCTGCCAGCGCTCTGGATCGCGAGCACGTCGACTTCCAGGAGCACTGGGCCACGTTCGGGCCGGTGACGGCCGAGACGAAACGCATCGAGGACCTGTCCCTGATCGGAGACGCGCGCGGCGTGTTGAACCTGGCCGACACGGGGCTCGTCGGCGCCCAGGCGCTCGCGGCATACGGCCGGCCGGGCATGAACACCTGGGGACGCCATCGCCTGGACGTGGCGCGAGCGCACGTACAACTCGGTTCGCACCAGGACGCGATGAACGAGCTGACCGGCCTCAAGGCGACAGCCTCGGAGTGGCTGAGGCATCAGAACATCGCACGCCACGTCATGGGGGACATCCTCGCGAAGCGCAAGCGCACGCTGACGGACGACATGCGTGAGATGGCCTCTCACCTGGGCATCGTCGGCTGACTACCACGCTGCCTGGCACCTCGCGACCGCCGGCCGGAGAAGTCCCACCCAGCGTGTCTGGGCGACTTCCGCGCGCCACCGTAGCTTCGGATCATGGCAACAACAGAGGACAACGGAACGACCATTGCGCCCAAGGACTGTGTGCTCGGCGCCTTGATGATGGACGTCGGCCGCGGTGTGGCCGGCATCGTCATGGGACGGGATGACGGGGTCCGCGTACAGCTCCGCCCGCTCAACGGCGGCCGGGAGTGGGACGCGGACCGCGTTCGGCACCTGACGTCACACGAGGAGCTGCGCGTCCGTTGTGCTGCGCGCAACGAGATGATGAGGAGGCGCGGCCTGTGAGCGGTCCGACGACGATCATCAACCCCATGCTCCCGGACCGCTCCGTGACAACCGGACGGCCGAACCAACCGAGCCCGGCCGGCCCGAAAGACGTGGGCCGTGGGCCGCTCAGGAGCCCGGTGACAGGACTCGGCCCGGCAGATAGCGGACCGGACTTCGGCCAGAACACCGATGGACTCCACGGTCCGCCACGGTGGAGACTTCGGGCTGCCCCGTCAGTCGGCCCGGCCGGAAGTACCCTTCGGACCGACCCGGCCGGACGGCACTATTCTCCCGGCTCCTTCCGCTCAGGAGGAACTTGTGCGAGTCATCCGCAGATCCCGCGCCACCTTCCGGCGTCTCGTCGTGAGCGCCGTCGCCGTGGCCTCCCTGGTCGGCTCCGGTCTCGTCTCCGCCCAGCCCGCGATGGCAGCTCCGGTGTTCCAAGCACCGTTCGCTTGCGGTGAGACATGGCGCGGAGCCACCCGGTCGGACCACAACGACTACCACTCGATCGACTTCAACTGGGGTTCGGGCAGCGACGACTACCTGCGCCCGGTGCATGCCAGCGCTGCCGGCAAAGTGACCGGATCCGGTGTCTACAACGACGGTGTGTCCTACGTCCTCGTCGACCACGGCGGCGGCTGGGCCACCCGGTACCTGCACATGCAGGTCGGCAGCCTGCTGCCGGTCGGCACCACGGTGCGGATGGGTCAGGTGGTCGGCAAGGTCAGCGATGTCGGCTCACCCGGCGCGTACCACCTGCACTTCGAGCAGCGCTACAACGGCGAGATCGTCGCGGCCACGTTCGACGGCGTGCCCTTCTCCTACCCCGACCAGTCCGTCACCAGCCGGAACTGCGGTGGCGCCGCGTCCGGCGGCTTCGGAGACTGGTCGGGGGACGGCAAGGCGGACGTGCTGGCCCGGCAAGCCTCCACTGGCAACCTGTACCTCTACAAGGGCACGGGCGCGGGCAAGCTCCAGACAGGCAACACCCAGATCGGCAGCGGCTGGGGCGGGATGGACGCCCTTGTACGCCACGGCGATTTCGACGGCGACGGCTCCGAGGACGTGGTGGCACGGGAAGCCTCCACCGGTGATCTCTACCTCTACCGGGGCAACGGCACGGGTGGATTCCAGACCGGCAACACGAAGATCGACAACGGCTGGAACGGTATGGACGCCATCCTCAGCCCCGGAGATTTCGACGGAGATGGCAACGCCGACATCCTTGCGCGTCAAGAAGCCACCGGTGATCTCTACCTCTACCGGGGCAATGGCGCCGGAGGGCTCCAGACCGGCAACACGAAGATCGACAACGGCTGGAACGGTATGGACGCCATCCTCAGCCCCGGAGATTTCGACGGAGATGGCAACGCCGACATCCTTGCGCGTCAAGAAGCCACCGGTGATCTCTACCTCTACCGGGGCAATGGCGCCGGAGGGCTCCAGACCGGCAACACGAAGATCGACAACGGCTGGAACGGTATGGACGCCATCCTCAGCCCCGGAGATTTCGACGGAGATGGCAACGCCGACATCCTTGCGCGTCAAGAAGCCACCGGTGATCTCTACCTCTACCGGGGCAATGGCGCCGGAGGGCTCCAGACCGGCAACACGAAGATCGACAACGGCTGGAACGGTATGGACGCCATCCTCAGCCCCGGAGATTTCGACGGAGATGGCAACGCCGACATCCTTGCGCGTCAAGAAGCCACCGGTGATCTCTACCTCTACCGGGGCAATGGCGCCGGTGGACTTCAGACCGGCAACACGAAGATCGACAACGGCTGGAACGGCATGAACGCCGTCTTCTGAGCGCGGCGGTCCTGAAGGCCGAGGCCACGCTTCCCGCATCCGCCGGGCCTACACGGCCTCGGACTTCAAGATCCTGACCAGTCCGGAAGCGGCAGGCTCCGGCAGGAACAGGGCGGTCCGCGCATGGGGGGCGGATCTCCGGGGACCTTGGCATCAAGGCGTTGGTGCCGCTGTCTCAAGTGATGGGACAGCTCCGGGTGAAGGGGATGTCGGGCAGGAAGGTCTTCCATGCCGCCTTCGAGAGGGGGCCGTTCGCTCGCCGGCAGACCGTGGTGGCCGCGGTGCGCGGGTCGATTCGGTATGCCGCGAGATCCACGTGTTCTCCTGACACCCGCAAGGTGGAGCCGTCGGCGCTGAAGCCCAGGGCCGTGACGAAGTCCCCGGCCGTGGGCATGGGAAGGCCCAGCGGCATGCGGGAGTCGACATCCCAGATCTGGATGGTGCCTCCGGCTTCGACCGCCAGCAGCCGCGAGTCCGGGGAGAAAGCCAGGCTGGTGACCACGGGCGGCGGGTAGGAGAGGTCCGCGGGCTTCACCTCCCCGATGAGTTCGCAGGCCTGCCCGTCCCACAACATCACACGTCCCGTCTCGTCTCCGGTGGCCAGCAGCGCGCCGTTCGGACTGAAGGTCAGGGCGATACCCGAACTGCGGACGCGTCGTTCCACCGCGGGCCGACCGTCCCGTCGTAGGTCCCGGACCGCGCCGTCGGAGGTGACGAACATGCTGCCATCGGGGGCTACGCCGAGTGCGTTGCCCTGGACTCCGGGCCAGGATCTGACTACTGCGCGGCGGCGTGGATCCCACAGGTGGGTCGAGCCGAGGGTCGGGGGCTGGGTCAGGAGCAGGAACCGGCCGTCGGACGTGTAGCTCACCGCGCCGAGTTCCGGAAGGCCGGGAATGCGGCCCTCGGGCACGACGAGGTCCTGGGTGTCGGTGACACGACGTCGGTTCACGTCCCAGAAAGCCATATGTGGGGGCGTGGGCTGCTCGATGTCCCCCGACTGGATCCCGTACACGAGTACGCGGCTGTCGGGTCGGAACGCGAGGAGCGGCTCGCAGAGGGTGTAGGGGTTTCCTGGAGGCCCGCAGGGCATGGAGGGCAGCTCGGTCCAGCCGCCGGCGGGCCGGAGGTCGCGGAGGCGGAAGCTCATCCGGTTTCCTTGCTGGCGTGCGACCACGAGAAGGGTGCCGTCGGCGCTGAACCGGGCGCCGGTGGCTGGGGCGGGCCGCCACTCGGGGGCCAGGATGCGACGTATGTCGAGCGTGCGTACGGCACTTCCCCAGTGGAGTGACGAAGGAGCTCCGACCATATAGGACAGACGGCCGGCCGCGAGGTCGAAGCGCAGCTGGCCGGCGTCCTCGCCTGCGAGCGGGAACCGGTATACCGGCCGGCGTTGCGTCTCCGGGCCGATGCGCCAGATCAGCAGCTCTTTTCGGTCCGTCGCCGCCACGAATCGTCCGTCAGGGCTGAAGCGGACCTCGGTGGGTTTGGGGTGGGTGACCAGGCGTCGCTCTTTGCCTGTGGCAAGTTCCCAGGAGCGGATTCCGTCGCCGTCGGCCAGTACGAGGGCGCGGGAGTCGTGGGTGAACTGCGCCGCCTCGTTGACGCATGCGTCGCGGGACATGGTGGGCGCCCACGGTGCGTCGAGTCTGCGGCGCCGTGCCACGTCCCAGAGCTGCAGGGGCTCTCCCGGCAGGCACCAGGCCAGCAGAGCGTCGTCGCGGCTGATGACCACGTCCTGGACGAGCAGCACGTCGCGCTTCTCGTCGGTGTGCTGACGCTCCAGGGCGGAGGAGGTGGCCGGGACGAACCCGTCGCCGTTTCGGGACTCGCGCCAGGGCAGGGGAGGAAGCGACAGTCGGACCGCTCCGGTGGCCGTGTCGCGTAGGACGGTGCGCATCCTGCGGGGCGTGCCTGGGGCGGGCGGGGCGGTCTCGTAGGTGACGAGGAGCCGCCCGCTCGGCCCCAAGTTGGCTCCGCCGCCAAGCTCCGTCGACAGAGGCCGTCCCGTACGGCCGGTGGCGAGGTCCCGGAGGCCGACCCTGCGGGGGCTGGACGTGTCTTCGCCGAAGTCCAGGACCCGTGGTCCGTCGCTTCTCATGGGCGCCGTGTGGTTCAGCGAGGCACCGAGGCCCGGCATGACGCGCCGCTGCCGCCCCGTCCGTACGTCCCACTCGACGACGCTCTTGCTGCCGATACTGAGCAGGGTGCGGCCGTCGTCGCTCAGGCGCCGCATCGTGTCGCCGGAGGTGTCGGGGTCGGTGAACAGGTTCTGCTGGGGTTGCGTCATGGCGCTCAGCAGGGTCGCCCTCGTCTCGGGCAGATCGGCCACGTTCCAGGCCGCGAGGCTCAGCCGCATGGAGGTGACCGGGTCGGATTGGCGCAGGCTCTCGGCTGTGCCCGCGATGCGGCGCGCCTCGTGCTCGACGCGGCGCCGTTCGCTGATCCGGTTCTGCTGCCAGGCCACCAGCCCCACCAGCACGGCGAGTGCCAGCAGGACCGACAGCGCGCCGACGCCTACACGGCTGCGGCGCTGTGCGCGCAGAGCCGCCCTGTTGCTCGCGGCGAGGAACCGGGCCTCCAGCGCCGTGAGTTCGCCGCTCGGATCCGGCCGCTCCGGGAAGTACTCCCGTGCGGTGGTCAGCCGCAGGCCCCGGTACAGAGCCCCGGGGTCGCGGCCGAGCGCGTGCCACCCGACAGCGGCCTCGGTGAGGTGGCGGTGGCAGCGGATTCGCTCTCGGTCCTCGTCGATCCAGCCGCGCAGGCGTGGCCAGGCGGTGAGCAGTGCCTCATGGGCGAGGTCGACGGTGTCGTGGTCGAGGGTGATCAGGCGGGCGCGGACGAGCCGCTCGACGACGACGGCCAGGTCACCGGCTCCGTGGGATTCCTCCGGCTGGTCGGCCCGTTCCGCTTCTCCTGCCCGTTCTCGACCGGCGTGTTCGTCCGCGGGGAGGCCCAGTTCGGCGCGGGGGACCGGACGGCGGGTGTCCTGGGCACCCTGGCCGGGGGTGACCAGGCGCAGCAGCAGATGGCGGGCTGTCCGGCGCTGAGCGGGGCTGAGCCGCTCGTAGCATTCCTCGGCGGTATGGGCGATCGCGCCGGCCAGGCCGCCCGTCTCGTGGTACGCCGACTCGGTCAGCGTGCGGCCACGGCGCCGGCGCCAGGTCTCGAGCAGGGCGTGGGACATCAGGGGAAGGCCGCCGGGCTGATGATCGAGTTCCTCGACGATCCGGGCGGTCAGTGACCGTTCGACGAGGAGCCCTTGGGCGGCGGCGGGCCTGGTGATCGCATCGCGCAGTTCCTCCCGGCTCATCGGCCCGAGAAGAAACGTGCCGGCGCCGGCCGCGTCGGCGAGGCGGCGGTCCTGTGCGAGATGACCGAGGAAGTCGGCGCGTACCGCGATCAGCACACGGCCCCCGAGATCGGCACGTGTCGTGTCCAGGAGAGCCTTGATGAAGCGGGTGCGCTCGACGGGGTCGGCGCAGAGCGTGAACAACTCCTCGAACTGGTCGATGATGAGCAGGGACCGAGGGCTGGTGGCCGCGGGCGCCAGGAGCGCTGCGTGGGTGCCGGCCGGATGCGGGCCGGGGGTGAGGATCCTGATCACCGACGGTCTCCCGTCGGATTCCGGGAGGTGGCGTAGCAGGGGAACGAGTCCGGCCCGGATCAGGGACGACTTCCCGCTGCCGGAGGGGCCCGACAGTGCGGTGCAGGGGCGCGCCCGGACGAGTTCCGCCAGGTGTCCGGTGGTGCGGTCACGTCCGAAGAAGAGCGCGGTGTCGCCTGTCTCGAACCGGGCGAGTCCTCGGTACGGAGCCTCGGTCACGTCCATGCCGCCGGCGGCGAGCCGCTCCCCTGCGGCCTCCTGCTCGGCCGCGTGCCAGCGCTGTTCCCAGTCGGCCACGTCCCCGCCGCACGCCCGAACGTAGGCCAGGGCCACCGGAAGCGACGGAAGGTGCTCTCCTGCGGCCGCCTCCGCCAGGGTCGCCGTCGAATACCGGGCCTCGACCGCCATCGCGCGGTACGTGAGCGGTCCCGCCGCGTCCCGCAGCTTCCTCAGTTCGTGGGCGAACCGGGCCACCGGTCCGCTGCTCGGGTCAAGCTCTCGCTCACGGCGCCCCATCGCATCCCCCTGACCGGCGTCGGCACGACGGCCGCAAGCTACGCGGCCGGGCTCCGTGTTGCCAAGGGGTTCCTCGTCACGGCGTGTTCAGCCACGTCCCGCCCGGTCTCACGGCGACGCGAAGACGTTTGTCCGGAGTGATGAAAGCCGCCTGCCTGACAACCCACCGCCGGCGAACACTGAGGTCACGGAGGAGACCTACCGGCGGACAACGCCGTTGCCCGACTCCCCGTCCGCGATCCGCGATCCGCGCAGCGTGGCGCACACGTGCCCAGTCGGCGGGATCGCAGACCTGAGAGAAGGAGAACCCATGAACGTGTACAAGAAGGCGGCCGGCCTGCTGGCCGCCGCGGGAGCGGTCATCGTGTCGCTGCTTGCGACGGCAGCACCGGCGCAGGCGTACGGCAGCGAACTGAACGCAATGTACGAATCGGTGGACACCAGCACCTGCCCCTGCACCCTTTACGACCAGATCGACAACACCTACTTCGCCAAGGACTCCGGCGGCCTGGCCGTCAAGGCCCAGCTGTGGACCAGAAACGGCGACGTCGCCAAGGTGGAATTCCACCCCTACGACCAGAAGCTCTGGATCTACGACGCCGCCAACGACGGCGACACCGTCTACGTCACCCTCTACACGGCGAGGAAGGGCTGGTCCGCCATCTACTACGCGCCGGGCACCAGCAAGGACGTCGACAAGAACGTGATCGACTTCAGCAGCTGGCTCAACGAAGGGGAGGACGTGCTGGTCCGGATCAGCGACAACTCCGACGGGACCGACGTGATCGCCACGGCCTGGGGCCGCGCCTGACGGGCCCGAGACGTCCCCGCCCAGCGGCACGGTGCGGGACGCCCCGGTGATGCATCCCGCGAGCCCTTCGCCCCAGGGCCGATACGGCAGGCCGGGGCGTCCCCGGCCCGACGCTTCTGATGATCGGCGACTTCACCCAGTGCCTTTGACGGCGACCCACGGTGACGGCGGACGATCGGGGAGTCGTCACGCGTCGACGGACTGAGAAGTCCCGGGGACGCGTGACCGCGTCCTACAGCAGCGCCGCTCGGGCTGGTCGGACATGCTCTGGCCTTGGTCCGGAGCGCGTGCGGTGTCCTGGCCGGTCTGCTCCGTCGGCCGGCTGGACCCGCATCGCCCTCGCCCGCCACCGGCGAAGCCACTTGTGGGCAGTAGTCCGTGAGAAACCCGGTTTGGCGGCTATGTGCGCGACCGGGCGGCTCGAGCGGACACGTTCGACCAGCAGTCTCCTGCCGAAGGTCATGCCACTGCCGGGACCGCCCGGTCCGGTGCTCACCTGGGCAACGGGGCGGCGGGTGCGACCATGCCGCTCCCGCCGTACCGTGGCGGCGGTCGCTCTCAGGACCGGTCCGGCACCGGGTCCCCGGACAAGGTCAACTGCGCGACGAAGTCGGCCAGTACGGGGTGTTCCAGCAGGACGCGGACCCGGACGTGGACGCCGAGGCGCCGACGCAGGGCGGCCACCACCTCCATGGCGGCGAGGGACTGGCCGCCCAGGGCGAAGAAGTCGTCGTCGTCCGCGACCGGAACGCCCAGGACCTCCTGCCAGATCTCGGCTACTGCGGTGGTTCCCACTGTTCATCAGCTCCTTGGCGGGCTTATGCCGGGCTCAGTCGTACCGGCAGGCGGGTCAGTCCGTGGATGAAGTTGCCGGTGCCCCACTCCGGCGGTCCGGCCGGGGCGATCGCGCGCACCCGGCGGGTCAGCGCGGTCAGCAGGGCGGTCAGTTCGAGCCGGGCGACCCGGGATCCGACGCAGACATGCGGGCCCCAGCCGAACGCGAGGTGCCGGTTGGGGGTGCGGTCCGGCCGGAAGGTGTCCGGGTCGGGGAAGACGGCCGGGTCGCGGTCGGCCGAGCAGAGCCAGGCGGTCACCCGGTCGCCGGGGCGCAGGCCGGTGCCGGCGACCGTCACCGGGCGGGTCACGGTGCGCAGCGCGTGCAGGCCGGGGGTGGTCCAGCGCAGGATCTCCTCGACGGTGGTGGGCAGCAGCTCCGGCGACGCGCGCAGCGCCGTCCACAGCTCGGGCCGGTCGCCGAAGACGAGGAGCGCGCCGGCCGCCGCGTACCGGACGGTCTCGCTCGCACCGGTCAGCACCCCGCCGCAGTTGACGATCAGTTCCTCGTCGGTGAGGCCGTCGCCGACCGCGAGCAGGGAGCTGATCAGGTCGTCGCCGGGGCGGGCCCGGCGCTCGTCGAGCAGGTCGGCGAAGTAGCCGAAGATCTCGGCGTTGGCGTCGAGCCGGTCGATCGGGTCGGGGGAGTCCAGGCCGTCGGTGGTGAGCCGGCCGATCAGCGGCCAGTCGGCCCGGGGGAGGTTCATCATGGCGCAGATGACCTGGTTGGGCAGCCGCCGGGCCAGGTCGCCGACCGCGTCGAGGACCAGCGCCCCGGCCGCGGCCGTCTCACCCGAAGCATCCGTACGGCTGTCGTCCCCGGCCCCTCCGACGCGCGCCCCGATCACCTCGTCGACCAGGTCGGTGACCCCGTCGACGATCCGGTCCTGCCAGCGGCGCAGCGCCGCCGGGGTGAACGGCGCGCCCACCACTCGGCGGATCCGGCCGTGCCGCGGCGGGTCGCTGACCACCATCAGCCGGTCGGCGACCCGTCCCGCCGCCTCGTCCGACCCGCCGAGCCGGATGCCGGCGCGGGAACTGAACGAGGCCGGATCGCCCAGCACCGTCAGGACGTCGTCGTACCGGGCGGCGACCCAGAACCCGGGGCCGTCCGGCTCCGGGTGCCAGGTCAGCCCGGGACGGGCGCGCACGGCGGCGAGCTGGTCCAGGTACCGGTATCCGGCGAAGACGTCCGGCGTGAGCAGATCGAGACCCGTGACGGGATCGGGCCTGAGGTCGGTGTCGTTCATCGCCGGTCAGTGCGCCTCGATGACGGAGAACGGCGAGTCCGGGATCTCCAGGACCCGGCTCACCTGGTACCCGGCCGCGTGCAGGATCCGGGTGAACCCGGCCCGGTCGCGTTCCCGGCCGCCGGTGAGGACCATCATGCCGAGGTCGCTCCAGCGGCTGATGTGCGGGGAGCCGTCCTCCGGAACCAGCATCTCGATCACCAGCAGCCGGCCGCCGGGCGCCAGCGCGCGCCGGCTCGACCGCAGGATGTCCACCGACTGCTCGTCGGTCCAGTCGTGCAGGACGCTGCACAGCAGATGGGTGTCCGCGCCGGTGGGCACCGCGACGAAGAAGTCGCCGGGCACGGTGCGGCAACCGGGCACGCCGCCGCGGCGGTTGACCTCGTCGATCACCGTGGGGCGGTCGAACAGGATGCCGCTCGCGTGCGGGGCCGCCGACAGGATCCCGCCGAGGAGGAAGCCGTCCGCGCCGCCGATGTCCAGGATGACGGACGAGGGCGACCAGTCGACGGTCTCGGCCGCCTGCCGGTACAGCCGGCCGGTGCGTTCGCGCATCCGGCGCAGGAAGGCGAGGTTCTCGGCGCGCCGGTTGTCCTTGACGCCGAAGAAGCCGCCGGCCGCGGCCTCGCCGTCCTCGTCCCCGGTGCCGAAGGACGCGGCGCCGGTACGGAAGCTGTCGGCGGCGCGCAGCCAGGCCAGTTGGCTCTCGGCGTTGACGAGCGACGCGGAGAGGCTGTGCGGGTGGTCCCGGCGCAGCCGGGCGCCGCGCGCCGTCAGCCGGAAGCCGGTGGCCGGGTCGCCGGTGAAGAACCCGGCCGCGGCGAGGGCGGACAGGAGCCGGGACAGGGCGTCGGGGTCGGCGCCGACCAGGTCCGCCGTGGTGGCCACGGACTGCGGTGTCAGGGCGTTCATCATGTCGGCGATGCCGAGTTCGACGGCGATGCGCAGGGCGTGCGGCAGCACCGCGACCATGCTGTCGTCGACGAGCGTGAGGTAGTCCTCCACGATCCTGTCGGTGGTCTCGGCGCACGCGGTGTCGGCGTGTCCGGTGGCTCCGACGGTCCCGGTCATCCCGTTCGATCCGTTCATTCCCGTCATCCCGGCGGTCTCGGTGCTCTTGTGCAGGGTCATCGTCTGCCCCTTCCTGGGGTCGGAACGCGCAGCAGCTCCGCCGTGGCCCGGTGATCCACCTTGCCGTTGGCGTTGTGGGGGAGTTCGTCGAGTCGGCGCACCACATCGGGCACCAGGTGGCCGGGGAGCCGGCCGCTCAGTTCCGTACGTACCCGCTCCGGGTCCGCGTTCCCGGTGAAGGCCAGCGCCAGACGCTCGTACGCGCCGCTCCGGCCGGTCAGCGCCACCGCCACGCAGTCGCGTACCCCCGGATGGCCCGCGGCGTGGCTCTCCACCTCGGCCAGCTCCACCCGGTAGCCGCGGATCTTCACCTGCCGGTCGGCGCGGCCGAGGAAGTGCAGCACTCCCTCGGCGTCGCGTTCCGCGCGGTCGCCGGTGCGGTAGACCCGCGTCGGCACCCCCTGGACGTCGACGGTGACGAACCGTTCGGCGGTACGTTCCGGGTCGCGCAGGTAGCCCTCGGCCAGGCCCGTGCCCGCGACGCACAGCTCGCCGTCGATCAGATGGACCTCGGTGCCCGGCACCGGCCGCCCGATGGGGACGCCGTGGGGCCGGTCGCAGTCCTGGGGCCGGATGCGGTGCATGGTGGTGAAGGCGAAACTCTCCACCGGGCCGTAGCAGTTGTGGACGGTCGTGTCCGGGTGGCGCAGCAGCAGGGTGCGTACCGGCTCCGGCGACAGCCGCTCACCGCCGATGAACATGAGGTCGACCCCGTCGAAGCAGCCGGGGTCCAGCCGCACCAGCAGGTTCACCACGGACGCGACCAGGACGAGGGTGTTCACGCCGTGCCCGGCGATCAGGTCGCGCAGGGTGTCGGGGAGCAGGTGATCCTCGTCCGGCAGCACGACGGTGCCGCCCCGGCTGAGCATGCCCCACAGCTCCAGCCCGCAGGCGTCCCAGCCGACAGGGGCGAGCTGCGGCAGCACCCGCCCGGGGCCGAAGGCCGCCAGCGGGCCGCTGTCGAAGAGCCGCAGTACGGCCTGGTGGGGTGTCACCACGCCCTTGGGGGCCCCGGTGCTGCCCGAGGTGAAGAAGACACAGGCCGGGTCGGCCGGCCCGATGTCCGCCCGCACCGTCGGGGACCCGGGTAAGAGCGCGGACGCGGGCGGCGGGGTCCAGCACGGGGCGCCGTCGAGCGGGGTGTCCGTCACGAACAGCGGGGCCCGCAGCAGACGCAGCAGTTCCCGTACCCGCTCGTCCGGCCACCGTACGTCGATCGGGCAGTAGGCGGCGCCCGTCTTCAGGACGGCGAGCAGGAGGGTCGCCATCCGGGCCGAGCGGGTGACGCGGACCGGCACCAGGGAGCCCGGTCCGACCCCTGCCTCGACCAGTGCGGCGGCGTACGCGTCGGCCGCCGAAACGAGTTGTGAATAGGTGACCGGTCCCTTGTCGTCGATCAGCGCGATATGGTCGCCGAATTCCGCCGCGCGCTCGTCGAGTGCCTGATGAATCAGCACGTACCGCTCCTTGTCCGCAGCTGCGATCGGACGCATATTCACCTGTCACGGTGGTGCGCGCAACCCCTACGAACCCCAACGGGGAGAGCCCGGCACCCGGGTGCGGGACGGGGCGTTCCGCAGTATCGGGCGGTGGGCATCGGGGCGCATTGACATTCTTCGGCACCCGTCCCTAGCGTCATTTTCGTCGCGGTTCCGGGATCCGACAATTCTTGCTCCCGCCGTTGAAACCGCTTATCCGAGCCTTGGGGGAATTGGTGTTGTCCGCACCCCAGACCAGAAATCAGCCTGCCGTCGACGCCGGTATCGACCACATCACGCTCTCCGTCGGAGACGCCCGTGCCCGCGCGGCCGAGTTCGTCGACCGCTACGGCTTCGAGGTCGTCGCCACCGGGGACACCCCGGAGTTCACGGCCGTCGCGGTACGGCAGCGGGACATCGTCCTCGTGCTGCTGCAGGGCCGCGCCGACGACCACCCGGCCACCCTCTACACCGCCCGGCACGGCGACGGCGTGAGCGACATCGCCCTGCGGGTGACGGAACCGAACCCCGCCGCGACGGAGCCGGCCCCCTCCGTACTCGAAGCCTTCGGCGACGTGACGCACACCTTCGTGACCCGGCCCGCCGGCGTGCCCTGGTCGCTGCCCGGCCTCTCCCCGGTGCCCGCCGAGCGACCGACCGGAACCGCCCGGACCACCCCTCCCGCGCTGCACCACCTGCTCTGCGTCGACCACATCGCGGTCTGCGTCGAGAACGGCGAACTGGACCGGGTCATCGCGTCCTACGAGCGGGCCCTGGGCTGGCAGGTGGTCTTCGGCGAGGACATCCACGTCGGCGCGCAGGCCATGCGCTCCAAGGTCGTGCAGAGCCCGAACGGTCAGGTCACGCTGACGCTGCTCGAGCCGATGAGCGGCGCCGCCCCGGGCCAGATCGACGACTTCCTGAAGAAGCACGGCGGCGCCGGCGTCCAGCACCTGGCGTTCGCGGTCCCGGACATCGTGGACGCGGTGGCCGATCTCGCCGCCGCCGGCGTGGGATTCCTGTCCACGCCCGACCCCTACTACGAGAACCTCGACCAGCGGCTCGGCCCGTCCGGCCACCCGGTGGCGGAGCTGCGCAAGTACAGCGTGCTCGCCGACCGCGACCACGACGGCGAGCTGTTCCAGATCTTCACCCGCTCCGAGCACCCGCGCCGCACCCTGTTCATGGAGATCATCGAACGCCGCGGCGCCACCACGTTCGGCAGCAACAACATCCGCAAGCTGTACGAGGCGGTCGAGCGGCAGGACCTGGCGTGACGGCCGGGACGGCCGTCCCGGCGACGGATCCGCTCACCCTCGACGACGTCGAGGACCGTGCCCGCGCCCTGCTGGCGCCCGAGGTGTACGACTTCGTGGCCGGCGGCAGCGGCGGCGAGGCGACCCTGCGCGCCAACCGGGCCGCGTTCGACCGGTGTCACCTCGTCCCGCGCGTCCTGTCCGGAGTGGACACCGCCGACACCACGACCACCCTGCTCGGAGTGCCCGCGTCGATGCCGGTCGCGGTCGCGCCGATGGCGTTCCACGCGGTGGTGCACCCGGACGGCGAACCGGCGGTGTCCCGCGCCGCGGCCGCGGCCGGTCTCCCCTTCACGGCGGCGACCCTGGCCGGCTGCCCGCTGGACGAGCTGTCCGTCCCCGGCGGCGCCCTGTTCTTCCAGCTGTACTGGCTGCGCGACCGGGACCGCACCGCGTGGCTGATCGACGAGGCCGAGCGGCTCGGCGCCCGCGCCCTGATGCTCACCGTCGACGTCCCGTTCATGGGCCGGCGGCTGCGCGACCTGCGCAACGGGTTCGCCGTGCCGGCGCACGCCGCGCCGGTCAACCTGTCCGACACCCAGCGCGGCGGCGGACAGAGCGTCGGCGCCCACGCGGCCTCGGTGATCGACCCCACCCTCTCCTGGTCCGACCTGGAGTGGGTACGGCGACGGACCCGGCTGCCCCTGGTGCTCAAGGGCGTGCTCGACCCGGCGGACGCGCGGCGTGCCGTGGACCTCGGCGCGGACGGCCTGGTCGTGTCCAACCATGGCGGCCGGCAACTCGACGGCGCCGTACCCAGCATCCTGGCCCTGCCGGCCATCCGGGACGCGATCGGCGACGCCTGCGAGATCCTCCTCGACAGCGGCGTACGAAGCGGCACCGATGTACTGCGCGCGCTGGCCCTCGGCGCCCACGGGGTACTGCTCGGCCGGCCGGTCCTGTGGGGCCTGGCGGTGGACGGCGAGACCGGCGTCACCGCGGTCCTCGACCTGCTGCGCGCCGAACTCGCGACGTCGATGGCCCTCGCCGGCGCGCCGCACGTCGCCGCCGCCCGGCGCCTTGGTGTGCGCGGGGCGTCCGCGACGCGCGTAAGGGAGGAACGATGACCGAGTCGTCCCCGGCACGAGCAGCCCACGCCCCGGCGGTGCTGGACCTCGCCCACCTGCACGGCTCGCTGTCCGATCCGGCGCTGCTGTCCATGAACCTGCTGAACGAGGTGTCCGACCACTACCCGGACGCGGTCTCCTTCGCGCCCGGCCGGCCGGACCCCGGCGGGTTCGCGATCGAGGACGTCCACCGCTATCTGCGGATCTGGACCGAGCACGTCACCGAGGCCGAGCCCCGGGGCGCCGAAGCGGCCCGCAACCGGCTCTACCAGTACGGCAGAACCAAAGGCGTGATCCAGGACCTCGTCGCCCGGAACCTCGCGGTCGACGAGAACATCCACGCCGACCCGGAGTCGATCCTGGTGACCGTCGGCTGCCAGGAGGCCATGCTCCTCGTCCTCCGCGCGCTGCGCGCCGACGACCGCGACGTCCTGCTCGCCACCGACCCCGCCTACGTGGGCATCACCGGCGCGGCCCGCCTGGTCGACCTGCCGGTCGTGCCCGTCGACAGCGGCACGACCGGCATCGACCTGGACGACCTGGCCGCCAAGGTACGGGAGGCCCGCGCGGCCGGACTGCGGCCCCGGGCCTGCTACCTGGTGCCGGACTTCGCCAACCCGACCGGGCTCAGCCTCGACGTACCGACCCGGCACCGGCTCCTCGACCTGGCCGCCGAGCTCGACATCCTGCTCATCGAGGACAACCCGTACGGCTTCTTCGGCGACGGCGCGCCCCCGAGACCGACACTCAAGTCGCTGGACACCGGCCGGCGCGTCGTCTACCTCGGCTCGTACGCCAAGACCGCCCTGCCCGGCGCCCGGATCGGGTACGTGGTGGCGGACCAGCCCGTCGTCCGCGGCGGCGAGAGCGTCGGCACCCTCGCCGACGAGCTCTCGAAGATCAAGAGCATGATCACGGTCAACACCCCGCCGGTCGCGCAGGCGGTCATCGGCGGCAAGCTGCTGGACTGCGACTTCGCGCTACGCGAGGCGAACCGGGACGCCACCGCCCGGTACGGGAAACGGCTGCGGCACCTGCTCGACGGGCTGGCCGCCCGCTTCCCGGCAACGTCCCCGGTCGCCTGGAACCGACCGGACGGCGGATTCTTCCTGGTCGTCACGGTGCCCTTCGTCGCCGACGACGACCTGCTCGCCTACTCGGCCAAGCGGCACAAGGTCATCTGGACGCCGATGCACCACTTCTACACGGCGGGAGGCGGACTGCGACAGCTGCGGCTGTCCTGCAGCTCGCTCACGCCGGAGGAGATCGACCTCGGACTGGACCGGTTCGCTTCGCTGGTGACCGATCTTCTGGAGAGGACCTGAGAACCATGAGAGCGCTGACGGTAAACGAGCGGACCATCTCGGACGACACCGATGCCTACGTGATCGCGGAGATCGGCCACAACCACGAGGGCGACCTGGACAAGGCGGAGGAACTGGTCCGCCAGGCGGCCGCGGCCGGCGCCAGTGCGGTCAAACTGCAGAAGCGGGACAACCGCTCGCTCTACACCAAGGAGATGTTCGACGCCCCGTACACCGGGCGCAACAGCTTCGGCCCGACGTACGGAGCGCACCGCGAGTTCCTTGAGTTCGGGACCCGCGAATACACCCATCTCCAGCAGCTGTCGACCGAGTTGGGGGTCGACTTCTTCGCGACCGCCTTCGACTTCGCCAGCGTGGACTTCCTGGCGGAGCTCGGCGTTCCGGCGATCAAGATCGCGTCCGGGGACATCCGGAACACCCCGCTGCTCGCCTACGCGGCGAAGGCGGGCATCCCGCTGATCGTGAGCACCGGCGGCGCCGACATGGAGGCGGTGCGCCGGGCCTGCGGCACCGTCCTGCCGCTCAACCCCGATCTCGCGCTGCTGCAGTGCACGGCGATGTACCCGGCCGAGCCGGAGACGCTGAACCTGGCCGTCCTCGGCACCTACCGGGCCGAGTTCCCGGACACGGTGGTCGGCTTCTCCGGGCACGACCTCGGCCCGTGGGCCGCCTGGACGGCGTACGCGCTCGGCGCCCGGGTGGTGGAGAAGCACGTCACCCTCGACTGCGCCCGGCCCGGCAGCGACCACAAGTTCTCCCTGGAACAGGCCGGCATCGCCGAACTCGTCGACGGGCTGAGCCGTGTGCGGCGCTCGCTGGGCGGCCCGGACAAGCAGGTCCTGCCGGGCGAGCGGCCCGCCATGCACAAGATGGGCAAGAAGCTGGTCGCCCACCGGGACCTGCCGGCCGGGCACCGGCTCACCCTGGAGGACGTGGCGATCAAGTCGCCGGGCGACGGGCTGACCCCCGACCGGCTCGCCGACGTGGTCGGCCGCCACCTCGCCCGGCCGCTGACGGCCGACGCCGACATCACCCTCGACGCCCTGGCGGACCGCGATGCCGGCCGCGATTGACCTGACCGGATCGGTCGCCGTCGTGACCGGCGTGTGCGGACGGCTCGGTCCGGTGTGGACCGACGCCCTCCTGGGCGCCGGAGCCGACGTGGTCGGTCTGGACGTACGGGACACCGTCGGGCCGGAGCTGCGGGCGGTACTGGACGCGCACGACCCGAAGCGGTTCACCCACCTGGTCGCGGACGTCACCGACACCGACAGCCTGCGCGGCGCCCTCGACGCCTGCCGGGAACGGGCCGGGACGCCGACCGTCCTCGTCAACAACGCGGGCGTCGACAGCCCGCCGTCGGCCCAGGGCGGCAGCTGGCGCTTCGAGGACATCCCGGACGAGGTGTCCGCCGGCGTCCTCGCGGTCAACGCCCAGGGGACGCTGCGGATGTGCCAGGTGTTCGGCACCGAGATGGTCCGGGCGGGCGGCGGATCCATCGTCAACATCGGCTCGATGTACGGCGGCCTCGCCCCCGACCCGCGGATGTACGCCCACCTGCCGGTGGATCCGCCGTTCCTGAAGCCGCCCGCGTACGGCATGTCCAAGGCCGGCGTCGCCTCGCTCACCCGGTACCTCGCGGCGCTGTGGGGTCCGTCCGGGGTACGGGTGAACACCCTGTCGCCGGGCGGCGTGCTCGGCGCGCAGGACCCCGTGTTCCGGGGGAAGTTCGACGCCCGGGTGCCGCTGCGGCGGATGGCCGTCGCCGACGACCTGACCGGGCCGCTGCTGTTCCTCGCGTCCGACCTGAGCCGCTACGTCACCGGGACCGAACTCGCCGTCGACGGCGGATTCGGCTGCTGGTGACCCCGACCCCTCCCCGAGGAGAAGCCATGGACAGGTCCCTGGCCTGGATCCCGCGCACCGAGTTCGACCGCGTCCTGGGCGGCGTCGGCGATCCGTACGACAGAGCCCTCGCCTTCGCCGCCCTGTCCCGGATCAACACCCTCTACATGATCAGCCGCGCCGGGTCGGGACACATCGGCTCCAGCTTCAGCGCGGCCGACGTGGTCGGCTGGCTGCTGTTGGAGGAGCTGGACCGGCCGTTCGAGGCCGACGGCGACGTGTACTTCTCGTCGAAGGGGCACGACGCGCCCGGACTGTACGCCGCGCTCATCGCGCTCGGCCGGCTCGACGAGGACCTCCTGCACCGGCTGCGGCGGATCGACGGACTGCCCGGGCACCCCGACGTCGGCACCCCCGGCATGCCCTTCAACACCGGCTCCCTGGGCATGGGCATCTCCAAGGCGAAGGGCCTGATCCTCGCCCACCGGCTGGCCGGCCGGACCTCCCGGGTGGTCGTGATGACCGGGGACGGCGAACTGCAGGAGGGCCAGAACTGGGAGGCGCTGCCCAGCGCCGCCCGGTACGGGATGGGCGAGCTGACCGTGGTCGTCGACCACAACCGCCTGCAGTCCGACACCTTCGTCACGGACGTCAGCGACCTCGGCGACCTGGCGGGGAAGTTCACCGCGGCGGGCTGGGGCGTCCTGCGCTGCGACGGCCACGACCCCCGGCGACTGGCGGAGGCGTTCGCCCGCCGCGCCGCGGACCACCCGGAACAGCCCGTGGTGATCATCGCGGACACGGTGAAGGGGGGCGGCTGCCCCACCTTCGCCGCCACCTCCATGGCGCCCGGCGAGTGGCGCTACCGCCACCACAGCGGCGCGCCGAGCCCCGAGGACCACGACTCCGCGTACCGGGAACTGACCGGCACCGCCGACGAGATCCTCCGCCGGCACGGCCTGCCGCCGCTGCGGCCGGTGGTCCGGGAGCTCGACCTGCCGGCTAAACCGGCCGGGGTACGGCTGCCCGAGCTGTACGGGCGGCTGCTCACCGACGCGGCGCGCGAGGATCCGCGGATCGTCGCGCTCGACGGCGACCTGGTGCTCGACACCGGCCTCATCCCGTTCCGCGACGCCCACCCGGACCGGTTCGTGGAATGCGGCATCGCCGAGCAGGACATGGTCTCGATGGCGGGCGGACTGGCGGCCGGCGGACTGCGGCCGTTCGTGCACTCGTTCTCCTGCTTCCTGCACGCCCGCCCCAACGAGCACATCTACACCAACGCCACCGAACGGCGGCCGGTGGTCTACGTCGGCTCGCTCGCCGGGCTGCTGCCCGCCGGGCCCGGACACTCCCACCAGGCCGTCCGCGACGTGTCGGCGCTGTGCGCCGTGCCCGGACTGACCATCCTGGAACCGTCCCACCCGGCCCAGCTGGACGCCGCCGTGCGCTACTGCCGCTCCACCCCGGACAGCGTCTACCTGCGCCTGTCCAGCCAGGTGGTGCCCGCCGAACTGGCCGACCTGCCGCCCGTGCCGCTGGTGGCCGGCCAGGGACGGGTGCTGCGCACCGGCGGCGACGCGGTCGCGTTCGGCGCCGGACCGGTGGTCCTCGGCCAGCTCCTCGGCGCCGCCGGCCTGCTCGCCGCCCGGGGCGTCGCGCTGACCGTGGTGGACCTGCCCTGGCACAACCGGATCGACCCGGCGTGGCTGGGCGAGCTGCTGGCCGATGTCCGGCACGTGTTCGTCGTCGAGCACCAGTACGAGCGCGGCGGCCAGGCCGACCTGATCGCCCGACAGCTGCTGGAGACGGGCGCCGGGGACGGGATCGCCTTCCGCGGCGTCGGCCTCACCGACGTCCCGCGCTGCGGCACGGACGCGGAAGTGCTGGCCGCGCACGGCCTGGACGCGGCGCACCTCGCGGACCTGATCGGCACGGACGTCCTCAAGGGCGCCCGGAACGAGGAGCTGGCCGCCCGGTAGGCCGCACCCGGTGCCCGCACCCGGTCCCGGCGTACCCCCCCGTACCACCACCCCCGAACCCATGGGAGACCCATCGTGGAAACCGTCCGCAACGAGCTGCACCGCCCGCCCGAGGAGATCGTCGAGGGCTTCCGCGCGGTGCTCGCCGAGTACAGCCCGAGCTGCCTGGTCACCGACGCCCGGCGGCGGGTCGGCGCGATCGGCGGGCTGCTGCCGGTGAAGCACCACCACAAGATCGCCGGGCCGGCGCTCACCGTGAACCTCTCGATCGACGACCTGGTCGACTGCATGCCGGTGCTGGCCCGGGCCCAGGCGGGCGACGTGGTCGTGGTGGCCTGCCACGGCACCACCCGTACCGCCATGTGGGGCGGCCTCATGTCCACCCTGTCGCGGCAGATCGGGCTGGCCGCCGGCATCGTCGACGGCGCCATCCGCGACGTCGACGAGATCCGTGACCTGGACTTCCCGGTCTGGTACCGCAGTACCGTCCCGCGCCCCTCGCCGACCGCCGTGCACGACCGCACCGAGCCGGTGCAGGTGAACGTCCCGGTGGTGATCGACGGTCAGGTCGTCCACCCGGGTGACATCGTGGTCGCCGACGAGAACGGCATCGCCGTCGTCCCGCGCGACGAGGGCGAGGCCGTGCTGGAGCGGACCCGGATGAACATCAGCCGGGAACGGGTGATCCGCGACAAGATCGCCTCCGGCCTGTCGGTCCCCGAGCTGATCGCCGAGTTCGGGCACCTGTGATGCGGGTCTACCTCACCGGCGCGGACGGGATGCTGGGCACCGCGCTGCGCCGCGAGCTCGCCATCCGGCCGGAGACCGCCGACTGGCCCCTCCTCGGGGTCTCCCTCGCCGACTTCGACATCGGCGACGAGGCCGCCGTCCGGGACTCGATCGCCGACTTCAAGCCCGACGTGGTGGTGCACACCGCCGCCAACGCGGTGGTCGACTCCTGCGAACGGGACCCGGAGTCGGCCCTGCGCGTCAACGTGGGCGGCACCCACCACGTCGCGGAGGCCTGCCGCCGGCACGGCAGCCGGCTGGTCTACATCTCCAGCGACTACGTGTTCGACGGCCGGGCGCCCGGGCCGGCCGGCTACAACGAGGACGACATCCCCGCCCCCGTCAGCGTCTACGGACTGACCAAACTGGCCGGCGAGCGGATCGTCGAGGCCGTGCCCGACCACCTCGTGGTCCGCACGTCCTGGCTGTACGGCGGGACCGACCCCAACCTCGACCAAGTCGTGGCCGCCGCCCGGGAGTTCCTCGACGGCGGCCGGCCGCGGCTGATCGACGACCAGTTCAGCAGCCCGACGTACATCCCCGACCTGGCCTCCGCGCTGGTACGGCTGCTGCCCGGCGCCCTCGCCGTGCGCGGCCTGCTGCACATCGCCAACCGGGGCCGGGCGAGCTGGTACCAGGTGGGTCTCGCGCTCGCCGAACGGCTCGGCACCGCCCTTCCGGTGCCGATGTCCATGGACGACGCGGGATTCGTCGGCGGCCGGCCGCGGGACTCACGCCTGGACAGCACCCGCGCCGCCGCCTTCGTGCACGCGATGCCCCACTGGACCGACGCCCTCGGCCGATACTGCGCCCGGCTCGGCACCTTCGACCGAGGACCGGTGGCCCCCTGATGTCCCCGCCGTTCCTGCTGCTGGACTTCGACGGCGTGGTCTGCGACACCGAACGGGCCGCGCTGCTTGCCTGGCAGGACCTCTACGACCGGCTCGGGGTGCCCCTGAGTCCGGACGTACGGGCCCGGATGCTCGGCAACTCGGCCGGAGCGCGCGTCGCGCTGGCCGATCTCGCCGACCGGCTCGGCCGGCCGGTCGGCGACGACGAGTGGCTCTGGCAGCGGCAGCGGCGGACCGTCCGGTGCGGTGTGGCACCGGTCCGGCCGGGCGTGGAACGGCTGCTGCGTACGGCCGAGGGCGCCGCGATCGTGTCCAGCGGCGCGGCCGGCTGGGTCGAGGAGCACCTGCGGCGGCTCGGGCTGCGCCGGTACTTCGACTTCCTGGTGACCGGCGACGACACCGAACGGCACAAACCGGCCCCGGACTTGTACCTGCTCGCCCTGGAACGCGCCGGGGTCGGCGCCGGCGACGCGCTGGCCGTCGAGGACTCGCCGCGCGGGGTCGAGGCGGCGCGGGCCGCCGGTCTACGCTGCGTGGCGGTGCCCTGGGAGCCGGCCCTGGCCCCCGGCCTGGCCGGCGCCGACGCGGTGCTGCCCAGCCTGGACGGGCTGGACCTGCGGCGCTATCAGCGGAACGAGGTGTGACGTGGAGATCACGGCGGACAACGCCCTGGAGGAACTGTCCCGGCACGTCCTGATGGACGGCCTGGACCTCGTACTGGACCTGGAACGCAGCCGCGGCAGCACCCTGGTCGACGCGCGCGGCGGCGAGACGTACCTGGACCTGATCACGTTCTACGGTTCGCTGCCCCTGGGCATGAACCACCCCGACATGGCCGGCGACCGGACGTTCCTCGCCGAACTCGCCCAGGCCGCGCTGCACAAGGTGACCAACTCCGACATCTACACCGCGCAGTACGCGCGGTTCGCGGCGGCGTTCCGCCGGGTGCTCGGCGACCCGGGGCTGCCGCACCTCTTCTTCATCGACGGCGGCGCCCTGGCGGTGGAGAACGCGCTGAAGGTGGCCTTCGACTGGCGGGCGCAGCGCCTGGGACTCGACCCGGCCGAGCCCCTCGAAGTCCTGCACATGGAACGGGCCTTCCACGGGCGCAGCGGCTACACCCTGAGCCTGACGAACACCGCGCCGGCGGTGACCGCGCGCTACCCCCGGTGGGCGTGGCCGCGCGTCCCGGCGCCCGGCCCTGGCGGCGTACAGGAGGCGGTCGAGGTCGCGCGCCGGCACCTGGCCGAGCGCGGCGACCGGATCGCCTGCTTCGTCGCCGAACCGGTGCAGGGCGCCGGCGGCGACCGGCACCTCGGGCGGGAGTTCCTGCTGCGCATGCAGGAGCTGTGCCACGCGTACGACGTGCTGTTCGTGCTCGACGAGGTGCAGACCGGGTGCGGCATGTCCGGCGCGCCGTGGACCTACCAGCGGCTCGGGCTCGAACCCGACGTGGTGGCCTTCGGCAAGAAGACCCAGGTGTGCGGCCTGATGGCGGGCGGCCGGGTGGACCAGGTGCCCGAGGGCGCGCTGGCCGTGCCGGACAGGCTCGGCTCCACCTGGGGCGGCAACACGGCCGACATGGTGCGGGCCACCCGGATCCTGGAGATCATCGAACGGGACGGCCTGGTGGCCGCGGCCGAGATCAAGGGCCGGCACCTGGGCCGGCTGCTCGCCGACCTGGCCGCCGCCCACCCGGCGCTGGTCCGCGACGTACGGGGCCTGGGTCTGATGTGGGCGTTCGACCTGCCGGATCCGGCCCGGCGTGACGAGGTCCTGGACCGCCTGCGCCGTTCCCACCGGGTGCTGCTGCTGCCCGGCGGAGGGAACGCCGTACGGTTCCGCCCGGCGCTGACCATCGGGCTCGACGAGCTGGACAAGGGGGTGGCCGCCCTGGACGCGGTGCTCACCTCGATGGGCGTACGGGAAACACCGTGAGCGCGTTCGAGCGCATCGCGACGGCCCATGACGCACCGATAGGGCACGGCCGGTATCGCCTACGGGTTCATAGGGGTTGTCCGGAGAAAGCGGCCCGGCCAGAATTCGGGCAGCTCTGTATAACGGCGGCAATCAAGGGGTGCGAGGGGTCATGAGCAATCCATTCGAGGACGACAATGCCTCCTACCGTGTTCTCGTCAACGCGGAGGAGCAGTATTCGCTGTGGCCGGATTTCGCGGAGGTCCCGGCCGGCTGGACCGTCGCCCTGCCGAGCACGACCCGGCAGGAGTGCCTGGACTACGTGAACGAACACTGGGTCGACATGCGCCCCAAGAGCCTGGTCGACGCGATGCGTCAGGACGGCTGAGCCGCCCGCTCCGACGACACCAGGGATCACCCGGCCGGGCCGGGTGATCCCTGACGCACGGCGGAACGCCCTCCCGTGCCTACGGGCCGGTGACCGGGCACGGCCTGATCCGGCCCCCCCGCTCCGTGGCTCCGCACGCGCGAGGAACGCACCCGACACCGCGGACACCCCCGGGCCGCCGGCCCCGGTTCCTTATCGGGACTCTTCCGTTTCCGCATCATTGCGGACACCCGCGCCCATGACGGCCGATAGCGCGCCGATAGCCGGTCGATGAGCCAGGCGGAAAACATGAGCTGCCGCATGCACGGATGACACAGCACCCGCCCGTATGCGACCTACTGCCTGGCCGAGAAATGACCATCCCTCTTTCTCACCGACCTATGGGAGGAGTTCGCGGTGGAACTGGTGGAGCGCGAAGCACCGTTGGCGCGATTGACCACGCTGGCCGAACAGGCGCGGGACGGACACGGACGTGCCGTCCTTGTCTCCGGGCCGGTGGCGGCGGGCAAGAGTGTGCTGGTGCACCACTTCGCCGATCGCGCCCCGGGCCTGGGGCTGCTTCCCCTGTCGGCGCTGGGATCCCGGGACGAACGGCACCTGACGCTCGGAGTGATGCGGCAGCTCGTGGACGACGCGCCGCTGGACCCCGAGAACCGGGCGCGGGCAGTCGCGCTGATCGAGGAAGGCGTCCACGGCGCCCGGCGCCCCGGCGGCGAGGAGCGGGTGGACGACACGGTCGTCCACGGCCTCAGCGCCGTGCTGCTGGATCTGGCCGAAAGGCATCCGCTGTACCTCGCCGTCGACGACGTGGAGCAGGCCGACCAGGCCTCGCTGACCTGCCTGGCGTACCTGGCACGGCGGCTGAACAGCGCTCGGGTGCTCGCCGTGTTCACCCACAACGGGCACGGCTGCGACACCGCGTTCCGCTTCGGCGCCGACCTGCTGCGACAGCCCACCTGCCACCGCGTCGAGGTGACACCGCTCTCCCCGGCGGGCGTACGGAAGCTGACCGCCCTGCACCTGGGCGGATCGGTCGCCGACGCCCGGTACGCCGACTGGCACGCCGACAGCGGAGGCAACCCGCTCCTCGTCGAGGCACTGGTCCGCGACTACCTGGGCGGCGGCGAGGCGGGCCCGCGCTACCGCGAAGCCGTCCTGTCCAGCCTGCGCCGCGGCTGCCCGGACATGGTCCACGTGCTGGCCGGCTACGTGGTCCTCGGCGAACTCGACCACCTGGACGGCCTGGTGGACCTGAGCCCGGCCCGTACCACCGAGGCGGTGCACGCGCTGATCGCCGGCGGACTGCTCACGATGGACGGCTTCCGGCACCCGGCGGCCCGCGACGCGGTGGTCGGCGCGATCGAGGCCGGCGAACTCGCCCGGCTGCACGCCCGCGCGGCCGTCCTCGCCCACGAGCGCGGCGCCGGCACCACGGTGATCGCCGACCACCTGCTGCGCGCGGGCGCTCCCGCCGACGGCAGCGTGCTCCAGGAGCCGTGGGCGCTGCCGACCCTGGAGGACGCCGCGGCGCACGCCGTCCGCGACGGCGCCGCCGGCCGGGCCGTGGACTGTCTCCGGCTGGCCCGGCTGGTCTGCGCGGAACCGCGCCGCCGGGCCCGGATCACCGCCGCCCTCGTCCGGGCCGAGTGGTGCATCAACCCCGGCGTGTCCAGCGGCCGGCTCGGCGAACTCGTCGAGGCGATGCGCGAGGGCGGCCTGCGCGGCGCCGACGCGCTGACGCTGGCCCGGGCGCTGCTCTGGCACGGCCGCTTCGACCAGGCCCAGGAAGTCCTCGGCCATCTCGCCGTCGCCGGACAGGCGACCGACCCGGAGACGGCCACCGAGCTGCAGATCACCCGGCGCCGGCTGCGGCACAGCTACCCGTCCTTCCTGGCCGCCCTCGGCCCGCGGAGCGGCACGGGACGGCCGCCCACCCACTCGGTGAGCGCCGACCGCCGGCTGCGGGCCGTGTCCGCGCTGGCCGCCGTCCTCGGCGAAGGCCCCCATCCGGAGGCCGTCAGCATGGCGCAGCGGGTGCTCCACGGCACCCGGCCCGACGAGTTGTCCACCGAGACCGTCGAAAGCGCCCTGCTCGCCCTGGCGTTCAGCGGACGGGCCGAGCGCGCGACGGCCTGGTGCGACCTGTTCCTCGATCAGGTGCGGGCCCGGCACACCCCGAGCCGGCAGGCGAGGCTCAGCGCGGTACGCGCCGAAATCTCCCTGCGCAGAGGCGATTTGAGCGACGCACGGCGGTACGCGGGGGAGGCACTCGCCGTCCTTCCGGCGATCAGCTGGGGCGTGACCGTCGGCGCGCCGCTGAGCACCCTGATCCTCGCCACCACCGCGATGGGTCGCTACGACGAGGCGCAGACCTATCTCGACCACCGGGTCCCGGAGGCGATGTTCGACACCCGCTACGGCATGCACTACCACTACGCGCGGGCTCGATTCGGGCTCGCCACCGGGCACTTGGAGATGGCGCTTGAGGATTTGCGCCGCTGCGGGGCCAAGTTGTGCCAGTGGGGGATCGACACCCCCGGCCTGATCCCGTGGCGCACCGACGTCGCCGAGGTGTACCTGGGACTGGGCCGGCCGGACGAAGCGAAGCGGATGCTCGAGGAACAGTCGGCCAAGTTCACCGTGATGCCGAACCGGGTCCGGGGCACCGCGATCCGCGTCCTGGCCGGCGCGGGCGCCCCGGCGCGCCGGCCGGCGCTGCTGCGGCAGGCGGCCGAACTGCTGCAGTCCGACGACGGCGACCGGTACGAACTCGCCCTGGCCTTCGCCGATCTGGCCCGGGCGTACCGGACCCTGGGCGAGTTCCGGCGGGCCGCGGCGGCCGAGCGGCGCGCGGTCAGCGTGGCCGCCGACTGCCAGGCCGAGGCACTGGTCCGGGGCCTGGCGGTGGAGAGCGCCACCGCGGCGCCGACCCCGGCCGACGGCGGCGACGGACTCACCGAGGCGGAGCGCCGGGTCGCCGCGATGGCCGCGGTCGGCTGCTCGAACCGGGAGATCGCCGAGGACCTGCACGTCACGGTCAGCACGGTCGAGCAGCACCTGACCCGCACGTACCGCAAGCTGCGGATCAGCCGCCGCGCCGAACTGCCGTCCCTGCTCGGCGGATCGGCGACGGTGGACCTCACCGACGCACGGCGGCGCTGAGCGCGCCGCCCGGACCGCGCGCGAGGCCCCGGCTTCCGTCCTTCATGTGAACCGCACCGTTTTCCGCCGTCGCATACCCGACTACCGTGCACACATGCTCACTGGACAGACCCGAACGGGTTGGGTAGATATGATGCTGGTGCGTAGCTGACCGGCGGAAACTATGTCGTGGATGTGAAGGACGGTCATGCGCTTTCGTTTACTCGGGCCGTTGGAAGTGGCCGGTCCTGGTGGCCCAGCGCTGATCACCGCGGAGCGTCAGCGCGTCGTGTTGGCGGTTCTGCTGCTCGAACCCAACCGGATCGTCCCGATGGGCCGGCTCATCGACGCCGTCTGGGGCGAGTCCCCGCCCCCCACCGCCCGCGCCCAGATCCAGATCTGCGTCTCCATGGTCCGCGCGAGCATGGCGAAGGTCGGCCTGCCCGACGTCATACAGACCAGGTCGCCGGGGTACCTCGCCGAGGTCGGGGACGACGAGCTGGACCTGCATGTCTTCGAGCGGGCCGCGGCGGCCGGACGTACCGCCGCGGAGGCCGGCCGCTTCGAGGAGGCGGCCTCCGCCTTCGAGACCGCGCTCGGACTCTGGCGCGGGTCCTCGTGCTTCGGCGGCGGCATCAGCAGTACGGCCCTCGAAGCCCCGGCCGCGCGCCTGGACGAACAGCGGCTCGCCGTCGTGGAGCAGTGGGTGGACGCGCGGCTGGCCCTCGGCCTGCACCAGCAGTTGGTGGCGCGGCTGATCGACCTCGTCATGCAGAACCCGCTGCGCGAACGGCTGCGCGCCCAGCTCATGATGGCACTGTCCCGGTCGGGCCGGCAGGCCGAGGCGCTGGAGGTGTACCGGCGCGGCCGGCGCGAGCTGGTCGACGAACTCGGGATCGAGCCGGGGGAGGAGCTGCGCCGGCTGCAGGAGTCGATCCTCTCCGGCCGGCTGGACGGCGGACCGGCGGCACCGGTTCCGCCCGAGGCGCCCGTCCTGCCCGCCGCCGTAGCGGCCGCACTCGCGGTGCCCGCCGTGCCCGCGGCATCGGCCGTCTTCGCGGCCCCGGCCGCGACGGCCGTCGAACCCCCGGCGGTGCCCCGCCTGTTGCCGGGCGCGATCGCCGACTTCACCGGCCGCGACGGCCTGCTCGCCCAGCTGGAGGACGCGCTCGAAGAGGCCACGGAGACCTCGTACGCGATGCGAATCGTCTCGATCACCGGCCGGGGCGGCGTCGGCAAGACGACTCTCGCGATACACCTCGGACACTCTCTGGCGAATCGTTTCCCCGACGGCCAGATGTTCGCCAAACTACGCGGCCCCTCGGCGCAGCCGATCCCGCCGACCCGGATTCTCGAACGCTTTCTGCGCAGCCTGGGCATACCGGGCTCGGCGGTGCCGTCGAGTCTTGAGGAACGGGCGGAACTGTTCCGGAACTTGGTCGCCGACAAGCGCGTCCTGATCGTCCTGGACGACGCGATCGACGAGGAACAGGTCCGCTGGCTGCTGCCCGGATCGTCCACCTGCCCGGTCCTCATCACGAGCCGGTCCCGGCTGGCCGGCCTGGAGGGCACACGGTCCGTCCGGATCGACGTGTTCTCCACCGAGCAGGCGCTGCAACTCCTCAGCCGGATCCTCGGGGCCGACCGGATCCACAGCGAACTGACCAGCGCCCTGCAGCTGATCAAGCTGTGCGGCAATCTCGCGCTGGCCCTGCGGATCGTGGCGGCGCGGCTGGCCGCCCGGCCGCACTGGCCGCTGAGCAAGATGGTGGCGCGACTCCACGACGAGAGCCAGCGCCTCGACGAGCTGACCCACGGCGGGGTCGGCGTCCGGGCCGGCCTGGCCATGGCCTACCAGGGCCTGCCGGCCGACGCCCAACGCCTGTTCCGGCGGCTCTCGATGCTGGAGGCGGCGGAGTTCTCCAGCTGGGTCGCGGCGCCCCTGCTCGACCTCGCCGTGACGGAGGCCGAGGACACCCTGGAATTCCTCGTCGACGCCCAGCTCGTCGACGTCGAGGTGGTGGAGGGCCGCCGCACCCGCTACCGGCTGCACGACCTGGTCCGCGTCTACTCCCAGGAGTGCCTGGCCGCGTACGAGAGCACCGCCGAGCGGTCGCTCGTCCTCGGCCGCGTCCTGAGCACCTGGCTGCTCCTGGTCGAGGAGGCGCACCGGCGGGCGTACGGCGGGGACCACACGCTGATCCACGGACAGGCGCCGCGCCTGCCCCTCGACCCGTCGGTCACCGACCGCGAACTGGCCGACCCGCTCCGGTGGTTCGAGGACGAACGGGTCAGTCTGATCACCGCGGTCCGGCAGGCCGCGGGCGCGGGCCTCGACGAACTCTGCTGGGATCTGGCGCTGACCCTGGTCACGCTGTTCGAGATGTACGGCTACTTCGACGACTGGCGTACGACGCACGAGATCGCGCTGGAGATCACCCGGCGGCACGACAACCGGCGCGGCCAGGCGGCGATGCTGTACTCCCTCGGCTCGCTGCACATGTTCGAGTACAAGCTGGACGAGGCGCGCGGCCGGCTGGGGCTCGCCCGCGAGCTGTTCCGCCAGGTCGGCGACGTACACGGCGAGGCGCTGGCACTGCGCAATCTCGCGTTCGCCGACCGGATCCAGGGCCGGCTCGACGAGGCGATGGAGGGCTACGAGAAGGCGCTGGTCATGCTCTCCGGCGTGAACGACTCGACCGCCGAGGCGCACGTGCTGAGCAACATGGCCCAGATCCACCTGGACCGCGGTCTGATCGCGGAGGGGAAACAGACCATGGTGGCCGGGCTGGCCGCGGTGGAACGGTCCGGAAACCAGCGGGTGCGCGCGCAGATCCTGTGCCGCCTCGGCGAGGCGCATCTGCAGATCGACGAGGTGACCGAGGCCGAGTACGTGTTCAGCCAGGCGCTGGAGACCGTCCGCTCGGTCGGCGACCCGGTGGGCGAGTGCTACGCGCTGCGCGGTCTGGCCGTAGTCCGGTCGCGCCAGGGCAGCCACGGCGCGGCGTACGAGATGCTGGAACAGGCGATGGTGATCGCGTCGCAGGCCCACGAGTATCTCGCCATCGGCCGCATCCAGCTCTCGCTCGGCGAGGTCGCCGCGGACAAGGACGACCACGACCAGGCCAAGGAGCACATCGGCGTGGCCCTGGACATCTTCGGGCGGATCAAGGCCACCCGGTGGCAGAAGGAGTCGGCGCGCCTCATGAGCGAGGTCTGCGCGGCCTCCGACGACGCGGCCGGGGCCGCCGCCTACGCCCGGGCCGGCTCGGGATGACGGCGTCCCGTCCGGGCGGCCGGGGCCGGGGCCGGGGCCGGACGGTGGGGCGGGAAGGATCCGCCGTGGCAGCGGCGGGGTGTTGTTCGCTGACGGGGCATATCCGGTGTCCCGTCCTACAGAGGATGCAAACGATGAGGCCGGTGTTACGTGAAGCTGGGAGTGTGTGTCTCTGATGGAACCAACGGGCAGCCCGTCGACGGGCTGATGATCCGCATCGAACGGCCGCGCCTGGACGAGTGGGAGACCGTGTGGCGCGGGCTGACCGGTACGGACGGGCGGCTGGACCGTCCGTCCCTCCCGGAGGACACCCCGGGGCCGTTCCGGCTGGTCCTGGAGACGGCGCGGTATTTCACGACACTCGGGATGCGGCCGTTCTACAGCCACATCGCGGTCGCGTTCAGCGAGTGGGAGACGGACCGGGAGATCCCGATCATGATCGCCCCGCACGGTTACGCGGTGTGTGCCGTCGGCCCGTAGCCGCGGCGGCACGTGACCGACGCCCGACGACGGGCGAATCCACCTCGGTGAATTTCCTGGGGTGCCGGGCCCGGTGCGGTCCGGCGATGTCGTCACCGGTACGGACGGATCCCGTGCCGGCGTCGAAGAGGCGCGGGCGGGCGAAGGCGATCCCTTCCCCTCGCATCTCGCCGGGTAGGGCGGCGGCCGTCGCGCTGTCCACGCCGACCGGCTGCGACCGGCTGCGACCGGCGCCGAGGGGCGCCGAGGGGCCGGGCGCGCGCGAGCCGCGGCGTTCCGGAACCGGACGCTTAGCGAGCACTTAGCGTTCTGGTAGGACGACGAAAAGGGGACTCGCTAAAACTGGAGGAGTCCACCCCCCCGACCTCCGGGTCATGAATTTCCTCATGGGAGATCGATATGTCGGCTCTGCTGTCCTTCCTCGCCGGTTTCGCGGGCTTCTACACGCCGAACGACACCATCTGGGGCTGACGTTCCCCGACGCAGGGCACGCGCATCCCGATGACGCGATGACGCGCGATGGCACGTGATGGCGTGACGACACGCGATGGCGTGACGACGGGATGGCGAGACGACGAGGCGGTCCGTCCGTACGGAGCACGGCCCGGACGGACGGATCGCACGCGGCCGGTGCGCGCGAGTGCCCCCACGTACCGGCCCGACGACGCGGGATGGGATGCGGGAGCGATGGCAAGACGGAGGCGGACGCGGCCGGGATACGGCCCGGGACGACAGGGCGGTGACGTCCGATGAGCATCTCGGTCCGGGTCGTCGACTCCACCAGTGGCTGCTCGGTCGCCGAGCTGGCCGTCACCCTGCACGCCCGGGAGAACGGCGCGTGGCCCGTCGTGGCCCGGGCGCGGACCGACAGCGCGGGAAGGATCGCCTCACTGTCCGGCCGGGCCCTGCCGCGCGGGTCCTACCGCCTGGTCTTCGACACCGGCGCGTACTTCGCCGAGCGGGCGGTCGACAGCCTGTACGCCGAGGTCATCGTCTCGGTCCACTACCAGGGCGATCCGAGCCACCTGCATGTTCCGCTGCTGCTCAGCCCGTTCGCGTACACCACCTACCGCGGGCCTGCCCCGAAGGCGGTGGCGGCCGAGCAGGCGTGAGACCGCGAGGATCCGCCCGCGCGCCGCGCGCCGCGCGCCGCGCGCCGCGCGGGTACGGGACGACCAGCCGGCCTTCCGCACGCGGCGTGCGCCTGCCGATCCGGCGCAGGGCGTACCGCTAGCAGAAGGGAGGGAAGAGTTGTCCGACGAATCGCGGTCGACGATCATCACCATGCCGGTGGAATCCCTGCTGCCGGCGGACTCGCCGCGCCTGGCGGGTCTGAACGCGGACCATGTACGGGCGCTGGCGGAGTGCGGGGCCGAGTTCGAACCGATCCTCGTGCACCGCGGCACGGGCCGCGTGATCGACGGCATGCACCGGCTGCGGGCCGCGATCCTGCGCGGGGAACCCCGTATCGCGGTCCGCCAGGTCGACGGCACGGCGGCCGATCTGTTCATCCGCGCGGTGCAGGCCAATACCGGCCATGGTCTTCCGCTGACCCTCGGCGACCGCAAGGCGGCCGCCCGGCGCATTCTCGCCACCCACCCCCACTGGTCCGACCGGGCCATCGCCGCCGTCACAGGGGTCTCGCCGAAGACCGTAGGGGCTGTGCGGGGGAGATGTTCGAGTGAGGAATCTCCTCAGTCGAATCCTCCGGCCCCACCGGTCCCGCGCGTCGGACGGGACGGCCGGGTGCGCCCGGCGGACATGCCGGAACGGCGTGAGAAGGCCCGGTCCCTGCTGGTCGAGCGGCCCCGCGCCACCTTGCGCGAAGTGGCCCAGGAGGCCGGTGTCTCGGTCAGCACCGCGCACCGGCTGCGGCAGGAACTGCGGTCCGGCGCGGCGGCCTCGGAAGCCGGCCCCCGGAGACCGGGTGCCGCGGCCGGTCTCGCCCCCGAGGACGCCGCGTGTCCGGCCCCGCTCGTGGTCGCGGCGTCCCCACGCCCCTCCGGCCGGGGCTCCTTGGTTCCTCTGACCTCCCTCCCGGCCCCCGCGGACGCCACCTCGCGGGGGCCCGCGCGTATCCGGGTGAGGGCCCTGGACGTCCTCGCCAACGATCCCTCGATCCGCTTCACGGACAGCGGCCGCGCCCTGCTGCGCTGGCTCAACGGCCAGGCCCAGGGACTCGCGGCGGGCGAGGAGTTGCTGGCCGCCGTCCCGCCGCACTGCGCCCGGGCCCTCACCGAGGTGGTGAGCCACTACGCGAGAGAGTGGGAGCGGCTGGCCGCCGGACTGCAGCGCACCGACCCGTTGAACGGCTCCTGGCGAACGGCCCGTTGAGCCCCCGTCGCTGAGGCCACGCCCGGTCGGCCTCGCCGCCCCGGTCTGTCGGCCCACCCCGAGCGCCGCCGCGCCGCGCCCTGCTGCGCCGTGCCGCGTCCCGCCGGCCGTGCCGCGGGCGCCCACCGCCGAACGAATCCTTGAGCGGCCCCCGCGTGAGGCCGCGCTGTCGGCGTGCCCAGGGCCTTTCCAGGGGCATGTGCCGAGCGTGAGAAATCGCCCGTGACGTAGTTCACGTTTGCGGCGAGAATCGCGCCCCTTTCCTTCCCTTTGTTCGGTGCCACTGTGGCGTAAACACCCCTTTAGCGGACTCCCGTGTACGAGGGAAACCTTCTGTGGAGCCCGCTTCGTGGCTACGGTGAGACGCGAAACGAGGGGGCAGGCGACGCGCCCCGGGACCCACGGCCGCGCCCCTCCCCTCGCCCGGATCCGTTCCGCTGATCCGAGTGACGCGGTCCGCGCGTCTTGGACCTCGGGTTCCCCGGCTGCCGGTGGCAGCCCGTCAGGGGCGGGCCGACGCCCCGCACGACGTCGCCGTGCCGGAACCCGAGACGGTCCGCGGACAGGTGACTGGCAGGCCCATGCGGCAGATGCGATGTGTGCTGACAGGAGCAGAGTGAACATCTCGGTGGACGACGCCAGAGTCAAGGCCAAGGCGCTGTACGAGGCCCGCGCGACGGGCTGCCCCATCCCTCCCTTCACCGACGAGCAGCTGGCGCTGGACATGCGTGACGGATACGCCATCCAGCGCGAGCTGGTCGGGATGCTCACCGCCGCCGGCGACCGCGTCGTCGGCTACAAGGCGGGCCTCACCTCCGTCCCGATGCAGCAGATGCTCGGGGTCGACACCCCGGACTACGGACCGGTGCTCGGCTCGACGGTGTACGAGAGCGGGGCCACCGTGCCGGGCGGGGCGTTCATCGCGCCCAAGGTCGAGGCGGAGATCGTGTTCAGGCTCGGCACGCCGCTCCAGGGCCCCGGGGTCACCGTCGCCGCCGCGCGGGAGGCGATCTCCGAGGTCATGGCCGGGCTCGAGATCGTCGACTCCCGGATCGAGGGCTGGCGGATCCGGCTCGCGGACACGATCGCCGACCTCGCGTCGAACGGCGCGGTGGTGCTCGGCCCCCCGGTCGCGCTGCCCGGCGACTGTGACGTACGCCTCATCGGCATGGCGTTCTCCCGTGACGGCGAGCTCGTGGCGACCGGCGCCGGTGCCGCCGCCCTGGGGGATCCGGCCGCGGTGGTCGCCTGGCTGGCGAACGTCCTCGGCGAGCACGGGGTGACGCTCGAAGCGGGCCAGCTGATCATGACGGGCGCGCTCCACGCGGCGGTGCCGATGTCTCCCGGCGACAGCTTCGTGGCCGAATTCGATCGCTTGGGCACCGTCACGCTGCACGTGGGCGACGCACCGACGCCGCAGGCCTAGGACCGAACCCGCCGCAACGAATCTCCAGACAGGGAAGGGCGATGCAGCCATGAAGCGAAACGGGCGCCTGCCCGTGGCCGTCCTCGGCGCCGGCCTCATCGGAGTCGATCTGGCCGAGAAGATCATGCGTTCGGAGTTACTCGACTGCGGTCTGGTCGTGGGACGCGACGCGAACACGCCGGGCCTGCGGCAGGCGGCCGAACTCGGTCTTCCCATCGGCACGCGCGGCATCGAGTCCCTGCTGGAGGCCCCGCGCCCGTTCCGCATCGTCTTCGACGCGACCAACGCCCTGGCCCACGCCGAGCACGCGGAACGCCTGGGCCTGGCGGGCGTCAAACTCGTGGACCTGACGCCGAGCAAGGTGGGGCGGATGGTCGTCCCGAGCGTCAACGGCGCGGACGTCCTGGACTGCGACGACGTCAACATGATCAGCTGCGGCGGCCAGGCGTCGATCCCGGTCCTGCACGCGATCACCCGGAACCACCGGGTCGAGTACGTCGAAGTCGTCACGACGGCCGCCAGCCCGAGCGTCGGCCGCTCCACCCGGCTCAACCTGGACGAGTACGTCGAGACCACCCAGGACGCGGTCCGCGACTTCACCGGTGTCAAGGACGTCAAGGCGATCCTCAACATCAGCCCCGCCCGACCGCCGGCGACCTTCCGGGTCGCCATGTCGCTGCTGGGTGAAGGCTTCGGTACGGCGTCGGTGGACGCCGCCGTGACGGCCGCGGCCGAGCAGGTCCGCGCCTTCGCCCCGGGCTACCGGATCACCGCGTGCGTCGTGGAGGAGACCAAGGTGTTCGTCGCCGCGGAGGTCACGTCCTCCGGCGGCCGCATCCCGAAGTACGCGGGCAACCTCGACATCATCAACTCCGCCGCGGTCCATGTCGCCGAGCAGTGCGCGGCGGTCGGCCTGGCGGGCATCGGTACGGAGACGTCATGAGCGCGAGCGCACCGTCCGGCGGCACCGGAAAGCCGGTCCTCATCTACGACGCGTCCCTGCGCGACGGCCACCACGCCGTCCGGCACCAGCTGGGCCGTGACCAACTGCGCGCCTACGCGGAGGCCGCGGACGCCGCCGGCATCCCGATGGTCGAGGTGGGCCACGGCAACGGGCTCGGAGCCTCCTCGCTCCAGGTCGGACAGGCCCGGCTCAGCGACGACGAGATGCTGTCGATCGTCCGCGAGTCCCTCCGCGACAGCGCGATGGCCGTCTTCATGCTGCCGGGCTGGGGCACGACCGCGGACCTCAGGCGGGCCATCGCCCACGAGGCGGACGTCGTCCGGATCGGCACCCACTGCACCGAAGGAGACCTCGCCGAACGGCACTTGGGCTTCCTTCGCGAGCAGGGAGTCCAGGCCCAGGCCGTCCTCCTGATGAGCCACATGACGAGCGCCGAGCGGCTGGCGCACGAATGCGCCCGCCTCGTGGAGTTCGGCGCGAACGCGGTGGGCATCATGGACTCCTCCGGCCACTACCTTCCGGCCGACGTCACCGAGCGGATCGGCGCCATGCGGGCCGCCGTCGAGGTGCCCGTGATGTTCCACGCCCACAACAACCTCGGCATGGCGGTCGCGAACTCGATCGCCGCCGTCGAGGCGGGCGCGGACATCCTGGACGCCTGCGCCCGCGGCTTCGGGGCGGGCGCCGGGAACACCCAGCTCGAAGTCCTCGTCCCCGTCCTCGAACGGATGGGCTTCTCGACGGGCATCGACCTGTACGGACTGCTGGACGCGGCCGACCTCGCCGAGCGCACGCTCATGCCGGCCCCGCCCACCATCGACTCGGTGAGCGTCGTCAGCGGACTGGCCGGGGTGTTCTCCGGATTCAAGACCCGGGTCCTGGACATCGCGCGGCGCGAGGACGTCGACCCGCGTGACGTCTTCTTCGAACTGGGCAAGCGGCAGGCCGTGGCGGGCCAGGAGGACCTCATCGTCGAGGTGGCCCTCGCGCTGAAAGCGGCGCGCAGCGCGTGAACCGCCGCGGACCCGCGGCGTGTCGGTCGGGTGAGGACAACGAGAGAAGAGCCAGCCGTGGACGACGTACTCAAGGACATCCTGGTCAACGAACTGCACGTACGCGAGGAGGACGTCGTCCCCACGGCCACCCGTGAGGAGGTCGGCCTCGACTCCCTGGCGGTGCTGGAACTCGCCACCGCCCTGCACGAACGGCTCGGCATCGAGGTGTACGACTACGAGCTGCTGGACGCCGGCACCGTCGCCGACGTGGCCCGACTGGTGGCCGAACGGCGGCCGGGAGCCTGAGCCCCACTGTCGATCCGGGCGCCGCGCGCACGACCGGGCGCGGCGGTGTCCCCTCCACCGGGAGTCCCATGTCTTCTCCACCCCTGCGCGCCGCCCCACCCCTGCGCGCGGTCCTCGGAACCCTCGCCTCCTACCAGCCGGCCGACGGCCTCTACGATTCGGCCGCGCGGCCGAGCCCGCTGTCGGCGAACGAGTCACCGCACGACCCGCTCCCCGGCATCGTCGAGGCCATCGCGGAGGCCGGCGCCACCGTGAACCGCTATCCGGACCCCGGCTGCGGACCGCTGATCCGCGCCCTCGGCCGGGCCCACGGGATCACGGAGGACCGGATCGCGGTCGGCGCCGGCTCCCTGGCCCTCCTGCAGACCCTGTTCCAGTCGGTCGCCGATCCCGGCGCCGGCGTCGACGCCGTGTACGCCTGGCCGTCGTTCGAGGTCTACCCGACACTCGCCGCGCTGGCCGGCGTGGCATCCGTACACGTGCCGCTGACCGACGACACGCACGACCTGCGGGCCATGGCCGCCCGGATCACCCCGCGGACCCGGCTCGTCATCGTCTGCAACCCCAACAACCCGACGGGCACGGTCGTCGGCTTCGAGGAACTCCGGGCATTCGTCGCCTCCGTGCCGCCGACCTGCCTGGTGGCCGTGGACGAGGCGTACCACGAGTACGTCCGGGACCCGGCCGCGTCCAGTGCCCTGCCGTTGTGCGCCACGTATCCGAACCTGGTCGTCCTGCGCACCTTCTCGAAGGCCTACGGACTGGCCGGCCTGCGGACCGGCTATCTGGTCGGGGACGCCCGCGTCGTCGAGCGACTGCGCCGGGCCTGCCTGCCGTACGCGGTGACCTCCGTCGCGCAGCGGGCGGCCGTCGCGGCCCTCGGACTCGAGGACCGGCTGCTGCGGCGCGTCGACGACACGGTCGCGGAACGCACCCGCGTACGGGACGCCCTGACGCGCGGCGGCTGGGACGTCCCGGACAGCCAGGCCAACTTCCTCTGGCTGCGCCTGGGCCCGTACGCCGCCGAGTTCGGCGCGTGGTGCGCGGAACAGGGCATCGCGGTCCGGGCGTTCCCGGACGTGGGCGTACGGGTGTCGCTCGGTTCCACCGAGGACGACGACCGGTTCCTCGCGGCGGCGGACGCGTGGCGCTCCGTGCCGCGGCCGGCCGAGGCGGCCGGTCCAGGGCAGACGCATCAGGTCCGAGAGGCGGCACAGACATGACCACTCTTCCCACCCCGCGCGAGGCCCTGGCCCCGGAGACGGCCTCCCGGCACGTGGTGGTCGCGCCGGGCATGTGCAGCGGCGGCTCGCTGGTCTTCGGCCGGATCGGCGACTGGACCTGGGAGGTGGTGAGCGCGTCGTGCCGGACCAATGTGCACGCCGCCCGCACCGCCGAGGGAGACCCCGCCTACCTGTCCTTCTACTACTTCCATGTGCGCGGCGGAGACGTCGTACACCCGCATGGGCTCACCTTCGGCGACGAACTCCGGGTCGACTCCCGGGCCTTCCAGTTCGGCAGCCAGTCGGTCATCACCCTGCACCGGCTGGCCCCCGCCGGCCTGGAGCTGCCCGAGGGGCCGCTGGACCCGGCGGAGGTGTACGAACACCCGCACCCGCACTGCCTCTACGCCGAGAACTTCAACCGCTGGATCGCCCGCACCACCGCGGGCAGCAACCGGGGTCTCGCCCAGGTGGCGCCCGCGGACTTCACCTACCAGGACCTGGCACCGCTGCCGAACGCCTACTCGCCCCGCTCCCTCGTGGGCCGGGCCCGGGCCACGGGAAGCTTCCTGCCCGCGGATCCGCCCGGTTTCTACGAGGCCGGACTGCCCCAGACCTTCGCGTACACCCTGGACGTCGTACGCGATCTCAACGGCGCCGGACTGATGTACTTCGCCTCGTACTTCGCCGTCTTCGACACGATGCTGCTGCGGCTGTGGCGCGCGCTGGGACGCACCGACGAACAGTTCCTGCGGCGCAAGGTGACCGACCAGAAGATCGGCTACTTCGGCAACGCCGACCCCGGCACCGTCTTCTCCGTCACCATCCGCAGATGGCGGAGCATCCACTCCCAGAACGTCGAGGTGGCCGACATGGCCCTGCGGGACGCGGCGACGGGGCAGCTGATCGCCGTCACCTCGATCGAGATCGACACCGCTTCCTCGGGGTGCGCGTGATGTCCCGGCCGCCCGCCTCGCCGGGGACCCCGCCCCGGACGGAGCAGACGAACGGTGATGTCCCCGGGGCCGATGCTCCTGGCGCGACGGTGTGGCTGACCGGACTGCCCAGCGCGGGCAAGACCACGATCGCGCGGACGGCGGCCGCGGAACTGCGGTCCGCCGGACGCCGGGTGCACATCCTGGACGGTGACGAACTGCGCGCCCACCTGACGGCCGATCTCGGGTTCTCCCGCGCGGACCGGGAGGCGAACGTGCGCCGCGTCGGGTTCGTGGCGGAGCTGCTCGCCTCGCACGGGGTGACGGTGCTGGTCCCGGTCATCGCCCCGTACGCGGACGCCCGCGCGGCGGTGCGCGCACGGCACGAGGCCGCGGGCACGCCGTACGTCGAGGTGCATGTGGCCACGCCGGTCGAAGTGTGCGCCGTACGTGACGTGAAGGGTCTGTACGCGCGGCAGGCGGCGGGCGAGATCAGCGGGCTGACCGGGGTCGACGACCCGTACGAACCGCCGGCCGCACCCGATCTGCGGATCCCGGCACACGAGCAGAGCAAGGCGGAGTCGGCGCGGGCGCTGGTCGCGCTGCTGCGGGAGAAAGGGCTGGCATGACGACGGCGACGACACGGTCCGGGACCACCGACCACCCGTGCACGCTGACCCACGCGGACGTACTGGAGTCGGAGGCGGTGCACATCTTCCGTGAGGTGGCGGGGGAGTTCGAGCGGCCGGTGATCCTGTTCTCCGGCGGCAAGGACTCCATCGTCATGCTGCATCTGGCACTGAAGGCGTTCGCGCCCGCTCCGGTGCCGTTCGCGCTGCTGCACGTGGACACCGGACACAACTTCCCGGAAGTCCTGGAGTACCGGGATCGTGTGGTGGCGGCACACGGGCTGCGCCTCCATGTGGCCTCCGTACAGGACTACATCGACCGCGGTGTGCTCAAGGAACGCCCCGACGGAACGCGCAATCCACTCCAGACGCTGCCGCTGACGGAGAAGATCCGCACGGAACGCTTCGACGCGGTCTTCGGCGGCGGGCGGCGCGACGAGGAGAAGGCCCGTGCCAAGGAACGGGTGTTCAGCCTCCGGGACCAGTTCTCGCAGTGGGACCCGCGCCGCCAGCGGCCCGAGCTGTGGCAGCTGTACAACGGGCGCCACGCGCCCGGCGAGCACGTGCGTGTCTTCCCGCTGTCCGACTGGACCGAGCTGGACGTCTGGCAGTACATCGCCCGCGAGGGCATCGAACTGCCCGAGATCTACTTCGCCCACGAGCGTGAGGTCTTCCCGCGCTCCGGGATGTGGCTGCCCGTGGGGGAGTGGGGCGGCCCGCAGGACGGCGAGACCGTGGAGAAGCGGCGCGTCCGCTACCGCACCGTCGGCGACATGTCCTGTACCGGCGCCGTCGACTCCGACGCGATGACCCTGGACCAGGTGATCGCGGAGATCGCCGCGTCCCGGCTGACCGAACGGGGCGCGACCCGCGCCGACGACAAGCTGTCCGAGGCCTCCATGGAGGACCGCAAGCGCGAGGGGTACTTCTGATCATGACGACGATCGCGAGCACGGAACCCTTGACCACCGCCCTCCTGCGGTTCGCCACCGCCGGTTCCGTCGACGACGGCAAGTCCACGCTGGTGGGCCGGCTCCTTCACGACTCCAAGTCGGTGCTCGCCGACCAGATGGAGGCCGTGGAACGCGCGTCCGCCGGCCGCGGCCAGGACACCCCCGACCTCGCCCTGCTCACCGACGGCCTGCGCGCCGAACGCGAACAGGGCATCACCATCGACGTCGCCTACCGCTACTTCGCCACCCCGACGCGGCGGTTCATCCTGGCCGACACCCCCGGGCACGTGCAGTACACCCGCAACATGGTCACCGGCGCCTCCACCGCCGACCTGACCGTGATCCTCGTCGACGCCCGCAACGGCGTCGTCGAACAGACCCGCCGCCACGCGGCGATCGCCGCACTGCTCCGCGTCCCGCACGTCGCCCTGGCGGTCAACAAGATGGACCTGGTCGGCCACCGGGAGTCCGTCTTCGCCGCGATCGCCGAGGAGTTCACGGCGTACGCGACCGACCTCGGCATCCCCGAGATCACCGCGATCCCGATCTCGGCCCTGGCCGGCGACAACGTCGTCGAGCCCTCGGCGCACATGGACTGGTACAGCGGTCCGACGGTCCTCGAACACCTGGAGACGGTTCCCGTCGCCCACGACGCGTCGCCCCGCCACGCCCGGCTGCCCGTGCAGTACGTCATCCGCCCGCAGACCGCCGAACACCCCGACTACCGCGGCTACGCCGGCCAGATCGCCGCCGGTTCCTTCCGCGTCGGCGAACCGGTCACGATCCTGCCGTCCGGCCGTACGACCCGAATCTCCGGCATCGACCTGCTCGGCCGGCCGGTCGACACCGCCTGGAGCCGCCAGTCGGTGACCGTCCTGCTGGAGGACGACCTCGACGTCGCGCGCGGCGACCTGATCGTGCCGACCGGCGACGCCCCGGCGACCACCCAGGACATCGAGGCGACCGTCTGCCACGTGGCCGACCAGCCCCTGACCGTCGGCCACCGGGTGTTGCTCAAACACGGCACGCGCACGGTCAAGGCCATCGTGGAGGACATCCCCTCCCGCCTCAGCCTCGACGACCTCTCCCAGCGTCCCCACCCGGCCCGGCTCGACGCCAACGACATCGCCCGCGTCCGCATCCGCACCGCGGCCCCCCTCCCCGTCGACCCCTACGCCACCTCCCGCCGCACCGGTTCCTTCATCCTCATCGACCCCGGCGACGGCACCACCTTGACGGCCGGCATGATCGGCGACTCCTTCACGACCCCGGCCCCACCCCAGGACGAGACGCCCGACGACGGCTGGGACTTCTGACGGCGCGCGGTGGCCGGCGCGGCGATTCCGGCCGCGCGGTCCGACGGCGTACGCGCCGCCTTGGGCTCGACTCGGGTGCTTCGGCCAGGGGTTGTGGTCCAACGTCCTCAATCCGAAAGCAGCGTCGGTCTATCTCACCCTGGTCCCGCAATTCCTGACCGTCGGCCGCTCCATCGCGCCGCGGATCGCCACGCTTGCGGTCGCGCACATAGTGGTCGTGCTGGTGTGGCTGCTCTCCTGGGCTTCGATGGTCGCAGTCGCGCGCACGGCGATCGACACACCTCGATTCCGGCGTGGGACGAGTCGTCTGGCGGGAGCCGTGCTGGTCGCCTTCGGGGTTCGGACAGCGACGTCGAGCTGAGCCTGCGGGTTCCGGCAGAGAGGCTCCACGAAGGCCTGTCTCTTTGGAGTACTCAAGATCCACCAGGCCCGCTGACCATGCGGGTGATCTGGCGAGGTAAGCTGGCATTCCATGGCAATAAGCTCCGCTCTGTGGTCCTTCGCCCTAGTTGTAGGGCTCCTCACTCTGACTCCTGGACTCGACACGGCGCTGATCTTGCGCACGTCGGCCCTCGGCCGGCGCAGGAGAGCCTGGGGCGTCGTCCTCGGAATCCAGACCGGCACCCTGGTGTGGGGTGCGCTCACTTCCCTCGGAGTGACCGCTCTTCTCACGGCCTCGCACCTCGCCTATACAGCGTTGCGCTGGATCGGCGCCGCTTACCTGATCTGGATGGCGGCTCGTATGCTCCGGGACACCTTCCGGGGGCTGCCCACGGCAGTCGCGGACGATTCCCTTCCGGCCGCCGGCGCGGACTCGGTCGGCGGCGGCTGGCGGCAAGGGACGCTCACCAACCTCCTGAACCCGAAGATGGGCGCCTTCTACGTCGCCGTCCTGCCCCAGTTCATCCCGCCGGGCACCAGCCACTTCACCATGGGCCTCTTGCTCACTTCGGTGCATATCCTCATCGGTCTGCTCTGGTCCGCCGTCCTCATCGGCTTCGCTCGTGTCCTGCAGGGGTGGCTCAGCAAGCCTCAGGCCCGCCGCGTGCTCGACCGGATCACCGGCACCGTCATCGGTGTCTTCGGCATCAGGCTGGCACTCAGCAACTGACGAGCTGATGCCAGAGGCCGGCGACCTGCTCAGCACCGGACCCGGATCACGATGGACGCGACGTGGAGTGCGGCCTGGTAGGTGATGGAGAGTTCGTCCGTCCGCAGGGCCAGGCCGCGCCACTGATCGAGTCGGGCAACGCACCGCTCGACGGCATTGCGCTCCTTGTATTTCTCGGCGTCAAAGCCGGGCGGGCGACTGGGCCAGCGCCCGGAAAGGGGGCACCAGGCAGGGCCGAGCCTGAGGACGAGGCGCTCGGACGTTCCCGCAGGGGTCAAAGAGGCACGCTCTAAACTGCGCTGACCATGGATAGGCGCGCTGAACCCAAGCAGTCCCGGCACGACACGACCGCGTCCGGCCCGCCGATCCGGCAGCTCTTCCGGGACGTGATTGGCGATCGTATGCCGGGCCGCAGGCCGCCCCAGGCGGTGATGCTGTTCGATGCCGAGATCGACCCGCATGGGGGTGGCGACCGAGGCTTCCTCGCCGACTTCTACAACGAGATCCTGCATCAGGACACCTGCCGGCCCGACACCGCCGACGGCCTCGCCCTGGTCGCGGCCCTCGCCGTCGACGACCGGATTCCCGCCCGACAGCGTTTCGAAGCCATCAGCCTGCTGTTCGAGGCCGCCACCGTCACTGAGCGCCACCTCGCCGAGACCGGGCCGGCCACCCCGCAGCAGGGCGATCCCGACAGTGAGGCCCGGGCGCGCAGCGCGGTCCAGGACCACGTCCCGGATCTGCTGGCTCGTTGGCCGGCCGAATGCCCCGCGGTTCGCCTCGCCCTCGCCGGTCTCGCTGTCGTCTTCCCGACGGACCGCACCCTGGCCGCCCTGAGGCCGAGGCTGCGGACTTTCGTGGACCGACACCCTCAGGGCACCGACATCGGCGACTACGCGCGGTTCGTTCTCGTATTGGCCGCGCAGGACGACGGCCGAATCCTCACGGCGACGGAGAAGCTGACCGAGGCCTACTGGACCGGAACAGCGCGCGGAGTGCCCACGCGGCCACGGGCTCTCCACCTCCTTGGCCAGATGCTGACCAGGGTCCGATCCGACCTCACCCGGCCACGCGCCAGGCCGTGAGGCACCGCGAGTACGACGAGCGACACACCGCGCGTCGCCCGCGCTGTCATTCCTCCTGATGACGCGCGCCCCTGCCAGTTCATCCACACAAGGCCCCATACGGAGAGGGGGTCCCCGCAACCAGTGCCGTTGCTTTCCGCGGCGTCGCCCCCGGTCCTGTTCCCTCGCTCCGTTCAGCGTGCGGTCAGGCCTCCCGAGGCCCGGGCCGACAGAGCCGGGCCGATCGTGGCGAGGGCCGTGGGGTCCAGCATGTCGTAGTGGCCGCAGGGGATGTCGTGGGTCGAGAGACGGCCGTCGGCGTACGTCCGCCAAGTGGTCGGGGCGGTGGGCGGGGCGTCCGTGGTGGCGCGGAAGTGGAGGATGTCCACGCCGTGGGTGTGCGCGGGAGGGGTGCGGAGGGCGTCGACGGCCGAGCGGACCGCGAGTCGGGCGCCGTCCACCACGTGCTCGCCGAGGAGGGCGATCTGCTCCGGTGGTGTTCCGTCGGCGGTGAAGCCGGCCGAGCCGGACACGTGGCGGTGGGTCTCCTCCCAGTCGGGCAGATCCTCGGGTGCCGGGTAGGAGTCGAGCAGGGCCACGAACTCGACGGCGTGGCCCGTCTCCACCAGCTCCGCCGCCACCGCGTAGGCGAGGGTGCCGCCGACCGACCAGCCGAGCAGCCGGTACGGGCCCTCCGGCTGGACCTCCAGGATCCGGCGCGCGTACTCCCGTACCAGCTCCTCCGGCTTGCGCGCGCCGCCCGCCGGATCGGTGAGGCTCGGGGCCTGGAGTCCGTACAGCGGGACGTCCGGATCGAGGTGCGGCAGCAGCCGGGCGTACGGCCAGGCGAGGCCGCTCGCCGCGTGCACCGCGAACAGCGGTCGCGCGCGTCCGCCGGTCCGCAGCGGCAGCAGCACGTCCAGGCCGGAGCCGTCCGTCCCGTCGTCGAGCCGGCGGGCGAGGGCCGCCGGGGTCGGCGCCTCGAACAGGGCGCGGACGGTGAGCTCGGTGCCGAGGACCGCGCGCACCCGGCTCACCAGCCGGGTCGCGAGCAGGGAGTGCCCGCCCAGATCGAAGAAGCCGTCGTCGGGGCCGACCCGGTCCGTCCCGAGTACCTCGGCGAACAGCGCGCACAGCGGCTCCTCGTGCGCGTGGGCCGCCTCCCGGCGGGCGGTGGCGGCGTACGTGGGGGCCGGCAGGGCCGACCGGTCCAGCTTGCCGTTCGGCATCAGCGGGAACCGCTCCAGCTGCACCACCGCCGACGGCACCATGTAGTCCGGCAGCGTGTCACGGGTGAACCGGCGCAGCTCCGCCCCGTCGAGCGGTGTGCCGGGCGCGGCCGCCACGGCGTACGCGACCAGCCTGAGGTCGCCCGCCCGGTCCTCCCGTACGACCGCGACGGCCTGCGCCACGCCCGCGTGCCGCAGCAGGGCGGCCTCCACGTCGCCGAGCTCGATCCGGAAGCCGCGGATCTTCACCTGGCCGTCGAGCCGGCCCAGATACTCCAGCTGTCCGTCGGCCCGCCACCGCACCTGGTCGCCCGTGCGGTACATCCGGCCGCCGGGCGCGCCGAACGGGCAGGCCACGAAGCGTTCCGCGGACAGCGCGGGCCGGTTCAGATAGCCGCGGGTGACGCCCGTGCCGGCGATGTACAGCTCGCCCGGCTGTCCCACGGCGACCGGCTGGAGCCATGGATCCAGCACGTACATACGGGCGTTGGGCACCGGTCGGCCGATCGGCGGGTCGCCGTCGCCGTCCTCGTCGCCGCCGCGCCACCAGGTCGAGTACGTGGTCGCCTCGGTGGGGCCGTAGATGTTGGTGACCGCGCAGCCGGGCACCCGCTCCCGCAGCTCGCGCAGCAGGGCGTGCGGGATCGCCTCCCCGCCGAGCACCACGTGCCGGGCCGACACCGCGAAGGCGCCGCCCGCCAGCATGCTCGCCACCGCCGAGGGGACGCCGCTGACCAGGCTGCCCTCCCAGCCGTCCCGTTCGAGCAGCGCGAACAGGTCGTCGACCAGCTCCAGCCGGCCGCCCAGCGCCAGGGTCGTGACGATCTCGAAGACCGACACGTCGAAGCTGAGCGAGGTGGACGCCAGCACCCGCTCCATGCCGTCGGCGCCGAAGTGGTCCTCGACGGTCGCCACGAAGTTGACGGCGTTCATGTGCTCGACGACCACACCCTTGGGGACACCTGTGGTGCCCGACGTGTAGATGACATAGGCCGGGTGTCTGGGGAGGAGCGGTTCCGGCCGCTCCGCGTCCGTGACATCCGCGTCGTCCTGCTCCCCGGCGCGCCGCGTCACCGCGGGATCGTCCAGGACGAGCGCGGGCGTCCCCGCCGGCAGCACGTCCCTGGTCGCCTCGGTGACCACCGCGAGCCGGGGCCGCGCGTCGCCGAGCATCCGGGCCACCCGGTCGGCCGGGTAGCGCACGTCGACCGGCACATAAGCGGCCCCCGTCTTGAGGACGGCGAGCAGCGCGACGACCATGTCCGCGGTCCGCGGCAGTGCCAGGGCCACCCGGGTCTCCGGCCCCGCGCCCTCGGTGAGCAGCACACGCGCCAGACGGTTCGCCCGCCGGTTGAGCTCGTCGTACCCGAGGATCCGGCCCTGGTACGAGAGGGCGGGACGATCCGGGATCCGCGCGGCGCGCGCCTCGATCAGCGCGGGCAGCGTGACCGGCGCCACCGGGCGGGCGGTGGCGTTCCAGTCCTCCAGCACCCGCCGGCGCTCGCCGTCCGACAGGACGGGCAGGCTGCCGGCCGTACGGTACGGATCCTCGGCGATCGCCGTGAGGATCCGCGCGAACCGCTCGGCGATCCCCTCCACCGCCTCCCGTGCGAGCAGATCGGGCCGGAAGTCGATCCGGATGCCCAGCTCCTCGGCCGGCGTGCAGATCAGGGACAGCGGATAGTGGGTGGCGTCGAACCCCGTGACCCCGGTGAGCAGCGCCTCGCCGAGACGGCGTTCGCCCGAGGCCATCGGATAGTTGTCGAAGACGGTCGTGGTGTCGAACAGAGCCCCGAAACCCGCCTGTTGCTGGATCTCCGTCAGTCCGACGTGATGGTGCTCGAACAGGTCGAGCTGTTCGTCCTGGACCCGTTCGAGGAGTTCGAGCAGTGTGTCCCGCGGGTCGATCCGCACCCGCGTCGGAACGGTGTTGATGAGCAGCCCGACCATCGCCTCGACGCCGTCGACATCGGCGGCCCGCCCCGACACCGTCATCCCGAACAGCACGTCGCTCTGCCCGGTCAGCTGCCGCAGCACCAGCCCCCAGGCCACCTGCATCACCGTGCCGAGGGTGACCCCCGCCTCCCGTGCCCGGTCCGTCAGCGCCGCGGTGTGCGCGGCGGGCAGCGTGCGCAGCACCCGCTCGGGCACCACCGTGCCCGAGCCCTGCGCCCGCGGAGCCACCAGCGTCGGCCCCTCGATTCCGGCCAGGGCCTCCGCCCAGGCTTCGCGGGACCACTCCGGGTCCACTTCGCCGAGCCAGTCCAGATAGGAGGTGTACGAGGGGGCGGCCGGCAGCAGGTCCGACGCGGCACCCGCACCGGCATCACCCGCACCGGCATCACTCGCATCCGCCCCCGCAGCTGCGTCGTACAGCCGGAACAGCTCGTCGAGAAGGATCGAAGTGGACCAGCCGTCCAGGATGATGTGGTGGTTCGTCAGCACGAAGCGCCATCGGGCGTCGTCCAGGCGGATCAGCAGGTAGCGGATCAGCGGCGGCCGGGCGGTGTCGAAGCGCCGCCGGCGCTCCTCCTCGACGAGCCGCGCGGCCTCGGCCTGCCGGCCGGCGGGCGCCGTTCCGGTGAGATCGGCCGTCCGCCAGTCCACCGGGACCTCGGGCAGCACGAACCGGACCGGCGCGCCCGAGGCGTCCGTACGGAATCCCGAACGCAGGCTGTCGTGCCGGTCCTGGAGCACCCGGCAGACCTCGCGCAGCAGACCGGGGTCGAGCGGACCGACGAACTCCAGGGTCAACTGGGTGGTGTAGATGTCCTGGCCGTCAGCGTCGAACGCCGTGTGGAAGAACAGCCCTTGCTGAAGCGGCGCCGGTCTCGACGTCCGCCCGGCAGTGTCCTCGTGGGTGTGGTCTGCTGCGGTCACGCCGTCTCTCCCGGTTCGCCGGTACGTGCTGCGGTCAGGTTCTCCAGGGCCTGCAGGGCCTCGAACCAGGCGTCGGCCAGGGCCTCCACCCGGGTCCGCTCCAGCAGGGCCTCCGGATACGCCCAGGTGACGTGGAGTTCCGGCCGGTCCCCGCGGTCGTGGACGATCGCCGACACCTCCAGGAGGTGCGTCAGGGGCATCTCGGGGTCGCCGCCTCCGGCGACGGCACCGACTTCCGGCGCCAGACTCCAGTCGGTGTCGTCCGGCCGGTCGAACCTGCCCAGGTAATTGAACAGAACCTGCGCCCGGGGCCACGCCCCGAGCACGGGCGCGGTCTCCGGATGCAGATAGCGCAGCAGACCGAAGCCGAGTCCCTTGTCCGGCATGCTCCCGAGCCGCTCGTCCAGGGCCCGTACGGTGCGGCCCGGATCGTCCGTCCGGCCCGGGAGCCGCACGGGGAACATGCTGGTGAACCAGCCCACGGTCGCCGACAGATCGAGGCCGTCGGCGATCTCCTCACGGCCGTGTCCCTCGACGTCCACGAGGAAGGGCGCGTCGCCGTGAGGTGTCGCTCCGTCAGACGCCAATGCAGGCACGTCCGTTGTGCGCCAGTGGACCGCGGCGGCGCTGAGGGCGCCCAGCAGCACCGCGTTCACCCCGACGCCCAGTCGGGCGGGCACGCTCGTCAGGAGCCGCGACGTCCGGTCGGCGGGGAGCACCCGGGTGACGGTGCGCTTCGTGCCCTCGACATCGCGTGACGCCACAAGCTTCGCGCCGGGGACGAGATCGTCCGCTCCCTCGACGAGCTCACGCCAGAAGGGGAGTTCGGCCTCTCGGCTCCGCGCCTCGCGCTCCAGCCGGTGTCCCCAGTCGGCGAACGATACGGGGGTGAAGTCCGGCCCCGCCGTCCTGGGGGCGGCGCCGGTGCCCAGGTCTTCCAGGAGGATGCGCCACGAAACGCCGTCCACCACAAGGTGGTTGATCATCAGGAGCAGTCGTCCGGGCAGGCCGGGACCCGCGTCGAACCACACCGTCTGGAGCATGTTCCCGTCGCCGGGCGCAAGTCGCCGACGTGCCGCGTCCGCCTCGGCTCGGACCAGGTCCGCGAGCTCCCCGGCGGCGAGGCCGGCCGTGTCGATCCGTACGACACGCTCGGCCGCGTCGACCGTGCCGCGCGGCAGGGTCTCAAGGCGCCACACCGGGGTGCGCGTCAGCCGTGTCCGCAACGCGTCGTGCCGGTCGAGCAGCGCCCGGATCAGCGTCCGCAGCCGTGGCAGGGTCAGGTCCGCCGGGGTGCGGACGAGCACGGACTGGTGGAAGCCGTCGACGGGGCCGCCCCGTTCGCGCTGCCAGTGGACGATCGGAGTGAGCGGCACCTCGCCGGCCGACGGCGCAGGTGCCGACGCCGATGCCGACGCCGATTCGGATCCCGATCCCGAGGCCGGAGCCACCGCCGCGCCGGCCGCACCCGCCTTCGGCTTCCGTTCCTTCGCGTGCGCGGCCAGTTCGACGACCGTCCGGTACCGGAAGACGTCCCGCGTGGAGATCGCCAGACCCCGCGAGCGGGCCCGTGACACCAGCCGGATGGACACGATGCTGTCGCCGCCGAGATCGAAGAAGTCGTCCTCGACGCCCACGTCGGGTCTCCCGAGGATGCCGGCGAACAGTTCGCAGAGGATCTTCTCGGCGGGGGTGCCCGGCTCCCGGGACGTACGGGAGGGGGAAGTGGATCCGTTCGGGGCGGGCAGCGCGGAACGGTCGAGCTTGCCGTTGGGCGTGAGCGGCAGCCCGTCGGGCAGCACGACGACGGCCGGGACCATGTACGGCGGAAGTTCCCGCCGCGCCCACTCGGTGAGGTCGGCGCCGAGTGCGTCGACGGTGCCAGGAGCGTCGCCTGCGCCATTCCCGCAAGCGACGGCGTAGGCGACGAGACGGAGCTCGCCCGGCCGGTCCTCGCGTACGACGACGGCGCTGCGGGCGACGCGCTGGTGCCGGTCCAGGACCGCCTCGATCTCGCGAGGCTCGATCCGGAAGCCGCGCAGTTTCACCTGGTCGTCGGTGCGCCCGAGGAAGTCGAGTTCCCCGTCGGCGGTCCAACGGACCAGATCGCCGGTGCGGTACAGGCGGGCGCCCGGCGGACCGTACGGATCGGCGACGAACCGCTCGGCGGTCAGCCCCGGGCGGCCCCGATAGCCCCGGGCCACCCCCGCGCCCCCGATGTACAGCTCGCCCGGCACGCCCACGGGCACCGGCCGCAGCACCTCGTCCAGGACGTACACCCGGGTGTCGCCCAGCGGGGAGCCGAGCGGCGGGCGCTCCGCGTTGTGCGGGCCGATCGGAGCCGCGAGGGACCAGATGGTCGTCTCCGTCGGCCCGTACACATTGGTGACCTCCGCGGCCAGCGCGGTGAGACCGCCGGCCAGGGCGGGCGGCAGTGCCTCGCCGCCGACCAGGACGCGCAGGCCCCGGACCGTGTCCGGCACTTCGGCCACCAGGCCGGACCACAGCGAGGGCGTCGCCTGGACGGCGGTGACCCGGTGCCGTCCGATCAGCCGGCCGAGGGCCTGCGGGTCGCGCACCTCGTCGGGCGAGGCGAGGACGACCGCGGCGCCGTCGAGCAGCGGCAGGAGGAGTTCCAGGTGGGCGATGTCGAAGGCGACGGTCGTGACGGCGAGCAGCCGGTCGGCGGGGCCGAGCGGCAGCCGGCCGCGCATGGCGGCGAGGAGATGGGCGAGATTGCGATGGGTGACCGCGACCCCCTTCGGCAGGCCCGTCGAACCCGAGGTGTAGAGGACGTACGCCGTGCCGTCGGCCGGGATCGCCTGCTCCGGGCGCTCGCCCGGGACATCGGACCCGGTCCCGGCGGCGAGTGAGGCGGCGAGCCGGGGGTCGTCCAGGGCGAGCCAGTCGCCGGCGCCGAGCGCGTCGCGGGTGGCGCGGTCCGAGAGCACCAGGAGCGGCGCGGCCTCGGACAGGATCCGTGCCACCCGGTCCTTGGGGTGGTACGGATCGACCGGAAGGTACGCAGCACCGGTCCGGTGGACGGCGAGGAGCGCCACCAGGAGGTCGGGCGTGCGGTTCATGGCCACGGCGATCAGCCGCTCGGGGCCGGCGCCGCGCTCCCGCAGCTGCCCGGCCAGTCGGTCCACCCGCGCGTCGAGCTCCCCGTACGAGAGCCGGCGGGCGCCCTGAAGTACCGCCGTGGCGTCGGGCGTTCCGGCCGCCTGGTCCCGGAACCACTGCGGCACCGAGCCGGTTCGCGGCCCCGCGTCGGCCGCCGGCCGCGGCCCGCTCCACTCCGTGAGGAGGGTGTGCCGCTCGGCGGGGGACAGGATGTCCAGCTGCCGCACCGGCCGTGCGGGGTGGGCGACCGCGCCGGCGAGAAGGCGGGTGAAGTATCCGGCGAGCCGCTCGGCGGTGGCGTGGTCGAAGAGGTCGCGGGCGTAGACGAGGGCACCGTCCAGACCCCCGTCGGACTCGGTGAGATCGAAGAGCAGGTCGAAGGCGACCGTCCGGTACCGGCCGTGGTACGGGAAGCCGGCCTGGAGGCCCGGGAGTTCCACGGCCCCGGCCGCGTTGTTCTGGAGGCTGAGCATGACCTGGAAGAGCGGGTGCCGGGCCGCCGACCGCGCGGGGTTGACGGCCTCCACGACCTGCTCGAAGGGCACGTCCTGGTTCTCCAGCGCGGCGAGGACTCGGTCGCGGACGCGGTCGAGCAGATCGCCGAAGTCCGGGTCCCCGGAGGCGTCGGTCCGCACGACCACGGTGTTCACGAAGCAGCCGACCAGGTCGTCGAGACCGCTGTCGGTGCGGCCCGCGACCGGGCTGCCGACCAGGATGTCCGTGCCGGCGCCGAGCTGCCGCAGCAGGGCCGCCAGCGCGGCGTGCAGCACCATGAAGACGCTCGCGCCGTGCTCGCGCGCCAGGGCGGTCAGGTGCGCGTGGTACTCCGGAGCGAGCCGGAACGGCACCGTTCCGGCTCGCCGGCCGGCGACGGCGGGGCGGGCCCGGTCGGTGGGCAGCGGGACCTCGTCGGGGGCGCCGGCCAGCGTGCCGGTCCAGTGGGCGAGCTGCCGGGCGAAAGAGCTCTCGGGGTCGTCGGACGCCCCGAGTTCCTTGCGCTGCCACAAGGTGAAGTCGGCGTACTGGACGGGGAGTTCCGGCCAGTCGGGAGCCTGTCCGAGCAGTCGGGCGGCGTAGGCCGTGGAGAGGTCGCGCAGGAAGGGCGCGGCGGACCAGCCGTCGAAGGCGATGTGGTGCATCGTGACCGCGAGGACGTGCTCCTCGGGGCGCAGGCGAAGAGTTCGGCCCGCACCGGTATGTCCCGCGCCAGATCGAACTCGTGCTCCGAGGCCGCGAACACCGCCGCCTGGACGTCCTGCTGTGACACCTCCCGCACCGGCAGTACGATCTTGCCGAACTCATCGGCGTCCAGGATGAGTTGATGGGGCTCCCCGTCGCTGACCGGGAAGATGGTGCGCAGACTCTCGTGCCGCGTCACCACGTCCCCCAGTGCCGCCGACAGGGCTCCGGTGTCCAGGGGCCCCGTCAGCCGCAGGGCGGTCGTGACGGTGTGCGCGGCGGCGCCTTCCGTCAGCTCGCCCTGCATCCAGAAGCGCAGTTGGGAGAACGACGGCGGCAGGGCATCGCCGCGCGGCCGGCGCCGCAGCGGGCTGCGGACGGCGGTGCCCGCGTCCTTGAATCTCGCCGCGAGACCGGCGGGCGTCGGTGCCTCGAAGACCGTCCGCAGTCCGACGCCGTCCTGCCCGTCGTCCAGTGCCTCGCGCAGCCGGTTCACCAGCCGGATGGCCAGCAGGGAATGGCCGCCGAGCGCGAAGAAGTCGTCGTCCGCGCCGACCGTCGGCACCCCGAGGATCTCGGCGAACAGCGCGCACACCAGCCGTTCGCCGGGCGTGCGCGGCGGACGGCCGGAGCCGGTGCCCCGCGCGGGGGCGGGCAGGGCGGCCCGGTCGAGCTTGCCGTTGGACGTGAGAGGAAGCCCGTCGGGGAGCACGACGACAGCGGGAACCATGTAGTCGGGCAGAGCCCGCCGCGCGTGCGCCGCGAGAGCGTGCGTGGGATCGCCGTCGACGTCCCCGGCCGGGACGACGTAGGCGACGAGAGCACGCTCCCCGGGCCGGTCCTCGCGGACGAGGACGGCGGCGCGGGCCACGGCCGGATGGCGTTCCAGGACGGCCTGGATCTCGCGGGGTTCGATGCGGAAGCCGCGTATCTTGACCTGCTCGTCGGTGCGTCCGAGGAAGTCGAGTTCGCCGTCGGCGGTCCAGCGGACCAGGTCCCCGGTGCGGTACACGCGGGTACCGGGCGCGCCGTACGGGTCGGCGACGAAGCGGGCCGCGGTGAGCCCCGGGCGGCCGAGGTAGCCGCGGGCCAGCCCGGCACCCGCCACGTACAGCTCGCCCGGCACCCCCACGGGCACCGGCCGGAGCCGTTCGTCCAGTACGTACACGCGCGTGTTCGCCATGGGCCGGCCGATGGGCGGCTTGCCGCCGTCCGCGTCCCGGGCCGGGTCCAGACGCCGGAAGGTGGTGAACGTCGTGTTCTCGGTCGGTCCGTAGACATGGTTCAGCGTGGTGCCGGGGAAGTCGGTCAGGAGTCGCCGGATGGCCTCGCCCGACGGCTGCTCGCCGCCCGTCCAGACATGCCCGAGCCGGCCGAAGATCGAACTCCCCTCCGCCACCAGCAGGTTGAAGAGCGCGGTGGTGAGGAACGCGCTCGTCGCACCGCCTTCGGCCACGGCCCGCTCCAGCGCCCGCGGCGAGGAGTCGCCGGCCGGTGCCATCACGACCGTGCCGCCGCGGAGCAGCGGCACCCACAGCTCGTACGTCGAGGCGTCGAAGGAGTGCGGCGAGTGGGCCAGCACCCGCGTGTGGCCGCCGTCCGCCGCCCAGCAGGGATCGGCGGCGAGCGCGACGATGTTCCGGTGGGTCACCAGGACGCCCTTGGGGTGGCCGGTGGAGCCGGACGTGTACATCGCGTACGCGGCCTGGTCGCCGGTGATGTGCGGCCACCCGCGCTCGTCCGGATCGGGGTCGTCCGACGCGGTGTCCTCGGCCAGGACCACCGGCGGGTCCAGTGGCCCGCCCACGAGGTCCTCGGCCCGCTCCCGCGTGGACGCGTCCGCCAGGAGCAGGCAGGGCCGGGCCTCCTGAAGGACCGTACGCTGCCGTTCCCCCGGATTGCGCGGGTCCAGAGGGAGGTAGCCGGCACCCGTCTTCAGTACGGCGAGCAGGGCGACGACCAGGTCGGCCGAGCGGTCCAGGGCGACCGCGACCAGCCGCTCCGGACCCGCGCCCCGACGGCGCAGCCGGCGCGCGAGGAGGTCGGCCCGGGCGTCGAGCTCCGCGTAACTGAGCCGGGACGCGCCGCAGACCACCGCGGTGTCGCCGGGCGCGGCGGCCGCGCGTTGCCGCAGCAGCTCCGGCACGGAACCGGCCGGCAGCGTCGTGTCCCGGCCGTTCCACGTCTCCAGCGTCGTACGGCGCTCGGCGGGGCCGAGGAGTTCCAGACCGCCGACGCGCCGCTCCGGCGCGGCGACCGCCTCGCTGAGGAAGGCGGTGAAGCAGCGGGCCAGCCGCTCGGCGGTGGCGTGGTCGAAGAGGTCGCGGGCGTAGACCAGGGCGCCGTCGAGCGCCCCGTCCCTCTCCGTGACGTCGAGGAGCAGGTCGTAGGTGACCGTCCGGTGCGTGTAGTCCAGCAGCCGGGTGTCGAGGTGAGGGAGGCGCACGGAGGCACCCGCGTAGTTCTGCAGGCTGAGCATGACGTGGAAGAGTGGGTGCCGGGCCGCCGACCGCACCGGGTTGACGGCCTCCACGACCTGCTCGAAGGGCACGTCCTGATGGTCGAGGGCCGCCACGACGCCCGTCCGGGCCCGCTGGAGCAGCTCGTGGAAGTCGGGGTCGCCGGAGGTGTCGGTCCGGATGACGACGGTGTTCACGAAGCAGCCGACGAGGTCGTCGAGGCCGGCGTCGGTGCGTCCCGCGACCGGGCTGCCGACCACGATGTCGCTGCCCGCGCCCAGCCGCGCGAGCAGCCCCGCGAGGGCCGCGTGCAGCACCATGAAGGTGCTGGCGCCGTGCCGGAGGGCGAGCCGGGAGAGGAGCCGGTGGCTGTCGGGCGGCAGATGGAAGGGGACGGTGCCGGCCCGGCGGACGGAGGTGGAGCGGCGCGGCCGGTCGGTGGGGAGCGGGAGTTCGGCGGGCGCGCCGGCGAGAGCCCGGGTCCAGTGGGCCAGTTGCTCGACGAGGAGGCTGTCGGGGTCGTCGGCCGCGCCGAGCTGCTCGCGCTGCCAGAGGGCGAAGTCCACGTACTGGAAGGGAAGTTCCTCCCAGGACGGAGGGCGGCCGTCGAGACGCGCGGTGTAGGCGTGCGACAGGTCGCGGAGGAACGGTGCGACGGACCATCCGTCGATGGCGATGTGGTGCACGGTGATCGCCAGTACATGGACGGGGTGCTGGTGCTCGTCTCGGGGCACCGGGCGGTCCGGGGAGTCGACGGCGAGCAGCACGGCCCGCAGCGGGATCTCGCGCGCCAGGTCGAAGAGGTGTCCGGCCGCGTCCGCCACGGCCGTCTCGACGTCCTCGTCGGAGATCCGCCGCACGGGCAGCTCGATGGCCGTCGGCTCCAGGATCCGCTGCCCGGGCACTCCGTCGGTGACCGGAATGACGGTGCGGAGGCTTTCGTGCCGCGTCACCACGTCCCGCAGCGCGTCGCGCAGCGCCCCGACGTCCAGCCGGCCCGTCAGCCGGAGCGCCATCGAGGTGTTGGGCGAGTCGCCGCCGCGGTCCAGCTCTCCCTGGAACCAGAACCGCGACTGCGAAAACGACAGAGGGATCACGGTGTTCTCGGCCTCTCAGCTCTCTCGGATCAGTGCGCCGCGGATGCTTCGCGCAGGGTGTTCAGGTGGTGCAGTCCGTCCAGGACGGTCTTGGTGCCGATGCCGAAGTCGATCAGGCAGGCGATCTCGTCCACACCGGCGCCGCGCAGTCGCTCCACGACCGGCGCCGCGTCCTCCACCGTCCCGAACAGTCCCCGTTGCCCGAAGTAGGTGTCGAAGGACTGGTCGACGAGGAAGTCGAGGTCCTCGTCCTCCAGCGCGTCGATGTCGAAGTCCGGGTCGAGGGCGCCGAACGAGCGGGCGAGGAGATGGACCGAACTCCTCAAGTAGGCGCGCAGCGGCCCGTCGACGGTGGCGCGCACCTCGTCCCGGTCGGTGCCGAGGAAGGTGTGCAGCATCAGGACGACATGCCCCTCCCAGCCGTCGTGCGTCTCCCGCGCGGTCCGCCGGTACGCGGCGATCTTCGCGGCGAGTTCGTCGACGTCCTGGTGCAGCAGATGGGTGAGGACCCCGGCCCGCGTGGCCGCCGCCGTACGGAAGGTGCCGGCGTCGCCGGCGCTGGTCACCCAGAGCGGCAGCTCCCGCTGCACCGGCGGCGGGAAGATCCGTACGGTCGCCGGGACGCCGTTGCCGTCCACGACCTCGTGGCCGTCCCCGCGCCACAGCCCGCGGAGCTGCTCGATGCCGTCGGCCAGCGCGCGTTTGCGGTCCTCGTACGGCACCCGGCCGAGCGCGAAGTCCACCGGGTGCCAGCCGGACGCGAGGGACACTCCGGCCCGGCCGCCGGAGAGGTTGTCCACGACCGACCATTCCTCGGCGATCCGCAGCGGGTGGTGGAGGGGCGCGACGACGCTCCCGGCGCGGATGGCGACGGTGTTCGTGACCATCGCCAGGGCGGCGCCCACCACCGACGGGTTCGGGTAGAGCCCCCCGAAGGGATGGAAGTGGCGTTCGGGCGTCCACACGGCGCGGAAGCCGTGCCGGTCGGCGAACCGGGCTCCCTCAAGGAGGAGTTCGTACCGTCCGGCGTCCCCGTCCGGTGTGCTGTCGTCGGCGAAGTAGAAAAGGCTGAAGTCCATCGGGAATCCTTCGATGACCCTGCTCGTACGTGATCCGGTCGGTGTCGCGGGACCGCGCCGCCGTCAGTCGGGGCGAGGCATCCTCCGCAGGGCGGGCCTCGCCTTGCGGGCTCCCGTGAGCCGGGACGCGAGGCCGGCCGGTGTGGGTGTGTCGAAGACCGCGCCCACGTGGAGCTCCACCCCCAGCTCGGCGCGGACCCGGCCCACCAGCCGGGTGACGAGGAGTGAATGGCCGCCGAGCTCGAAGAAGTTGTCGTCGACCCCCACCGCGTACGCCGTGTCCCCTGGCGCGCCCTCGCCCGCAGGGCTCGCCGCCGGTTCCGTCGGTTCCGGCGCGGGGAGTCCGAGGATCTCCGCGTACATCCGGCACAGGGCCGCTTCCTGAGGGGTCCGTGGAGGGCGGCCGGTCCCGCGCCGGGCGCCGCGCGGCCCGTCCGGGGCGGGCAGGGCGGCCCGGTCGAGCTTGCCGTGCGGGGTGAGCGGGAACTCGTCCAGGACGACGATCGCGGACGGCACCATGTACCCGGGGAGGTACGCCGCCGCCCACGCGCCGACCGACGCGGCGATCTCCGCGTCGTCGGACATCGCGAAGGGCATGTTGACGTGGCGCTCGGGATCCCCCGCCGGACCGGTCCCGGCCTCGGCCTCCTCGGGGAAGTCCCGCTCCCCGCAGGCGAATTCGACGTCGACGTGATCGGGTCCCGCCTTCGCGGACCAGCGCACCGCGACGCGGTACCCGAGCCGTTCCCCGAGGCGCGCCAGGTCCTCAGGGTCCTGGCCGGATACGGGAGACACGCCCGACGCGCGGAGATCCTCGGCGAGGCGCGCGTTGGGCACCCCGGCCAGCCGGACGGGTACGGCGTCCCGCGCGCGGTCCCGCAGGGCGGTGGCGAGCTCGTCGAGGGTACGGACGTCCGCACCCCACAGCAGTTCCGTCACCGCGCCGCTGCGCGGCCGCGCGTCGCCGGTGCGGCGCAGGACCACGTCGTAGCGGTAGCGGGTCAGTTCGTCGTGGTGGGTGCCCCGCTTCAGCCGCACGTCGCAGCTCGTGAAGAGCGGCCCGGGATCCTCCGCCGCGGCCGTCAGTGACCGGAAGAACTCCGGGTCCACCAGCAGTTCCGGCTCCGTGGCCAGGCCGCGGGCCACGGCCCGGCGGTGCTCGGCGCTCCCGGGCCCGGCGCCTGTCGAGCGGGCCGCGACGGCCCCGTGGAAGACGTCCGCGAGGCCCCGGTGCCGGACGTCGCCGACGAACACCGAGCCACCGGGAGCCAGGGCCGCCGCCGCGAGCGCGAGCACCCGGGCGAGATAGCGCCCGCTGGGGAAGTACTGGACGACGGAGTTGAGGACGACCGCGTCGAAGTACCCGCGGGGGACGCCCTCGTGGTCGTCGGCCGGTCCGCTGCGCAGGACGACCCGACCGGCCAGATCCGGGCGCTCGTCCACCTGCGCGCGCAGCCGTTCGATCACCCGGGGCGAGAGGTCGAGACCCCAGTAGGTCTCCGCCTCGGAGGCGAGCTGCGACAGCAACAGACCGCTGCCGACGCCGAGTTCGAGGATGCGTCGCGGCCGAAGGGCGCGGATGCCGCGTACGGTCGCGTCGCGCCACTCCCGCAGGTTCTCCACCGGAATCGCGCTGCCGTCGTATCCGCTCCTCCACCCGGTGAAGTCCTCGCCGAAGGCGGCCGGTTCGGCCTCGTCCGGTACGGCGTCGTGGACGCGCCGCCACTCGGCGACGCGGTCCGTCTCGCTCGGGTGTGCCGACGTGAGCGCGTCACGGTGGACGTAGGCGACGAGCCTCCGGTCGCCGTCCCGGTCCTCGCGCACGGTCACCGCGGCGGCGGACACCCGGGGGTGGGCGGTGAGCCGGGCCTCGATCTCGCCCGGTTCGATCCGGTGTCCCCGCACCTTGACCTGATCGTCCGTACGTCCAGCGAACTCCAGTTCGCCCGAAGTGTTCCAGCGGGCCAGATCGCCGGTGCGGTACATCCGCGTCCCGGCCGGGCCGTACGGATCCGCGACGAAGCGCTGCGCCGTCAGACCGGGCCGGCCGAGGTAGCCGCGGGCCAGGCCCGCCCCCGCGACGTACAGGTCGCCCGCCACTCCGGCGGGCACCGGCCGCAGGGCGGCGTCGAGGACGTGCAGGCGCGTGTTCCGGATCGCCCCGCCGATCGGCGGCACGGCGGCGTCCTCCGTGAGGGGCCGGCTCATGGTGGCGCAGACCGTGGTCTCCGTCGGCCCGTACGCGTTGATCAGCGTGCGCCCCGGAGCCCAGCGCCGCCGCAGTCCCGCGTCCAGGGCCTCACCGGCGGCGACCAGGACACGGACGCGCGGGAGGGCGTCGGGCGTCAGGACGCGCAGCACCGACGGGGGCAGGGTCGCGTGGGTGACCCGCCGTTCGTCGGCGAGACGGCACAGGCCGGGCCCGGGCAGCAGACCGCGGGCGGGCGCCAGGACGAGCGCGGCCCCCGCGGACAGCGTCATCGCCAGCTCCCAGAAGAACGCGTCGAAGCTGGGCGAGGCGAACTGCAGGACACGGCTGCCGGCGTCCACCGCGAGGGTGGCGCGCTGGTGGGCGGCCAGGTTGGCGAGACCGGAACGGGTGACGGCCACGCCCTTGGGCAGGCCCGTGGACCCGGAGGTGTAGATGACGTACGCGGGCAGGTCGCCCGCCGTCCGCCGGGCGCCGTCCGGCGGGCCGGACGCCGGGGCGCGCCGCAGCGCCGCGCGCGTCTCCGGATCGTCCAGGTCGACCCGGGGGACCGCCACGCCGGCCGGAAGGACCGTGCCCGCATCCGCGAGCAGCAGGGCGGGGGCCGCGTCGCCCAGGATGTGGGCGATGCGGGGCTCCGGGTAACCGGGGTCCACGGGAAGGTGGGCGGCCCCGGACTTCATCACCGCCAGGACCGCGACGACCAGCTCCACCGAGCGGTCGAGCGCCGAGGCGACCACCGTCTCCGGCCCGGCGCCCCGCGCGGCCAGCACATGGGCCAGCCGGTTCGCGCGGGCGTCGAGCTCCGCGTACGAGACCGCTTCCTCCCCGAACAGCAGGGCGGTGGCGTTCGGAGTGGTTCCGGCGAGCTTCTCGAAGAGGCCGAGGAACTGCGGGGCTTCGGCGGGCAGGTTCGCATCAGGGGCCTGGGAGGTGGGCTCGCCGTCGAGGAACAGCCGCAGCGGGGTGCCGCTCTTCCCTCCGGGCACCACGTACGGACGCAGAACCTCCCAGTGGGACGGGGTGGTGTCGAGGTCGGTGGCCCCATACGCGCTCAGGAACCGCGCGAACAACCGTGGATCGGCGGACAGTTCACCGGTCGGCAGCAGCAGGGTGTCGCCGCGGCAGACCCGGACCCACTGCGGAACCGGGGCGGCGGAGCCGAGGTCCGTGTTCCACGCCACCCGTGCGGGCAGCGGAGGACAGACGCCGCGGTCCTCCCACGCACGCACCCGGTCGGCGAGGTCGCGCCGGGTGACCGTCACCCCCGCGCGGGGGACGACGTACGCCGGGGAGTCGTCCGGCACCTCGTGAGCCGCCGGGGCCGCGCCCGACACCAACAGGCCCGGGGTGGCGGCGAGATCGAGCCGACGCGTGTCCGCCGGCCACACGCTGCCGTCCGGCCCCGCGGCGACCACCACCCGCGCCCCGGACTCCTCGGCGAGCAGACGCGCCTGTTCCGCCGGACGGGCCGGATCGAGCGACACGTACGCCGCGCCGGCCCACCACACCGCGAGCCTCGCCGCCACCAGGTCGACACCGCGCGGGAGTTGCAGCGCGACGACCGCCCCGGGCCCCGCGCCGGCCGCGCGCAGCGCCCGGGCCAGCCACTCCACCCGCTCGCCCAGCGCGCCGAACGTCACCGACTCCGACGGCGTGACCACGGCGGCACGCTCCGGATGCCGGGCCGCCTCCCGCAGAAAGCGTGCGAGGAGGTCGATCGCGCTGGTGACCACGGACAGCTCCTTGCACGGGAGAAGGGGGGCGGTGTCGGTGTGAGGCGAGGGAGGAGGCGTCACAGGTGTCACAGGGGCGGTCACGGCGCTCGGAGCGGGGCCGTCGCCGCTCGGGCGGGGCCGCGCCCGTCGCGGTGCTCAGGCCGGCCGGCCGCGTGCCGGCCCGGACGTGCTCCACGTATCCCGGCACGCCGTCCGCGCGCCGGATCCGAATACCGCGTCCCACCCGGCCGGAATGCCGAATTCCGATGGCCGGCGGGAGTGCTGGTCCTCGTCAAGGGCAAGGATCGGGAATCGACCGGATTCATTCGTGAACGGATTGATCATCCGGGCTCGACCTTCCCACGAGGCAGGCTCCGTTGGCAATGGACGTGTTCGAGCCTAAGCGGCACCGACGGGAAATGGCCACCCTGGTTTCCGGGAAGAAATTCTCGTACGATCCAGCGCGCACTCGCGGCCGCCGCACGTACTCTGTGGCGCGCCGGAAATCCGTCGGGATATCGAAGTACCGGAGGCCGTGCTGGAATCCGCCATGCCCACCGCCGCGCAGTCCGCGAAAGGCCAGGGCCGCCCCCACCGGAACTTCCGGCTGCTGCTCGTCGGTGAGACCACCAGCAAGCTCGGCACCAGCGTGACCTCCGTCCTGCTGCCGCTCGTGGCCGTCACCACCCTGCACGCCTCGCCGTTCGTGGTGGGCCTGCTCACCGCCGCGCCATGGCTGCCGTGGCTGCTCATCGGCCTGCCCGCCGGCGCGTGGGTCGACCGTCTCGCACCACGCCCGGTGATGCTCGTGTGCAACGCCGTCTCGGCGCTGGTGTTCGTCAGCGTGCCGCTCGCCTGGTGGCTGGGCGTCCTGGCCATCGGGCACGTCCTGTGCGCCGCCCTGATCTCCGGTGCCGCCTCCGTCTTCTTCTCCACCGCCTATTCGGCCTATCTGCCCCGACTGGTCGCCACGGCCGACCTGATGCACCGCAACGCGCAGCTGCAGGCCGGGGAGCAGGGGGCCAGGGTGGCGGGCCCCGGTCTCGGCGGGCTGATCGCCCAGACCGTGGGCAGCGTGCCGGGCCTGCTGCTCGACGCGGCCTCCTTCATGGTGTCGTCGGTCTGCCTCATCGCCATCAGCTCCGACACGCCACGCCCCGACCCGGCCCCCGGCGGCGGCTGCGCCGCGAGATCTCCGACGGCCTGCGGTTCGTGTCCGGAGACCGGTGCGTCCGGGCCGTCACCGCGTTCGCCGCGGCCGTCAACCTGGCGATGGCGGGCCTCCAGGCCGTCCAGATCGTCTTCCTCGTACGGACCGTCGGCGTCGGTTCCGACACGCTCGGCTGGCTCGTCTCCTGCGGCGGCCTCGGCGGGGTGCTCGGCGGCCTCGTGGCCGGCCGGCTCGCCCGGCGTCTGGGCACGGCGCGCACGCTGCTGGTCCTCCAGTTCACCGCCGCGCCGTTCGGGCTGCTCGCCGCGCTCGCCGGCCCGGGGCCGAGGCTGGTGTTCTACGTGCTGGGCACGGCCGTGCTGTTCGCCGGGGCCGTGGCCTGCAACGTCGTCATCGTCAGCTTCCGGCAGGCGTACTGCCCGCCCGAGTTACTGGGGCGCGTCACCGCGACCACCCTCTTCCTCAACTACAGCACCATCCCGGTCGGCGCTCTGCTGGGCGGCTCGCTCGCCTCCGTCCTCGGCGCCCGCCCCGCGATGTGGAGCGTCACGGCCGCACTGGTGGCCGCCGGCGGATTCCTGCTCGTGAAACCACTGCGCGGCCTCCGCGACCTGCCGGGCGCACCAGTCACCGAGAGTTGAGAATTCCGGCCAAGACCTCTGTGAGCCGGAGCGTGCGAAGAAGCACGGGGAATAGGGGTGTGTAGGGGTACTTCACGGATTTCCCGGTGCCGGGGGTCGGCTTTACCAGGGAAAGCCCGACTGTCGGCGACGGGGACGACTCCAGTGGCCGTGGCCTATTCCGCCGGAACCAGTCAGGACGCTGACTTCGGCTATCCGGATCCGGCGTTCTCCACGACACGTTTCTCGCCCACCCCGTCGGGGCGCCGGGCGAGCGGGGAGCCGTGACTCCTCGCAGGCGTAGGGCTTACGAGACGGCTTCCGGTTCGGCGGTGGCGCGGGTCCGGCCGAGCGGGGAGACGGCGAGGAGCAGGGCGACGGGCAACAGCACCGCGCCGGTGAGGACGATGGACCGGCCTATGCCCGCCAGGTCGGCGGCGACGCCCCCGAGCACCACGCCGATGATCATGAAGTTGACCATGAGCGCGTTGAGCAGGCCGACGCCACGGCCGCGCAGTTCCGCGGGCAGATCGCTCAGCAGGGTGTTGGCCACCGGCACCTGGAAGAGCCCCGAGCCGAGGCCCGCCACCAGACACCACACGAGTACCGCCGACACCCCCAGTCCGTCTCGCAGCCGCCCGGCGGGATCCAGGAGCAGCAGCGACACGGCGAACAACGCGATCGCCCCGATCAGCAGCCGCCGGTTGCCGGCTCGCCGTACCAGCGGCGGCCCGGCCAGCGCCCCGACGACCGATCCGGCGCCGAACGCCGCCTGCGCGAGGCCGTAGTCGAACGCCCCGAGGCGGAATCCGGACAGCAGCTGGGTGTTGAGGTTGGTGCTGAACAGGCCCAGCGCCAGCATGACCGGCACGAGCACGACGGAGAGGAAGCGCAGCGACGGCACGGCCATCACGCCGCCGAGCCCGACGCGCAGCGACCGCCCGTACGACTCGCGCGCGACGCCCGCCGCGGCCGGGACGGGCACCTCCTTCAGCACGGCCATGCCGAAGAGCAGCAGCGCGGAGATCACGAAGGACGCCGCGTCGAGGACGAAGACCACCGGGACGCTGCCGAGGGCGAGCAGCACACCGCCCATGGCGGGGCCGACCAGGTTCAGGGTGTGGTTGGTCGACTGGAACAGCGCCACCGCCGTGGGGATGCTGTGGCCCCGCACGATCAGCGGCACCGCGCTGATCCGCGCCGTCTCGAAGACCGCCTTGCCGATGCCGCTCAGCAGGATCAGCGCCAGCAGCGGCAGCGGCGAGTCCCGGACGGCGATCATCAGCAGCGCCAGGACGGCCCGGACCAGGTCCGAGCCGACCATCAGGACCCGGGCCGGCACCCGGTCGGCCAGCGGGCCGACGAAGGCGCCGAGCACCCCGGACGGCAGCAACTGGGCGATGACGACGAGGGACACGTACAGGACGGGGTTCGACGTCCCGGTCGCCACCACGTAGATCAAGGTGATCTTGGTGATGGCGTCCCCGAGGAACGACGCCACGACCGCCAGCCAGTAGCGGAGGTACGTGCGGTCTTTGAGCAGTTCGAGCATGGGTGTCACCGTTCTGGTCCGTGCCCGGTCCGGCGGTCCGGCGCACGGCACGTCGTCGGGAGGTCCGCGAGCCCCGTGGGCGGAAGTCCCGCTGCCTGGTGGGGTGTCCACCGCGCCCCAGCATCACCGGACGGGGTACCGAGAGGGAAGCAAGATCGACAGGCCCCTTCGGGCCTGGCCGAAAATGACCACCGAGGAGGGGAGCGTACGGGCCGCCCATCCCCCCGGCGGAACTCCCGATCGGCCGGTGACGGGCGGCGCCGGCCCCCTGGGACGCCCGGCGCGTCCGACGACTCCGACGCCTCAGACGCGGATCAGGGACGCGATGAACTCCGCCAGCAGCCGCTCCTTCAGACGTGGTGGCAGCGCGTCCAGCAAGGCCAGCACCGGTGCCATCCGCGACGGCAGCCCTTGACCGTCAGCGCTGCCCAGGCCGGCGAAGGCCAGGAACCCGGCCACCTCTTCCGGGGTGAGCGTGTCGGGGGCGAGGCCCTCGGCCAGGTCCCTCAGCCCCGGATCCACCACGACCGGTTCGAGAGCCCGCGCCGCGGCGAGGGAGCCGGTGAGGTCGGCGAGGAGCGCGCCGACCCGGTCGACGGTCGCCGGGGTGAGCGTCAGGTGCAGATTGGGCGGCAGACCGTCGAAGGAGAGCTGGGGCTGGAGGTACCAGCCGCGCTCCCGCATCTCGTCGGCGACATGCAGCACCAGGCTCAGATCCGGTTCGCCGCCGGGGCCGGTCACGGTATGGCCGCGCCCAGGAACCCGACCCGCCAGCCCAGCACCCGGCCGCGTTCCACCGGGTCCTCGGTCATCTCGGCCGGCATCGTCACGTACGGCACCTGGAACACGGCGTACGCGGTCGCCGCGCACAGGAACAGCACGGCCACGTAGACGGCGGCGCCGGTACCGTGCAGCGGGGGAGCGGCGAAGATCAGCGCGAACAGCGGCGGCAGGGTCACCGCTCCCGCCAGCAGGAACGGCCGGCGGGAGCCGCCATGCGCCCGGCTGCGGTCGGCGGCCGCCCCGATCAGCGGATTGACCAGGACGTCCCACGCCTTGGGCAGGAAGACGGCGGCACCGGCCACCGCCGCCGGCACGGCCGGCACGGCCGGCACGTCGGTCAGGTAGGAGAGCAGGATCAGCCCGGGGACGGTGCCGAAGGTGCCCGTGGCCAGCGAGCCGAGCCCGTACCCGATCCGGACGGTACGGGGCAGGGGCGGACCCGGCGGAGTGGCGGCACCAGCACCGGTGCCCGAGCCAGGTCCGGCCGCGCCGCCGCCGGGTCCGGACCGACCCGGCGGGGTGCCCGCGGGGTCCGGGGCGGTGGGCTCGGGGCATGGGCGTCGTCCCAGATGCTGGGAGGGGGAAGCCGCCTCCCCGAGGGTGCGACGATCAACTCGCCCACCGTAAGGGAGGGTTCGGGCCAGTCCTAGTGATCTGGTTGGGAGTTGGTTCGTCACCACATGAGTCGATTTCCGTACCAATTCGGGGTCTGGCTGACGGGCGGCGCTTGGTTTCGGTCTGTTGTGGGTTGTGGGTTGTGGGTTGTGGGTGACAACAGGCTGGAGCCGCTGGTCTTGAGTGAGGCCGAGCGGCAGCGACCGGACACGATCATCTGCCGGAAGCCGTCGCCGCGCAGGTGCACGGAGCCCGGCAGTCGCTCGGCCAGCAGTTGGGCCACGGTGGACTTCCCGGACGCCATGACACCCGTGACGAGCACGACTGCGGAACGGAGCTCGTGCACTGTTGACCCCCGTCCTGGTGCACCTGAATCAGAACAGCCGTGAAACACCTGGCCGGAACAGGTCTCACCACGAGATCAGATCCGTAATCGCCGGAGGCTTCACGTTGGTCACCCGTGGTGCCACGCTCGATGTACCGCGCCCCGCAGCGGAGTGGTCGTCACACTCGAATCAGGCCGAGGCCGACACGGGAACCATGCCGAGGGCCGGGACTCTTCCCCTCACGGCCGGACTCCCGGTGGTTTGGTAGCCTGTCGCCGCCGTGGTGTACGGGAAACCGGTTGAAAGCCGGTGCGGCCCTCGCCACTGTAGCTGCGGAGTTCCGCGGCCCTCGCTGACGGCTCCCGGAGCGGTCAGGGCCACTGGGTGGATCGGAGACGAGCCCCCGGGAAGGCCGGTCGTGAAGCGTTGATGCGGAAGCCAGGAGACCGGCCACGGCGCGACATGTTCCACGAGGGTTGGAGAACACGTGCCTGGGGGTCCCTTGCGCCCGTTTCGAAGTGAACGTTCCATACGCCCGGCGCGCCCCATGCGCTCCGGCCTTGCCGCTGCGGCACTCCTGCTCGTCGGGGCGCTCAGCGCCTGTACGGGTGCGCCCGCGGCCGACAAGCCCGCCGAGGCGGCCGGGAGCGGCCGTCGAGCGCCGGTGAGCGTGAGCAGTTGTGGCGTCACCACGACCGTGGCGGCACCACCGAGCCGGCTGGTCACCCTCAACCAGGGCGCCACCGAAGTGGCCCTGGCTCTCGGTCTGCAGAACCGGATGGCCGGAACGGCGTACCTCGACGACGCGGTCCCGGCGAAATGGAAGGCGGCCTACGAAGCCGTCCCGGTGCTTTCCAAGGAGTACCCGGCCAAGGAGAAGCTTCTCGCGGCGCGTCCGGATTTCCTCTACGCCTCCTACTCCAGCGCGTTCACCGACAAGGTGGCGGGCACACGGGCGGATCTGAGCTCCCAGGGCATCGAGTCCTATCTGTCGCCGTTCGGCTGCGCCGACAGCAAGCAGGTGCCGCCGGCGTCCTTCCAGGCGGTCTGGGACGAACTGGGCGATATCGCCAAGGTCTTCGGTGTCGAACCACGAGCCGCCGCCATCCAGAAGGATCAGAAGCAGGAGCTCTCGGAACTCGCGGCCAAGGCGGCGGGCAAGGGCCTGAACGTGCTCTGGTACGACTCGGGCACGAAGACTCCGCTCGTCGGCGCCGGCCATGGCGGCCCCCAGCTCGTGCTTGACGCCGTCGGCGCCCACAACATCTTCGGCACCTTGCCCGGCGGCTGGAAGAGCGTGAGCTGGGAGCGGGTGGCCGCGGCGGACCCGGACGCCATCGTGCTTGCGGACGCCAGTTGGGACACCGCACAGGCCAAGATCGACTACCTGGATCACGACCCGGTACTGAGGAAGCTCAGCGCCGTCCGGAACCGTGCGTTCGTGGTCGTGCCCTTCTCCGAGTCGACGCCCGGCGTGCTGCTCGCCGGCGGTGCCGCCCGGGTTTCGGCCGGCCTCGGCAAGCTGCACCCGCGTTCATGACCGCGGCAGATCGTCCCGCCGCACGGCCCACAGGAGCGCGCCGCGCGGCGGCGGCCCTGGCCGTTGCCGTGTTCCTGCTGCTGGTCACCGTCCTGCTCGGCCTCGCCGTGGGATCGGTCCACGAGCCGCCGCGCATCGTGGCCGACGTCGTCCTGCGCCGGCTCGGCCTCGGCGACTCCCACGTCACGCTGCTGGACGACCAGATCATCTGGCAACTACGGCTGCCACGGGTCCTGGGAGCCGCCGCGACAGGCGCGGGACTCGCGGTCTGCGGCGCGGTGCTGCAGACCCTGACAGGGAACGACCTGGCCGACCCCTACCTGCTCGGGATCTCCAACGGCGCCGCCGTCGGCGCGGTCACCGTGATCGTCCTCGGCGTCGGAGTCTCCGGCGCCGCGGCGGTCAGCGCGCTCCCGGCTGCCGCCTTCGCCGGCGCCCTGATCGCCGTCGTCGTCGTGCTGGCACTGGCCGGGGCGCGCAGCCGGTCCCTGCCGGCCTCGCGGACCGTGCTGGCCGGCATCGCAGTGGGGCAGATATGCGGCGCGTACACCTCGTTCGTCGTGCTCGTCCTCGGCGACCGCAACGCCGCCCGCGGCGTCATGGAGTGGACGCTGGGCTCGGTGGCCGGGGCGCGGTGGCACACGGCCGTCTTCCTGACCGTGGTGACCGTCGTCGGTACGGTGTTCATGGTCGCGGCCGCCCGGGACCTGGACGCGTTCGCGTTCGGCGAGACCGCGGCCCGCTCCTTCGGCGTCCACGTCGAGCGTACCCGCTGGGCCCTGATCGCCACGGCCGCGCTGCTGACCGCGTGCCTGGTCGCCCACACCGGCGTCATCGGGTTCGTCGGCCTGGTGGTGCCGCACGTCGTCCGCCTGGTCTGCGGCCCGCGCCACGCCCTCCTGCTGCCCATGTCGGCGCTCCTCGGTGCGTCCCTGCTGGTGGGCAGTGACATCGTGGCGCGCTCGGTGCTCCCGGACCAGGAGATCCCCGTGGGCATCGTCACCGCCGGGCTCGGCGCGCCGTTCTTCGCATGGCTGCTGTGGCGCCAGGCAGGTACCAGGTCGGCCGCGGGGGGCCGGCCGTGATCGCCGCGAACCCGGTGGGGCTGGGTGCCGAAAGCGTCGGCGTGCGCGTCGACGGCGCTGCTTTGCTGACGGACGTGACCCTCGGCTTCGCCCCCGGCAGGACGACGGGCCTGCTCGGGCCGAACGGTGCCGGCAAGACGACGCTGCTGCGGGCTCTGGCCGGACTGCGCCGGCCGCAGACGGGCCGCGTCCTTCTGGACGGCGGCGACCTGTACGCCCTCTCGGTCCGCCGACGCGCGCGGCAGGTGGCCTTCATGGAACAGCAGGCCGACACCGCACTGCCGCTGACGGCCCGCCAGGTCATCGACCTGGGGCGCACGCCCCACCGCGGTCGCTGGCCCGTTCCGGCGGGCTCCGCGGCCGCCCACGAGCAGTCCGTACTCGCCGAGGCCGTCGCCGCCACCGACGTCGGCGGGCTGCTCGACAGAACCTGGTCGTCCCTCTCCGGCGGCGAGCGCCAGCGGGTCCAGCTCGCGCGGGCCCTGGTGCAGGAACCCGCGGTGCTCCTGCTGGACGAGCCCACCAACCATCTGGACCTGCGCTACCAGCTCGGCTTCCTGGAAACCGTACGCGGGCTCGGCATCACCACCGTCGCGGCCCTGCACGACCTCGAACTCGCCGCCGCCTACTGCAACGAGGTCGCCGTGCTGCTCGACGGCCGCCTGGTGGCCCACGGGCCCACCTCCGAGGTGCTCACCTCCTCCACGATCGCGCACGCCTACGGCGTCGACGCGACCGTGGAGCGGCACCCCCGGCACGACAGGCCTCACATCCGGTGGAACGGGCTGCTTCCCGAAAGGACCGAATCATGAGCCATGACCGTACGGAAGCTCCGGCGCAGCCCGGCGCAGGCCATGCCACGGTCCTGGTCGGCATGTCCATCACCGAGGCCAATCGCCGGGACGAACTGCTCGCGGCGGCAGCGCCGTTGGGCGCCACGACGGCCTTCCTGCAGCAGGGCGAGCCTTCCCTGTCGGCCGAGCTGACCAGGCTGGCCGACGCGGGCACGGAGACCGCCGTCCTGATCGGGGTCCGCCTCGGAGCATCCGGTCCGGGCCACTCCTGGCTGCGGCGGATCGCGGCGCACTGGTGGCGGGAGCGCGCCGGCCACCGGCCCGCGCTGCTCGTGGCCACCCGGCTCGCCGAGTCGGCGGACGCCGTGACCGCGGCTGCGGCGTCCGTCAAACCGATCACCGGCGAGGAACCCGGCCTCACCTCTCCGGCCTGGGAAGAGGTCACCGGTCACCGGCACCAGGTCATGGTGTGCCGCGGCCCGCGCTGCACGGCCAAACGCGCGGACGACACCCTGCGCTCGCTGGTGCGGCAGCTGGAGGAGCACGGGCTCGGCGACGACGACGTCCTCGTGGTGCAGACGGGTTGCCAGTTCCCCTGCAACCAGGCCCCGGTGATCAGCGTGCAGCCCGACGACGTCTGGTACGGGCATGTGGATCCGGCGACGATCACCACGATCGTGGCCGACCACCTCATCGGCGGCCGGCCGGTCGCGGCGCACCGCCTCCCACGGCGCAGGAAAGACCCGAGGAACCATGAGGAAGACTGATCCGCCCACTCAGTGAGTCAGTCTCACCGAGGGCGGTTGAGAGCCGGTACCGGGATGGCGTAGGTGAGTCCGGCGCTTTGAACACCGCCACCGGCAAGGTGATCACCATGCTGTCCACGCAACACCGGGCGGTGGACCTCCGCGACTTCCTCGACGAGATCGACCGGCAGACCGACGATGCCCTGGCGGTCCACGTGATCTGCGACAACCTCTCCGCCCACAAGGCGCCGGTCGTGCACAGGTGGCTGCTCGCACACCCCCGCTTCCAGCTCCACTTCACCCCCACCTGCTCGTCATGGATCAACCAAGTCGAGCGATGGTTTGCCGAGCTGGAACGACGCTGCCTCGAACGCGGATTGTTCCGCTCCCTCGACGACCTCAAGACCGCCCTTGAGAACTGGATCAAAGCCTGGAACGACGACGCCCGGCCCTTCAAATGGACCAAAACTGCCGACCAGATCCTCGACCGCATCTGCCGCTACTGCTCACGAATCTCCGAACCGGGTCGCTAGGGGTGTGCGCGATCTTCCGATCGCGGACCCTCGGCGAGCGGGCGGGACGCCGAGCGGGCATCGCCGCGGGGAAGGGGGGCGGACCGGCCGGGACCGGAGACCTGGGGAACTCTTTGCCGATGGCCGAGATCCGGCGGCGCCCTCCCGGCCGGGGGCCGATCGGCGCGTACACGCCGCGTAAAACCCGGCCGAAACGGTGGGGTGGCGAGTGCCGGCCGGGTGGCGGCCGAGTTGACCGCCGTGCGCGGGTGGCACACGCTCGACGTATAGGTGCTCCATACAACTGGTTTGTCGGGAGAGGCCGCCGGCGCCACGAAGCCACGGGCTGACAGGCGAGCGCGCCGCTTCCGGCAGGCGGGACCGGGAGGTAGCGCATGTGCGGCATCACCGGGTGGGTGTCGTTCGACCGTGATCTGCGGGCCGAGGCGGCGGCGGTGGACGCGATGACGGAGACCATGGCGTGCCGGGGGCCGGACGACCGCGGCACCTGGATCGAGGGACCCGCCGCCCTCGGCCATCGCAGGCTCGCGATCATCGACCTGCCGGGCGGGCGTCAGCCGATGACGGCGCGGACCCCGGACGGCACCGTGGCGCTGGTCTATTCGGGCGAGGCGTACAACTTCACCGAACTGCGCCGGGAGCTGATCGGCCGGGGCCACCGCTTCACCACGGACTCGGACACCGAGGTGGTGCTGCGCGCGTATCTCGAGTGGGGCGAGGAGCTCGCCGAGCGACTGAACGGCATGTACGCCTTCGCCCTCTGGGACGGCCGGCGCGACGCGCTCGTGATGGTCCGCGACCGCATGGGCATCAAGCCGTTCTCCTACTACCCCACCCCCGACGGGGTGCTCTTCGGCTCCGAGCCGAAGGCGATCCTGGCCAATCCGCTGGCCCGCGCGCGGGTGGGGATCGACGGGCTGCGCGAGCTGTTCGCGATGGTCAAAACGCCCGGGCACGCGGTGTGGGACGGCATGTACGAGGTGGAGCCGGGCACCGTCCTGACCGTCGACCGCCAGGGGCTGCGCCGGCGCGTGTACTGGCGCCTTGAGACCCGGCCGCACCCCGACGACCGCGCCACCACCATCGCCACCGTCCGTACGCTCCTCGACGACATCGTGCGCCGCCAGCTCGTCGCCGACGTCCCGCGCTGCACGCTGCTGTCGGGCGGTCTGGACTCCTCCGCGATGACCGCCCTGGCCGCCCGGCAACTGGGCGAGCACGGCGAGCGGGTCCGCAGCTTCGCCGTCGACTTCGCCGGACAGGCCGACAACTTCGTCGCCGACGAACTGCGCGCCACCCCCGACACCCCGTTCGTGCACGATGTCGCCCGCGCCAGCGGCACCGACCACCAGGACATCGTCCTCGACGCCCAAGCCCTCGCCGACCCCGGCGTACGGGCCGAGGTGATCCGCGCCCGCGACCTCCCCATGGGGTTCGGGGACATGGACGCCTCGCTCCTCCTGCTGTTCCGGGCGATCCGGGAGCACTCGACGGTCGCGTTGTCCGGGGAGTCCGCGGACGAGGTCTTCGGCGGCTACCTCCAGTTCTTCGACGAGGAGGTCCGCGGGGCCGACACCTTCCCCTGGCTCGTCCGGTTCGGCCGGCACTTCGGCGACGACACCGGCATCCTGAGCCCGGCGCTGACCCGAGCCCTGAACCTCGGCGCGTACATCGCCGACGGCTACCGCACCGCGGTCGCCGGCATCCCGCGGCTCGACGGCGAGAGTGACCTCGAGTACCGGATGCGGCAGATCTGCCACCTCCACCTGACCCGCTTCGTCCGCCTCCTGCTCGACCGCAAGGACCGCGCGAGCATGGCGGTGGGCCTGGAGGTGCGGGTCCCGTTCTGCGACCACCGGCTCGTCGAGTACGTCTACAACGCGCCCTGGTCGCTGAAGTCCTTCGACGGCCGGGAGAAGAGCCTGCTGCGGGAGGCGACGGCGGACCTGATCCCACAGTCGGTCTACGACCGCGTCAAGAGTCCCTACCCCTCGACCCAGGACCCCGCGTACGCCGTCGTCCTGCAGAAGCACGTCAAGGATCTTCTCGCCGCCCCTTCCCACCCGGTGTTCGACCTGGTCGACCGCGAACGGGTGCACCAGGCCGCCCACCGCGACACTCCCCGGATCACCCAGCCCTCCCGCCGCGGCCTGGAACGGACCCTGGACCTGGCGCTGTGGCTGGACCTCTACAAGCCCGAGATCTCCCTCACCTGACCACGGGTGACGGGAGGATGGTGCGAGAGCCGGGCGCCCCGGCTCGGCGCGCTCGCTCTCATCCGGTGGTGAGGTCCTCGACGGGGACCGCGATCCGCTGGTCGTGCTTGTCGACGAGCCAGCGGTCGACGTCCAGAAGCCACCAGCGCAGCACCTCCACCACGTAGAACCGGCGGGGGCCCGCGCCGTGGAAGTCGGCCTCGGGCAGCCGCCACGCGCGCCGGGTCCGCTCGTCGGGAAAGTTGAGCGCGTAGTACGTCCGATGGAGCTCCGGTACGTCCTCCGGGCCGGCCGCGCGGCAGCGTCCGGTGAACTGGGCGCCGTCCAGGCCGAGTCCGGGCAGGCCGGTCAGATAGACTCGTCGACACCGCCGACCAGTACTCCGGCGGTGAGGCGGAAGAGATCATCGGCAAGGCCCTGCGGGGCCGCCGCGACGACGTCGTGCTCGCGACCAAGGGCCACTTCCCGGTCCGGATGGGGGACCGTGATCCGAACCGGCGCGGCAACTCCCGGCGTTGGCTGACCCGGGCCGTCGAGGACAGCCTTCGGCGCCTGGACACCGACCGTATCGACCTTTACCAGGTGCACCGCCCCGACCCGGCCACCGACATCGACGAGACCCTGTCGGCGCTGTCCGACCTGGTCCGGGCGGGAAAGATCATGGCCATCGGGACCTCGGACTTCCCGGCGGAGCAGTTGGTCGAGGCCCAATGGGCCGCCGACCGGCGCAACCACATCCCCTTCCACACCGAGCAGCCGCCGTACTCGCTGTTCGTCCGCGGCATCGAGGCGGACGTCCTGCCGACCGCGCGCAAGCACGGCCTGGGCGTGCTGACGTGGAGCCCGCTCAACAGCGGCTGGCTGACCGGGCGCATCCGCCGCGGCGAGAAGATCGAACTCGACGCCTTCCGCCGGGTGGTGTCCCACAAGTTCGACCTCGAACTCCCGGGCAACCGGCGCAAGCTCGACGCCGTCGAAGAGCTGCTCGCCGTGGCGCGGGACGCTGGGATCTCCCTCACACATCCGGCGCCGGCGTTCGCGGCCCACCACCCCGCCGTCACCTCGGTGCTCCTCGGCCCGCGCACGATCGACCAGTTGACCGACCAGCTCGCCGCCGCCGAGCTTCACCTCGACGACGAGATCCTCGACCGCGTCGACGAGATCGTCTCGCCGGGTGTCACCCTCAACCCCTCGGACGTCGACTACCGGCGGCCTGGTCTGGCCGCAACGGAACGGCGGCGCGCGCCCGTCGCGTGAGCGGGTTTCGGCCCCGGCCGCCCACGCCGGCCTGACGACGACCCGGCCCGCCCGACGGCCCGCCGTCCTCATGGACGACGGGCCGCACCCCTGTACTACTGCTACTCGGTCAGGACGTGGGACGGGTGGCCTGGGACGGGCTGAGGCCGAGGCGGGACACGGTCGCCCCGGCAGCCGCCGCGGTGTCAGGGCCGGTCATGTGCGCGTTCCCGGCTTCTCGTTGTCCTCGGAGGTGACCTGGTACGACAGCAACTCCCGGAACAGGCCTGGCTCGTGGGCGAGTTGCTGGTAGGTGCCCTCCTGGACGACGCGGCCTTCGTCGAGCACGACGATCCGGTCGGCGACGGCGACGTTGGTGATGCGGTGGGTGACCAGCAGCACCATCCGGTCCCGGGCCAGGCCCCGCAGCCGCTGGAAGATCCGGAATTCGGCGCGCGGGTCGAGCGCCGCCGTCGGCTCGTCGAGGACGAGCAGTCCGGCCTCGCGGTAGAACGCCCGGGCCAGGGCGATGCGCTGCCACTGCCCGCCGCTCAGGTCCTCCCCGCTGAGCCACTCGCGGGCCAGCAGGGTGTTCAGGCCGCGGCCGAGCTTGTCGACGACCTCGTCGGCGCCGGACGCCGCGCACGCTTCCCGTACCGCGGCGTCGCCGCCCGCCGTGGGCTGCCCCAGGGTCACGTTCTCGCGCACCGTCAGGGGCCAGTGCGCGTAGTCCTGCGGCACCAGGGCGACGTGCTGCCACAGCGCGTGCGGGTCCGTGTCGCCGACCGGGACGCCGTCCCACAACACCTCGCCGCTGGTGGGCAGGTAGAGGCCGCTGACCAGCTTGGACAGTGTCGACTTCCCCGAACCGTTGAAACCGACCAAGGCGACGACCTCGCCCCGGCGCAAGGTGAGCGACACCTCGGACAGCGCGTCGCGGTCCTTGCCCGCGTACCGGTGGCTGACCGCCATGAGCTCGATCGTCTTGGGTGACTCCGGGCGGTGCGTGCCGCGCCGCATCCGGAACCCGCCCGCCTTGTCCAGGAAGTCGCTCCAGTCGTCCATGTACAGGCCGGTGCGTACGGCGCGCGCGCCGGCGGAGACCAGCCCGCGCACCGACTGTCCGACCGTCTGCAGCGCGAAGACCGCCGTCCCCGCGTGTCCGACGGTGATCCGGCCCCCCGCCAGCAGCCACACGACCGCCGCCCACACCACCGCGGATCCCAGTCCTCCGCACAGCGCGCCGGCCAGGGACATCCGGGCGCCCGTGTCGGCGGCGGTCCGGTCCTCCCGGTTGACCCGGGCGACGGTCTGCCGGTACCGGCCGGTCAGGAAGCCGGCCATGGTGCCGGCCCGGATCTGGTCGGCGGCGTCCTTGGTGAAGATGTGCCAGCGCAGCACCGACAGCATCCGGTTGTCGCCGCTGCTGCGCAGATTCGCCAGATAGCGCACCCGCGCGCCACTGACCTGGGCGAGGGCCTGCGGGAGGCTCGCCGCCACCAGCAGCGGCAGAAGGATCCAGTGCACCCCGGCCAGCACCAGCGCCCCGGCGAGGAACGAGGCCGCCGAGGCGATCAGGTCCTGACCCTCGTCGATCAGATCGCCGGTGACCCCGGCGCCGCGGTCCGCCGCCTCGCGGTCGCGATTGAAGCCGCTTTCGTCGTACGCCGACAGCTCGACCTCGGCGCAACCGGTGAGGAGCATCTGCTCGGCCTCGCGCGACATCAGCGGTCCCAGCCGGGAGGACAGCCAGACGACGGCGATCCCCAGCACGGCGCGCAGGCCGGCGGCGCCGGCGAGCAGAGCGACGGACGGCCAGGCATCGAGGAGCCGGTGGTAGACGTCCGTGCTGCTCAGCAGCGCGGTGAGGGTGCCGCTGACGGCGACCAGGCCCAGCGCCTGCGTCACCCCGGCGACGGCCTGGCAGAGCAGCAGGCCGACGGTCGCCCGCCGGTCCACCTGCCAGGCCAACGCCAGGGAGCGGCGCACCAGTTGGGGCAGGCGCCGGGCCATGTCGCGCATCCGGATGTGGCGGCCCGCCGCCTCACGACTGCCGGTCAGGTCGACGTACCGCATCTCCTGCTGCGGTGCGGTGGACGCCGCGTCCTCCGAGACGGTCTTCGCCCCGGCCCCGAGGGAGGCCCCGGGGCGGCTCGGCGGCTCGGCCGGCGTCGCCGAGGGCGGGACCGTTGGGGCGGTGCGCGGTTCTGGGACGGAGTCGGCCGAGGGGCCGGTGGATTCGCTCATGCCGCCCCTCCCGCGGAGGGACGTGCCGAGCCGAGTGAGCCGTCAACGCTCCGTACGGCCGTACCGGGCCGTTCGAACGCGAGGGGGCGGCGCGAGGGGGTGGGAGTGGGGTGCATGGCATGTCCTCCGTCTGTGCGTCGGTGGGGCACTGGTGCTCTAAAAACGCGCCGGATCCGGGTCCGTCACGGCCCGAGGACCGGGCATTTCATGAACGCCAGTTCCCATCTGGGTGAGGGGGTGGGCGGCGTCTGGGCGGTCGTCGGCCAAACCCGTTCGATGGGGTCGGATCACTCGTTCAGGGGGTTGCGGGCCGCGCGGACCGGACCGCGATGCGCTCGGCGGCGGTGCGAAAAGGCCGGTCTCGGGGCCCTCACGCGGGACGCCGTCTCGCGTGCCTTCCCCCGGGGAAGAGTCCGATCTTGGAGGTCGAGCCTTGCGCAGACGTACGTTCGTCACCGCCCTGGGCGCCACAGCCGCCGTGTCCGCCGTGCCGGGATTGGCCCGAGCCGCCTCACCCCTCATATCGGCCGCGCTCACGGACCGCGACCCGGCGGCCTCCGCCAACGTGCGGGCGGTGTACACCCACGTGGTGTCGCTGGAGAACGCCGCGCGCGGCGGCCGCCCGATGACGATCATCGGCCGGCACATCGAGACCCGGCAGGAGCTGTACAACGCGGCCTACGGGGACACCGGCGGCACCACCTTCGCCGGCTATTGCTACAAGAAGGCCCGGGACATCACGGGCAAGCTGTCCGGTTTCGTCGAGATCGGCCTCGGGCCGGGGTACGGCGCGACCGGCTGGGGAACGTACGGGGACCGCTCCTGCAACCTAGGAACCGGAACGCCGGAGGGCCGGCTCGCGCAGGCGCAGTCCAAGGTCGACACCCCGATCCCGTTCGACCCCTGGGCCTGACGGCCACAGCGTCCGGCTCCGGGGCGACCCCTGACCCCTGCCCCGGACCGCGACCTGTGATCCGTGAGCCGGAACGACGAAGCCGCCCCCGCCCGAACCGGGCGAGGGCGGCTTCGCGTCGGCCGGCCGACGGCGGTGCCGTGGGACAGTGGGCGCCTGAGGGAGGTGATCCGAGGTCAGGAGCCTCACTGGCCGAGCGGGGACTGCTTTGCCTCCGGGTCCGGCGTCTGCCGGTTCGGCCCCCGGAAGCGGGCGAACGTCTTCGTGAGGGTCTTCAAGGGGGAGGCGTCCTCCTTGGCCGCCGCCGGCGAGGCCGTCCGGGGTACGCCGTCGCCCTTGGTCGCGTCCGCGAGCGCGGCGAGCGCCGACTCGGCGGCTTCCCGGTACAGGTCGCAGGACGCCGTCATGGCTTCGAGCGCCTTGGCGTACTTGGTGACCATGGCCCGCGCGTGGGCCAGTTCCTCGTCGGGGGTGTGCAGGTGCCAGCCCTCGCGCAGCCGCGTCAGGACCTTTTCGGCGTCGGCCGGCAGAGGCCGCGGCAACGAGGCCAACTCCTTGATCTTGCCGAGGAGTTCGGTGGGCTCCGTGCCGTCCAGGAAGACGCTGCGGACGGTGAAGCGCTCCGCGTCGTAGTCGGGAGACCGAGGCGTCAGAGGAAGGACGACGGCGCCGCCGCGCGGTATCCCCACGCCCAGCTCCTTCTTCAGCGCGAAGTCGGCGATCGCCGCCTGCTCCGGTGTGGCCCGGTGCTCGACGACCTGGTGGCGCAGGCTCGGCGGCAGGAAGGCCGTGATCGGCTGGCGTCCGAGGACGTCCGGCGTCATCGCCTCGTGCACCACGACATGGATGAACCAGCTCTGCCGGGCGCAGGCCTGCAGCAGGCGGCGCAGCTCGGCGTCGTCCTTCGGCAGGTGGTTTGCCGAGCGCAGCCGCACACCGGGTGCGACCTCGTGATCCCACGCGACCTGATCGCTGTCGGGCCAGAACATGGTGGCCGGCGAGGGCCAGCCCGGCTCCCACGGCTGCTCGGCCTCGGCGGCCAGGACCCAGGCGACACCCGCGGGGTCCGTGCGGCGGGACTCCGGATCGTACGTGGTCAGCTGTGCGCGTACGGTGACGTCGTCCGCCACGCGCCAGCGCGCCTCGAAGAGACGGCGCGCGTGCGGGCCGGGGTCGGCGGACTCGTCCCGCGGATACAGGTCGGTGGAACGCGCCGCCTCGACGGGGTCGAGATCCAGGAATTCGTCGATCACCCGCGCTGCCTTGAGGGCGATCAGGTTGCGCCGGACATCCCGCTCGGGTTCAGGCCCGAGATGGCGTCCACGCGCGAGCCAGGCGGTGTCGGGGACGGTGGTCGATGGGGTGCTGTTCTTGGCCATGGAACCGTTCAGTGGGCGATCAGGGCCGGACCAGTATGGTCCGCGGCCTCAGCGAGAGTAGCGGCACCCCGGCCGTGCCGTCATGGATCGAAGGGCAAATCGACGAGTATGCGGATTGATCCACTTGAGGCGCGGGACGCGGCCGTATAGGCGGTGCACCCGTACTTTACGGACGCTGATCGGGTGGGTGACAGGCCCGCTGCCGGCGTGTCGCGCCGCAGCCGTCCCTGGCCGTCGGTCGCGGGGCGAGGACGGCACCCGCATCAGCCGGTACGCCCGAGAGCGAGTGCCCGCCGCCACCCGCGCCGGCCCGGCTCAGTGGCGTACGGCGAGGATCGCGGTGGTGTCGTCACCGAGCTTCCCGGCGGCGAAGCGTGCCAGGTCGTCGCGGAGGAGGGGCAGGACCCGGTCGGCAGGCCGGAGGCTCCAGGCCGCGACCCGTTCCTCCAGGGGATAGAACTCCCCGGCCGCGTCCCGGGTCTCGCTGACCCCGTCGGTGAACAGCAGCAGCCGGTCGTCCGGGGCGAAGGGGATGTCGACGATGTCGAACTCCTCGTTCTCGAATCCGACGAGGTTCACCGGAAGGGCGGGGGAGGGGATCGGCACGGTGGTGACGGCCGTCCCGTGCTGGACGAGGGGAGCGGGGTGGCCACAGCTCAGGATTCGAGCCACCGGTTCATCGGCGGGGAATTCGACGAGCAGCACGGTGGCGAACCGGTCGGCGGCCTCGGAGTCGGGGCACATACTGGCGTAGCGCCGCATGGTGGTGTCGAGGCGGCGGGCGATCTCGGCCAGATCGCCCGCCGTATAAGCGGACTCGCGGAACGAGCCGAGCAGGAGTGACGCGGTCTCCACCGCGCCCAGCCCCTTGCCCTGGACGTCACCCACCATGAGACGGACACCGTCGGGGGAGGGCAGCGCCTTGTAGAAGTCGCCGCCGACCCGTGCGCCCTGGGCGGACGCCTCGTACAGCAGGTGAAAGTCGACCGGCCCGAGCCGGGACGGCATCGGGCGCAGCAAGGCGTGCTGGGTGGCTTCGGCGATGGAACCCATCCGCTGGAGCTGACGTTCGCGGCGCCTGCGCAGACTGCTGGACCACGCGGACACCAGAGTCACCAGGAGAAGCGAGTACAGCGTGACGGGGCCGCTGACGACCTGGAAGTCCGTCCGGCTGGCGGCGAGCCCGAACGAGGCCCCCATGGTGAGCAGTCCGATGCCGAAGGTCGCCGCCGGCCCCCAGGCGATCGCCGCCAGCGCCGGGGCGGCGAAGAGGAAGCGGTCGTAACGGTTGTTGTCCGGGGTGGCGACGTCGATGACGATGGAGGCGACGATGATCAGGAACGGCAGCATCCGGGCGACCGCGTACGCCGTGCCCGATCGCGAGAAAGCGAGCCGAGTCATCTTCCTCCTGTGCTCCGTCGTTCGTCCGTGTCACGGACAGGGCGCCGGGGCCGTTCCCGCCTGGAGCGAGATCGCCTTTCCCTCTCATTCAAAGGTACACAAAGAGGTATAAATCAATGCTTTGCGTCGACCCTCCAGCGTCCTTCCGCCGGAGTACGCCAACTCCCCCGCGGATCGGCGACGAAGGATCTCGCGGGGGGAGGCGAGGAAGGGAGGGGAGAGAGGGACGGGAGAGAGGGACGGTCGCGGATTCCTACCGCGCCCCCGCCGGGGTGTCCAGGGCCGGGGTCGCGGTCACGGACGGGAAGTGCGGCAGCACGTACGTTCTCAGTGACCGCGGCGAGGTGCCCGAGGTGGGTGAACGTCTCGAAGACGCTGCCCGCGGGTGCGGGCCGACAAGGGGGGTGCGCCCGGCGGGCGCGCGGGGTCAGTTCAGCTCGTCGGGGTGCGGGCCGGTGCGCAGGCCGCGGTCGAGACCGGCGATCGCGGTCATCTCCTCGTCCGTCAGGACGAAGTCGAAGACATCGAAGTTGGCGCGGATCCGGGCCGGGGTGACCGACTTCGGGATGACCACGTTGCCGAGCTGCAGGTGCCAGCGGATGACGACCTGGGCGGGCGACTTGCCGTGGGCGGCGGCGATCGCGACGATAGCCGGGTCGTCGAGGACCGCGCCCTGCGCCAGCGGGCTCCACGCCTCGGTCGCGATCCCGTGCTCGCCGTGGAAGGCGCGCAGCTCGGACTGCTGGAGCGCGGGGTGCAGCTCGATCTGGTTGACGACCGGGGTCAGCGTGGCGCCGTCCATCAGGCGGCGCAGGTGCTCGGGCTGGAAGTTGGAGACACCGGCGGCGCGGATCCGGCCCTCCTTGGCGAGCCGCTCCAGGGCGCGCCAGGAGTCGCGGTACAGGTCACGGGCCGGGGTCGGCCAGTGGATCAGGTACAGGTCGACGTAGTCGAGGCCGAGCTTGGCCAGGCCGGCGTCGAAGGCGCGCAGCGTGGCGTCGTAGCCCTGGTCGGCGTTCCACAGCTTGGTGGTGACGAACAGCTCCTCGCGGGCCAGCCCGGAGGTGCCGAGGGCGCGGCCGACACCGGCCTCGTTGCCGTAGATGGCGGCGGTGTCGATGCTGCGGTAGCCGGCCTCGAGGGCCGAGGTGACGGCGGCGGTGGTCGCGTCGTCGGCGACCTGGAAGACGCCGAAGCCGAGCTGGGGGATCTCGACGCCGTTGTTCAGCTTGACGGTGGGAACGGTGAGGGAGGTGGACGGTGCCATGGTGTGCGGGTGCTCCTTCACTTGGTGCGCGTGGCGCGGGGGGAGAGGGTGTAGCGGATGGTCTGGGCGCTGATGAGTCCGTCGCGGAACACGAAGGTGTCCACGCCGTCGGTGACCTCGTGGTCGGCGCCGGTGGCGGTCCACTGCAGGAACAGGACGTTCGCGGCGAACGTCGGGGTCAGCCGCCACTCGGCGTCGGGAAGGTCGGCGAGCAGCCGGCCGATGACTTCACGGACTCCCGCGCGCCCGGCCAGCACTCCTTCCGGAGTGATGAGGACGGCGTCCTCCGTGTAGTTCTCGCTGATGAGGACGAGGTCACCGGTGCCGAGGCGCGTGCCGTGGTCGGCGAAGACCTCTTCCGGGGTGCGGGTGGGGAGGGTGCTCATGACGGAGCTCCTGCCGGGTATCGGTTCAGTGGTGTACGAGGGTGGGGGCGGGGGCGCCGCCGGTCTCGGCCTGGGCCGCCGCGGGCGCCGGGGTACGGCGTTCCAGCGCGGCCGACCAGAAGGCGAGGCCGAGGGCGGCGGCGGCGAGGACGGCGCCGACCCAGTTCGGGGAGGTGTAGCCGTGGCCGGCGGCGATGACGAGGCCGCCGAGCCAGGCGGCGAGCGCGTTGCCGAGGTTGAAGGCGCCGATGTTGACGGCGGAGGCGAGCGTGGGGGCGCCGTGGGCGTGGTCGAGGACGCGCTTCTGCAGCGGGGGCACGGTGGCGAAGCCGAGCGCTCCGACGAGGAAGACGGTGACCGCGGCGAGTGCCTGGTTGTGCGCGGTCACGGTGAACAGCGCGAGGACCACCGCGAGGCCGCCGAGGGTGACGTACAGCATCGGCATCAGGGCGCGGTCGGCGTACCGGCCGCCGAGGAGGTTGCCGAGGAACATGCCGATGCCGAAGAGGACGAGGAGCCAGGTGACGGCGCCGTCGGCGTATCCGGCGACCTCGGTCATCATCGGGGCGATGTAGGTGATCGCGGCGAAGACGCCGCCGAAGCCGAGCACGGTCATGGCCATCGCGAGCAGCACCTGCGGGTTGCGGAAGGCGGTCAGCTCCCCGCGCAGGCGGGCGCCTTCGGGACGGGGCAGCGCGGGGACGAGCTTGGCGATGCCGAGCAGTCCGATCACGCCGAGCGCGGCGACGATCGCGAAGGTGGTGCGCCAGCCGACAGCCTGCCCGATGAAGGTGCCGAGCGGTACGCCGACGATGTTGGCGACGGTCAGACCGGTGAACATCAGGGCGATGGCGCCGGCCTTCTTCTGCGGGGCGACGAGCCCCGCGGCGACGACGGAGCCGATGCCGAAGAACGAACCGTGGGCGAGCGAGGCGACCACGCGGCCGACCAGCATCATCCCGAAACTCGGGGCGAAGGCGCTGAGCAGGTTGCCGAGGACGAACAGGCCCATGAGCCCCATCAGCATCGTCTTGCGGCTCACCCTGGTGCCGAGGACGGTCAGCAACGGCGCGCCGATGACGACGCCGAGCGCGTAGCCGGTGACCAGCAGACCCGCCGTGGGGATGGTGACGCCGTAGTCGGCGGCGATCTGGGGCAGCAGCCCCATGATGACGAACTCGGTGGTCCCGATTCCGAAGGCCCCGACCGCCAGGGCGAGGAGTGCGAGCGGCATGGCCCAGCCTTCCCGTGATTGCTTGAGTGAGCTCTTTGCGTCCTTCGACAATAATTGCATGCGCCTATTAATGCAAGCGCGGGTAGGCGGTGCGGTGCGTAGGTGGGCGTCAGCGCTGTGCGTGCGGGCGCGGCAAAGAGCCCCCCGTTCGGGCGCAGGGCTCGAACGGGGGGCTCTCCGTCGCCGACCGGGGTGGCGAGTGGTGTGTGGGGCTTACGCGGACTGCGCCGACGTCTCGACGGCCTCGACCGCCGCGACCAGCGACGCCAGCTCGGGGTTCCCGGCGGCCTCGTCCAGGGCTTGGCGAAGGGCGATGTCGTTCGTAGGCCGGGCCTCCCGGAGAAGCTCCAGGCCGGCGGCGGTGACGTTGGTGTAGATGCCGCGACGGTCGGTCGGACACAGGTACCGGGACAGGAGTCCGCGGTCCTCCATGCGGGTGACCAGGCGGGTCGTGGCGCTCTGGCTGAGGACGACCGCGTCGGCGACCTGCTTCATCTGCAGGTGTCCGCCGTCGCCGTCGTGCTGGCGGCTGAGCACGTCGAGCAGCGAGTACTCGCGCGCGCTCAGGCCGTGCCCCGACTGGAGGGCGCGCTCGACGTGCGCCTCGATCCGGCTGTGCAGCAGGGAGAGTGCGCCCCAACCGCTGGAGAGTGCGGTGAGCGCGGGGTCCGTGGCGGTCATGGGCTTCCGGTCTCCTTTCGGCTCGTGTACCCAGGATATGCCATCAGTGCAAAAATAAGCTAGTGCAGATATAGCGCGACTGCAATTATATGACTGGCGGGTCGAGGGATGGTCTGCGCCATGATCGATGGCCTGATCGATTCGCTGCCGAGTCATTGCTGGCCGCCGAGCCGCCGGGATAGCTTCACCCCTGCACCATCCGTCACACCTGTCCGGCCGGCGCTCTGCCTGCGGGCGGGTCCCGCACCCGGTTGATGGGGAGACCACATGGCTCGATTTCGTTCGTTACTCCGGTTCGGCCTCGCCGTTCCGGTCGTGCTGTCGCTGGCCGCTTCGTTCGGCACCGCCCCCGCGTCGGCGGCGGCAGTGCCCCGAGCCCGGTCCGCCGCGCAGGCCGAGGACGCGGACGTCCCGACGTACGTCGTCAACACCAGGACCGACCGCCGCACGATCGCGGAGGTGCGGCAGGCCGTCACCGCGGCCGGTGGCACCATCGTCGTCACCTACGACAGGATCGGCGTCATCGTCGCCCATGCGACGAACCCCGACTTCGGCGCGCGGATGCGCGCGGTGCCCGGGGTGCGGTCGGCGGGGGCCACGCGGGCCACGCCGCTCAGCGCGGCGGGAACGAACGACGAGGGTCCGGTGCGCCCGCTCTCCCGGGGTGAGGCCGCGAGGCTCGAGAAGGCGGCCGGTGAGGGTGCCGAGCCCCTCGAAGCCGAGCAGTGGGACCTGCCGGCGATCGGCGCGGACAAGGCCGCGAAGATCAACCCGGGCAGCAGAAACGTTACGGTGGCCGTGATAGACACCGGCGTCGACGACACCCACCCGGACCTCGCCGCGAACTTCTCCCCGTCGCAGTCCGCGAGCTGCGTCAGCGGCAAGGCCGACACCACCTACGGCTCCTGGCGGCCGGCCGACGTGAACTACTTCCACGGAACGCACGTGGCGGGCACGATAGCCGCGGCCCGCAACGGCGTCGGCATCGCGGGCGTGGCCCCCGGTGTGCGGGTCTCCGCCATCACGGTCTCCCAGCCCATCCCGCGCCAGCTGATCTACGCCGAAAGCGTCGTCTGCGCCTTCGTGTTCGCCGCCGACCACGGCGTGCAGATCACCAACAACAGCTACTACGTGGACCCGTGGCAGTACAACTGCCTGGACGACCCCGACCAGAAGGCCATCGTCGACGCGGTCAACCGCGCCCAGCTGTACGCGCAGCGCAAGGGCACCCTCAATGTCGGCGGGGCCGGAAACTCCAACGACGACCTGTCCACCCTGCCCGGCGCCGGCGGTGCGGCCCCCGGTGGCTCCGCCCCGGCGAAGCGGACGCTCGCCCCGCGCACCTGCTGGGACGTGCCCGCGCAGCTGCCGGGTGTCGTCATGGTCAGCGCGACCAGCGCGACGAACGCCAAGGCGTACTACTCCAACTACGGCCTGGGCGAGATCGATGTCGCGGCGCCGGGCGGCGACCAGTACCAGGCCGCGGACACGCCGTCCGGATCGGGCGGCATCCTGTCGACGCTGCCGGACAACCAGTACGGCTACGAACAGGGCACGTCCATGGCCACTCCCCACGTCGCCGGTGTGGCCGCGCTGCTGAAGTCGGCTCACCCGCAGGCGACTCCGGCCCAGCTGCAGACCATGCTCAAGGCCCAGGCGGACAACCCGGGGTGCCCGGCGGACCCGTACGACTGGAACGGCGACGGCGTCGTGGACGCCGTCTGCGCGGGCGACCAGCGCGTCAACGGCTTCTACGGATACGGCATCGTCAACGCATTCCGCGCGGTCAAGTAGCCCTTACCGCGCGGGACTTCTCCGTACGTCGCGACTGTCCGCGCGTGAGGTCGCGCGGGCCGCGCCGTCCAGGACGGTGCGGCCCGCGAGGGCGGCCCTCGTTCCTCCTCGGCTCTACGGAGCGGTGGGAAGAGCGAGCGCGTCGGCGGGAAGAACCTGTTCACTCTCCTCGTCGACCAGCGAGACACGAACCGCCGGGCTGGGTGCGGTGTCGATGCTCGCCGTGAGGTCCAGGGCGAACAGCACGCTCACCGGGCGGGTGCCGTGCGGGTCCGGGTACGTGCCCGCGTAGCGCAGCACACGCCACCCCTCGTCGTCCCAGTGGTCCAGCAGCGCCGAGCGGACCACCGGCCGCGCGGCCTGCCAGGCCAGGGAGTGCTCCAGCAGTTCCACGGACGCGTCGACCGGCACGCGTACGCCGGCCGACGACGGCAGCGGGTTGCCGAACAGCCTGAGCCTGGCCTTGCGCACCGGCAGGAGCCACAGGTGATCCAGGTCGGAGGAGACGGCCGGCAGGAGAGCCGCCGTGACCAGGAGGAAGAGCAAGGACGCGGCCGGGTGCCCGGAGACCTCCGACCACCAGGTGGTGTCCGCGGTGGCCGCCGCCAGACCGCCGGCCAGGACCAGCCCGGCCCTGATGAACGACCGTGCGCCGATGGGGCCCTCCGCGCGGGCACCGCACCCGCAGGACGACTCGGGCGCGGTGGCCTTGGAGTAGGCGAGGTAGCCCGTGAAGCCGAGGCCGAGCGCGGCGGTGGCGGCGCCGGGAACGACCGTGGTGGGGGCGGCCAGCAGTGCGGCGGCGAGGGCCAGTTCGGCCGCGCCGAGGACGCGCAGGGCGAGCGTGGCCCGTCGGCTGCCGTGGAGCACCCGTACGAGCACGGTGTTCGCCGCCAGCCGGGAGGTGTGCCGTCCGAAGAGCTTGCCCGCGCCGGCCGGTGCCAGCAACAGTCCGCAGACCAGCGGCGCGAGGGCGGAGACGACCGGGATCATGGAGCCGCCTCCTTCAGTGCCCGAGAGTCAGGCGGGCGATGTCGATGTGGTTGTCCGCGGGCCGCCAGGCGCCCAGCACCTGAGCGGTCTGGCCGATGCGCATCCGCGAGAGATCCGAGGTCAGTGCGCCGCCGAGGTAGGAGGCGGTGGTGGTGGCGGGCACGATCCGGCCCACCAGTTCGTGGTTGCCGTGTGCGAGGTGCAGCCGGTCCTTGGCGATGCCGCGGATCGTGCAGTGGACGTTCACGATGTTGACCCACACCGCGTCCGCGGCGATCGTCCCGTCGGGCATCGTCACTCCGCGGGCGTAGAGCCCGTCGCCGGACTCGATCGCCTCCGCGGTGGTGGTGCGCAGCTTCCACACGCTCGTGGCGTTGGTCAGCTGGATGAGATGGCGCTCCCCGTGCGAGCCGGCGACGTCCAGCACGCCGCGGTTGACGGCGACGACGCGTCCTTCGGCGAAGGCGGCCCGGATCGCCGGGTCGAGCGAGGGCATCGGCGCGGCGAAGGCCGCCTCGGCGTCGAGGCCGCCCAGCGCGGACGCGCCGACGATGGTGGCGCCGCCGATGGCGGCCGCGGTGAGGAATCGCCTCCGGTCCAGACGGCGCCCGCCGGACTCCTGGTTGTGGCCCATGTCGTCCCTCCTGCTGTGTCTGCTGCTCCTGCCGGACTGTTCCTGGTCCGTGGTGAGCCCCGGACCGGGGTCGCTCGTGGATCCGGGCCCGGTCACTCGTAGATGTAGACGGGCAGCAGGCCGGAGCTGAGGCTGCCGATCGCGGAGTACGCGGCCGGGGTCAGGTCGACGACCCGGTTGGTGCGGCACGTGCCGCTGCAGCACGTCGCCTCACCGCAGAAGCTCTGGGTGCGCGGACCGCAGTCGGCGAGCGTGACGCACACCGTGGCGCCCGAGCACTGATGCCGGATGTTCATGACGGAGCCGCAGGCCCGGCGCGGCATGTTCTCGCCGCACAGGTCGGGCCGGGTGATGTTCCAGCAGGCGGAGGAGAGGTTGGGCCAGGCGGCCATGTTCTTGGAGGACTGGCACGTGCCGCAGGCGCCGGTGTTCTCGCTGCCGCAGGAGCCCCAGGCGTTGCCACAGCAGAACCAGGTGGCTTCGCCCGCCCAGAGGTAGGTCGATCCACAAGCCATGTCCGTTCCCTTCGTGGGGGAGGTGTCGTGAACTGTATGACCGGTGCATGACAAGTCGACGATGCTCGAATGTCGCGCCGGGTGTCGCGGCGATGCCGTAAGCGCTCCGATGGAGTCGCGCATGACGAAGACCGCGGTCGTCTTCACCACGGGAGCGGGAACGTTCCGTGCTGTGCCATGCCGGTGATCCGGCGGACCGTGCGCTGGTGGGCAGCCCGGACGGGCCTCGTGCCGCGTCGTGCGCGTCGTCTGAAACGGCGATGCGGATGGAACGGCCCCATGATGCCGCGTCTCTCCCCGTGACCGGAAGAAGCGTGCGGGGCCAATCCGTTTCGGCCGCCACTCGTGCCGACGGCCCCGTCAGTCGCCCAGGATCTCGTCGTTCGGATCGAAGGTGTGGTCGTCGACGGGCAGGTGGTCGAGGATGCCGGAGTGGATCTCGCCGGTGAGCACGGAGCGGATGAACCGGGCGCTGGACACCGGGTGGTACTTCCACTCCGGTCCACGGCCCGCGTTCGCCAGACCCCCGGTTGCCCGACGCATTGTCCGGGGACCCTGGCCGTGATGCCCTGCCCTAGACTGTCCGGGTCACGGTGGTGAACTGCCCGCAGGGCAGGCGTGCGTGACTACGCCTCATGTACGGGTGTGGGTGAGGGCGCAGGTGTGGCGTGCTGGGGCCGGTGGTCCCGTATCGCGTCGGAGGATGCGTCCGCCCCGGCCCCTACAGGCCTACGAGTCGACGGGAGACCCCACGTGCCGTCCCAGGACAGCGCTCGCCCGAACCCCTCGTCCGGCACGTCCGGCGCCGGTTCCGACGGGCCTCGTTTCGCCGATGCCTTCCGGCGCCGGCCCGCCACGCCCCGGCGTCGGCTGCTGCCGGAGAGACGCGTCTGGACCACCGTGGCCGGTGCGGCGGTGGCGACCGCCGTCGTGGCCCTCGCCGTGCCCGCCCTGGGCCGGGTCACCTTCGTGTCGGACGAGCCCGCGGCCCACGTGGCCGCCGTTCCCGCGCCCGTTCCCGCGCCCAGCCGTACGGGCCCCGCATCCGCGGCACCGGCCGCGCCGGCCGCCTCCGGCACGCCTTCCCAGGGCCCCGCGTCCGCGGCGCCGCCGCCGACCCCGGGCGCCCCCGCGCACATCGCGCCGCCGCCCGTGAACCGGACGCCCGACGCGCCCCGGACACCCGACAGCGGCGGGACGCGGGAGCCGGGGGCGCCCGCGCAGCCCCGGCCGAGGGAGACGACGGCACGTCCGGCGCCGAAGCCGACCAAGAAGGCCGCGCCTCCGCCGGCCGGATCGCTGATCGTGGGCATCGGTTCCCAGCGCTGCGTCGACGTCTCCGGTGGCATCCCCGTCGACGGTCTCCAGCTCCAGATCCACGACTGCGACGGACGGGCTCCGCAGCGCTGGGAGTTCCGTGGCGACGGATCCCTCCGGGCCATGGGCATGTGCATGGACGTGGCCTGGGGCTCCTCCGACGACGGCGCCTCCATCCAGCTCGCCCGGTGCAGCGGCAACCCGGCGCAGCGGTTCGTCATGAGCGGCGAGGGCGACCTCGTCAACCCGCAGGCGAACAAGTGCGTGGAGGTCAAGGGCCGGTCCACCGGCGACGGTTCCAAGCTGCAGCTGTGGCGCTGCACCGGCAACAGCAACCAGAAGTGGCGTCTGGGCTGAGCCGGTGCGGGCCGGCGTCAGCGGGCCGTGCTCCCGGCGGCGGGAAGCGCCGCCGGGACGTCCGGCTCCGGGACGTCCAGTGCGCAGAGCGTCACCAGGTCGTCCTCCGTGGGGAGTTCGATCTCCGCGACCCGGTACGCCTGCCGTTCCGTCATCGCCTGGAACACCTGACGGGCGGACCGGCCGTTGCCGAACCGGCCGTCGCGCGGCATGTGCCCGAAGTAGGCGTGCAGCATGCCGCGGGCGTTGTCGGTGAGGTGGTACTGGTGCGTGGACGCGTGCTGTTCGACGATCCGGACCAGCTCGGGCGTGCTGTAGTCCTCGAACAGCAGAGTGCGGTTGAAGCGTGAGGCGAGGCCCGGGTTCGAGTCGATGAAGTGCTCCATCTCGTTCGGGTAGCCCGCCACGATGACGACCACGGCGTCACGGTGGTCCTCCATCAGCTTCACCAGGGTCGCGATGGCCTCCTGCGCGAAGTCGTTTCCGCCGCCTCCGCCGGCCGGCGCCAGCGAGTACGCCTCGTCGATGAACAGCACTCCGCCCATGGCCTCCTGGAAGACCCGCTGGGTCTTCGGGCCGGTGTGGCCGACGTACTCGCCGACCAGCGCGGAGCGGTCCGCCTCCACCAGGTGGCCGCGCTCCAGCAGGCCGACGGCGGTCAGGATCCGCCCGTACAGCCGGGCCACGGTGGTCTTGCCCGTTCCGGGGTTTCCGGCGAACACCAGGTGCCGGCTGAGCGGCGGCGCCGCCAGCCCGGCGGCCTCGCGGCGCTGCACCATGCGCATCAGCTTGACCAGCGAGGCGACATCGTGCTTGACGCCCTCCAGTCCGATCAGCCGGTCCAGTTCGGCGAGCAGGCTCTCCAGGCTCTCCGCCTCGTCCTCGCCGGTTCCGTCCGCCTTGCCGTCGTGGTCGGCGCCGCGGTTCCCGTCGGCCGCGGCGGTGTCTTCCGTGCCTCCGGTGCCCGCGGGGACCTCCGCGCCCCGGCGGGCCGGAACGCCGCCGGGACGCGGCCATACGGCGTTCGCCACCCGCAGCGACACACAGTCCTCGGTCACCGGAGCCGCCTTCGGATCGGCGTTCAGGTCCTCCTCGGCGTCCCGGACCCGGACCCGCCGCAGCTCGGGTGCCGCGCCCGCGCCCACGTACACCGCCGGGTAGCCGGGCGCCACGATGTCCACGTCCTCGAAGGTGCCGCCCCCGCCCGGCTCCACCACCAGGCCGTTCTTCCCGGCGGCCGTCACGCGTACGTCCCGCAGCCGCGGTCGGGAACCCGCGGCCACCACGATCCCGGAGCCCGCCGCGTCCCGGATCTCCACGTCCGCCACGACGGGCCGGGCGTCCTCGCCCACCACCAGGGCGGCCGTCCCCGCCCGCAGCAGCCGGGCCCCCTCCAGCCGCACCTCACCCGGTCCGAGGGCCACGGCGGCCCGCTCCACGTCGGACACCCGGCAGTCCGTCAGTTCCGCCTCGCCCCGCGGCCCGGAGACTGTCACGCCCCGGTGGCAGTGGGCCACCTCCAGGCCGGCCACCCGGGCCCGGACGTCGCCCGCCAGGTCGAGGCCCGACATGCCGCAGCCGGTGATCCGCGTGTCGGAGAGTTCCAGGGAAGCCGAGGCCACCGCGTGCACCCCGTGCTCGGGCGACCGCGCGACCCGCAGGGCGTCCACGACCGCCGTGGCGCCGTCGCCCACATGGACGGCGCTGTAGCGGGTTCCGGTCACGGAACAGCCGGTCAGGCGGACCGCCGCGTCGTCGGTGGCCAGCACGCCGTTCGCTCCCGCGTCCCGGACGTCGGTGTCCGCCGCCACCAGTTCCGCCGTGTCCCGGACCGCCAGCGCCGTTCCTCCCGTACGGACGATCCGGACGGCGGCGAGCCGGAGCAGGGCGCTGCCGCCGACTGCGGCCCCGGAGCCGGCGCAGTCGCGCAGGGCGCAGTCCCGCAGCTCCGTCTGACCCGTGCCGGTGACGCTCAGCGCGTCGGCCCCGGCGCCGGTCAGCTCGCATCCGGACACGCGTACGCCGCCGTCCCGGCCGGGGTGCGCCTGCTCGTACAGATCTCCGTCCGGGTCCGACTTCGGCCCCTGGGCCTCGTTTACGGACAGCGGGGAGCTGCCGAGGACGCGTACGGCCTCCGCACCGCAGTCCCTCAGCCGGGAGTCCACCGCGTCGACGGCGGCCGAGTCCTCCACCAGCAGTCCGCTGCGGCCGGGTGCCTCGACGAGGCTGCCGCTCAGCGTCAGCCGGGCGCGTTCGCGGATACGCAGCGCCGAGCCGGTCACCGCACGCACGGTGGTGCCGGTGACCTCCAGCGCCGTGTCGCCGCCCGCGACCAGGCCCGTGCCGGTGATGCCGGCGAGCAGACACCCGTCGAGGCGCACCGTGCCGGTGGTGCGCAGCAGCATTCCGGCCAGGTGCGCGCCGCGCAGGGTGAGCCCGCGCAGGGTGGCGGCGGCGTCGCCGAGCACGTCGAGCCGGCCGTCGGTGACACCGCCTCCCGTCCACGTGCAGGAACCGCCGGACAGCACGACCGCCGGCCGGTCGCCAACGGAGCCGCGGACCGTGATTCCGGCCAGGTCCGCGCGGACGCCGGGGGAGACCTCCAGCACCGGGGCGTCCCGTTCGGCGTCCGGGCCCGGCCCCGCGCCGGGAGCGGCCAGGACGACTCCCGGCGCGGCGCCGTCCGGGTCCACCGGGTCCGCGGAGTCCACCGGGTCCGCGGAGTCCACGGGGCCCGCCGGGTCCTCCGGGCCGCCGGCCGCCCGGAGCGTGACGTCCCGGTCCAGGCGGAGCCGTTCGCGGTGGACGCCGGGCGTCACGAACACGGTGTCGCCCGGTTCCGCCGCCGCGAGGGCTGCCGTGATGGTCGTGTACGCCGCGTCGGCGCCGCCCGGTACGGCGCGGCGGGCGGCGGGGCGATGCGGGGCGGGCGGGGTCACGGGGTTCCTCCGTGGGGCGGGCGGGGCGGACGCGGCGGGGCGGGCGGGGGAAGGGAGCCGCCCGGCCGCAGCCGGTCGATCCGGTGGTTGATGTGGTCCGCGGGGAGGCCCTCCGTGCTCAAGCGGGGGAACTCGGCGCGGAGTTCGGACAGCCGGTCCTCGGCCTGCTCCAGCGCGTCCTGGGCGTCCTGGACCCGGCGGATCGGCTGTTCGAGCTCCGGGGCGCCGGAGGCCGACCGGTGGTTCAGGGCGCGCCAGTCGCGCGTCTGGAGGTCCAGGCTGTGCTGTGCCGCCTCGAGTTCACCGCGCGCACGCGTGATCTCGGTTTCGGCCTCCGCCATCCGCCATTGGTGCTCGATCGGGATCGTGCCGCGCTCGTCCGGTACCGGTGGGGAGCCTGTGCCCGAGTGACCGGCCTCGTCGGAGCCACGGGGGCGCTTGGGGTCCGGGAGGGACGTGTCCGCGTCGTCGGCCTCGTCGGCGTCGCGGGGGCGCTTGGCGGGCCGGGGAGCATCGAGCCCGGTTCCGTCGCCCGCACCCGTACCCGCATGCGCCGCCCCCTGGGGTCCGGACCCGCCGGGCCCGGCGTGCGCCGGGCCGGCCGGGTCGCCGACCCGCCAGCCGCGGCCGTGGTCCCAGGTGAGAAGGAGCGGGTTCGCGCCGCGGCCCCCGGACGCGGTGGCCGGTACGGTGTGAAGGACGCCGTCGCCGCCGGTGACCTGGATGTCCCGGCCCAGCGCCGCCGCGTACCGCTCCAGGACGAGGAAGCCGCCCGGGTCCACGGCGAACCGCTCCCCGCTCGCGATGAACCCCTGGAGGGTGTCGGAGGGCGGGTGGACGCGGCCCAGGGACAGGCGCGTGAAGAAGTCCTCGACGTCGATGCCCTCGGCGCCCAGGCGGTCGAGCAACGGCTTGAAGTTCTTCTGTGCGAAGTCCTTCATGCCTTTCGCGGTGGTCGTGCGGGCGGAGGGCCGTTGGTCGAGCGCGTCCACGACCTCGTTCAGCAGGCGCTGGGGATCGAGGGGCGGTTCGCCCGCGGAGGCGGGGCGGCCCAGGGCGTCGAAGAGCGAGCCGGGTGGCCGCGGCAGCTGTGTTCCCGGGGCCAGGTGCTGTGCCTTCAGGTAGCGCAGGTGGCGCAGCAGCGTCATACGGTCGTTGGCCAGGGCCATGTCGCGGGTGGAGAGCCGGAGTTCGTCGGGGGTGATTCCGGCGTGCAGTCCGTCGCCGCCGGGCACGGACGCCGAGACCGCGTAGCCGGGTGTGTTGATGTCGGTCCCCAGACGGGAGTCGAGACCGCTCGCCACGTTGCCCGCGTCGCGGGTGGGCGGCGGCGCGACCGGACCGTCGTGGGCACCGGGCGTGGGGTCGGTGAGACGGGCCGGCCGAGGGGCGTGCGTGTTCGGGAACAACGGGTCCTGGCCGGTCCTGACTCCGGTGGCACCGTTGCCCAACGGGTTGTCGGGGCGGCCCGTCCACTCGTCCCGGTGATCGGCCGCGTTGATGTTCTTCCGGGCCGTTTGCGCGTTGGACTGTGTGTCCGACGCGCCGACCAGCCGGTCGATCGGGTTCTTGATGTTCTCGGCGTGGTCCTGGGCCAGCTTTCCCTTCAGCTTGACGTCCGCGATCAGCCGCACCACGTCGGTCGGCACGGCGGCACCCCGCACGTCGTTGACGAAAGCCGCCCCGCGCTCCGGCAGAGCGGTGTTGCCGGCGGCGACGGCCCGCTGGGCGGGACGGTCGTCCAGTGCGGCGAGGGCGTCGTCCAGCAGCTGCGGGTTCCTGGCGTCGGCCAGTTCCTTGCCCTTGGACGTCGGCGGCGTACCGAGGTGCTCGGCGAAGGAGCGGAGAGCATGCGTGTTGAAGCCCGTGTGGGAACCGGGGCTGTCCAGGAAGTCGGCCAGTCGCCGGATCGCGTCCCGGGCGGCCGGCAGTTCGTGCACCGGGAGCGGGGGTCCGCCCGGGCGCAGGGAGTCGGCCGCCCGGCCCAGCAGGTCCCGGCTCCCGTCGAGCGTGTCGTGGGGGCGCGGCAGCCGCCGGTCCAGCTCCCAGGCGTTGAGCCGGTTGAGCCGCTCGCTGAGGGTGGCGAACTCGCCCGCGCCGTCGCCGAACCGGACCGGCGCCGTGCCCGGCCGGGAGAGCAGGGTGGCGGCGGCGTCCACGAAGAGGTTCGGCTCGGGAGCGTAGGGCAGTTGCGGGTGGATGCGCGCGAGCCGCGTGCGGGTGTTCATGTCGTGCTCGATGCGCTGGAGCAGACCGGGCAGTTCGTCCGGCGTGATGACCGGCGGGGTCTTCGGCTCGGGCTCCTTCCCCTTGCCGCCGCCCTTGGTTCCCTTCCCCTTGCTGCCCTTGGCCTCCGGTCCCTTGCTGCCTCCCGCGGGCTCCTTCGCCTTGCCGCTGCCCTCGGCGTCCTTCGCCTTGATTTTCGCCGGGGCGTCCGAGAACTCCTTGACGATCTTGGCGTTGATCTCCTCCACCAGGCGAGCGGTCGCCCCCGGCGAGGTGAGGTCGGGTGCGCGGTAGCCGCCGGCCATCATCAGCGGGCGCAGCGGCGGTTCCGGCGTCCCGCCGGCCGCGCGCACGGCGCCTTCGTCGGGCATGCGCAGCGTCTCGTCGAAGTACTGGAAGACGTGCCGGCCGTCGGGGACCACGTGCGGATGGAAGTCGAAGTCCATGATGGAGAAGTAGGGGTGGAGGTTGTTCTCCATCATGCCGCGCGCCAGGTGGGTGCCGGCCGCGCTGTCGAGTACGGCGTTGCGGACCGTCCCGTACTTGAAGTTGCCCTTGGCGTTGTACGGCACGTGCACCAGCGCCAAGGGGTGGGAGAACCTGGCGCCCTCCATCGCCTCGCGCATGGCGGTCTGGAGGGCGGCCCTCACGGCATCGGGCCCGTTGACGCCGATCACGACCGCCACGCGCCCGTCGAAGCCGTGCAGGCCCGCGTCGACCGTGTTCAGGAACCTCTGGAGACCGCCGCCGGCCAGACCGTCGAAGTGCACGATCGCGTTGACGACGAACCCCAGGGGCCGGGATTCGGCCACGCTTTCGCGGACGAAGTCCAGGTACTGCGCTTCGTTCAGCGGGCCCGTGGGCGGGCTGGTCCGGCCGGGCGGGCCGTTGCGGAAGGCATCGTTGACGAGTACGTGCGGCGGTTGCCGGGGGCCCTGGTGGCCGGGCGGCGTCCACGGGTGGGCACCGCCGCCCCCTTCGGCGGACACCGCGTCCTGCGACCGCGCGGGCGGGTGGGCACCGGCGCCCGCGTCCATGTCCACGTCCATGGCGTCGTCGGCCACGCCGGGCCGGGGCGCCGGAGGGGCGTGTCCCGTGCTCCCGTGCGGTACGGCGGCGAGGTCCAGGTCCATGACGTCGTCCGTGATGTCGTTCACGAGGTCGTCCACGGAATGCTCCACCGCGCCCGGCGGCGGCGTCGGAGCGTGTCCGGCGAGGCGGCCGGGGGTGGGCGCGCCGCCGAGGGCGAAGGGGCCGCGTTCGTGCATGAGGCGACCGAAGACGCTCCGGATCTCACGGAGGGTGGCCGCCGGATCCATGCCGAGCCCGCGCAACGTGTCCTCGGCCTTGTCGAAGACCTGCTCGGCGCGGGCGTACGCGTCCCAGGCCTTCTGGTGGGCGGGGGAGACGGTGGAGGGGGCTCCTGGCTTGCCCGGCGGCGCGAAGTGCTGGAGTTCCTTCTCGGCATGGCCGAGCCGGCTGATCGCCTGTTCGTAGGACGCCCAGCCGTTGAGGCGGGCGGCGGCCAGAGGGCCGGAGGTGTCGCCGATCACGATCTGACGGGCGGCGTGGAACCGGCGGTTGATGGTGATGACCGCGTCCTGGGCGCCCCACCTGTTGGTCGGCGGCAGGGGCTCCGGGCCGGACAGACCGTCACCGCCGATGCGCGAGGCCGGGCCCCCGCCGCCGCGGACCGGCGGCGGGCCGGGCACGGCCGAGGCGGGCACGGGCACGGCGCCGTCCCCGGCGGGGGGATGCGGTGCGGGTGCGTGCGGGGCCGGGGCCGGAACGTGGGCGGCGAGGTCCGGGCCGCCCGTGCGGCCCGGACGGGCCACCAGGTCGAGGGCGGCGTCGGCCGCGCCGCGCGGCGCGGTGCCGGCGGTGTCCAGCGCGGGGCGCGCGGAGACCGCGCCGGCGCTCTCCGCGCGGACGCCGCGTACGCCGGTGGCGACGGGCGGCGGACCCGCCGGGCCGTCGCCCCGCAGCAGACTCAGGGCCAGCTCCTGCGGGTTGAGGGCCGGTGCGGCGGGCGCGGGCGGCGGGGTGGTGCTCCGCCCCGGTACGGGCACGCCGTCGCCGGACGCCTTCGCCGCGGTGTTCACGGACGGCACGGAGGGCCCGGAGCCGCGGACCGGGGCAGGGACCGGAGCCGTACCCGGGGTGGGCATGTGCACCGCGCCCGTCCCGGGGGCGGGGAGGGTGCCGGTGGCCGGGGCCGCGTGGGCCGCGCCGGAGCCGGGGACCCCGGTCGCAGGACCGGGTACGGGATGCGCCGCGCTCGCGTCCGGCGCCCGGACCACCGGACCCGGTACGAGGTGTGCCGCGTCCGCGCCCGCCGCCCGTACGGCGCCGCCGCCCACGTGCGTGGCCGCCCCGGCGCCCGCGACCGCACCCGGCAGCCCCTGCGCCGCGCCCGTACCGGGGACGTGGCTCACCGGGGCGGCACCGACCGGGGCCGTGGCGGCGATGGCGTGCGCGTCGATCGTCCGTACCGGCGCGTCGCCGATGCGCAGCGAGATGCCGTCCGCCCGGATGCCGGTGACGGACACGTCGCCCAGCGACAGCGCGTGCAGCTCGCCGAAGGTGAGGCCGTCCAGGTCCTCGGCGTACCCGACCGCGCCCCGCGCCATCGACACACCGTCGCCCACACCCGCCACCGGCACGCTGGAGACCCCGGCCGCTCCCGGGTGCACGCCCACCGTGGTCTGCGGGGCGGTGTGCGCGAGCGGCGCCGGGGTGTGGGCGTCGCGCAGCAGGTCGATGGCGGTGTTGCCGTTCACCAGCAGGTTGCCGTCCAGCCGGACCTGACCGCCTGCCAGGTCGGCCTGGGCCACCAGGTGCGCGCCGCCGGACAGTCCGCCGGGGACGCTGAGACCGCTCGGCGTGGTGGTCATCCCGTGCGGTACGGGCGGCAGTTGCAGCGCCGTCCCGGGCGTCGGCGCCGTGAGCCCGCCCGGCAGGTGTATCCCGGTCCCGGGCGTCGGCACCGCGCCGACCACCGGGGCGGCCCCGAGACCGTGCGGGACCACCGTCCCCGGTCCGGTGTGCGCGCCGAGGCCCGGCAGTCCGCGCAGCCCGTTGAGGCCGCCGAAGCCGAGCGAGCCGAGATCGACCGTGGGCAGTTTCGTCAGCGACAGGTGGACGAGGTCGGCCGTGACGGTGAACCCGGCGCCCGCCCCCGGCCGGAACAGCGCGCCCGGCGACGGGACCCCGAAGAGGCCGTTCGCGCCGAACCGCACCCCGGGCGGAGCCAGCGGCGGTACGGGCACCAGCGCGCCCGGCGGGATGTGCGCGAGGGGGCTGCCGCCGCGCACCGCGGCGTCCACCCGGCCCGCGTTGAGGAGCAGCGCGTGCAGGTCCGGCTGGGCGATGCCGAGGACGCGCTCGCCGAACGCCAGGCGCGCCGCGCCGCCGATGCCGAGCACGCTCATCTCGGCGAAGTTCAGCGGGACCAGCGCGGCGACCGTGAACCGGCCCAGCCGCTGCAGGTTGACCACGGTGTAGGCGCCGATCCGGCCCCAGGCACCGGAGGCGCCTGCGGTGGCCGCCTTCCAGTCGCCGCGGACGGTCACCACCAGGCCCTTCCAGCCGCCCTGCCCCACGGCGACGATGCCCCGGCCGATCGCGGCCAGGTCGAAGTGGAAGGAGGCGCCGATCTTCGCGCCCACGATCATCGGAAGGACCACGAAGTGCGGCAGGCCGGTCAGCCGGGCGATGTTGCCCGCCTGGAAGGTCAGTCCGCGCAGCGATCCGGCGAGACCGGAGGCGCCCCCCTTGAGGGTGTTGCCCAGGCCCCTGAGGAGCGCGCCGACGTTGATGCCCTTGGTGCTGGGGAAGAGCACCCCGAGGAAGGCGAGGCCCAGTTCGAGGCCACTCGCCTTGCCCTGGCTGAAGTCCACGATGGTCTTGATGAGCAGGGCGGCGTTCATGCCCCAGGCGAGGATGCCGAGGATGCCGCCGGTGAACACCGCGATCACCGAGATGATGATCGTGAGCCACTGGAAGACTTCCCAGAACAGGTCGCAGTCGCTGACCGGCTGCACCATCAGGGTGCCCGCGTGGTGCAGCGCGTCGCGCAGGTTCTTGGCGGCGGTGGACACGTCCGAGGCGGCGCTCTCGGCGCGTTCCTTCATCGTCTCGCGCGCGGGATCGTCCTCGGACAGGCCCTGGGCGGTGCTCAGCGCCTGGTCGGCCTCCGCCTGCGCGTTCGTCACCGCGGTGGCGTACGTGCGCAGCGCGCCCTCGGCGATACGGAAGGACTCCTCGACGCGTCCGACGAACCGGTGCAGGTGCTCGTCGACCACGTCGCGCAGGGCGTCGGCGGTCTTGCCGATGAACCGCTGCCCGTCCCCGGCGGTGTTCTGCAGCTCGCGCAGGCCGTTGTTGACGACGCCGGCCGAGTCCGCCAGGTCCCGCATGGCGTCCGCGATGGCCGTGAGCGTGGCCGGGTCGCCCGGCGTGGGGTCGGACCCTCTGCCGAGGGCACTCCAGTCCCCGGGGCGTGACGCCACTGTGCCTCCCGGCCCTCTCCTCGTGCCCGTCGCCGACACCTGGTCAACGCAGCGGAGGCTACTGTCGGTTCATGCTGTGACGTATGTCACGGTACGCCTCTCGGGCGGGCCACCCGAGTGAACCGTCCGCGTCCGGCGTGCGTTGTACAAGGGGACGTCGCCCCGGCACGTCCGCACGAACCGCCCGTAACGCCCGTACCGCCCCGGAGGAGTGCTGTGCCCGACATCGCAGTCGACTACGAGCTGCTCAACCAGGTCGCCCAGAAGGCCCGTTCGCTCAAGGACCAGGTGCAGCACGCCCGCGAGAGCAAGCAGGACTACTCGGACGCGGAGGTCGGCGACGGTGTGCCCACCGCCATCCGCGCCTATTACGGGATCTGGAAGGGCTCCTTCAAGCGCTCCGAGGAGAAGCTGGAGAAGCTGGCCAACCTCTACGAGGGTGTGGCCCGAGGCTGGGCCGACTGGGACTTCGGGCTCGCGGGCGAGGCCAGCAAACAGGAGGCGTCACTCGCCGCGGACCTGTACAAGACCCAGAAGGAGATCTGGGACAAGTGGCAGGAGCAGGTCCAGGCCGGGAACGTCGACCCCAACGACCCGCACGCGCCGAAGCCGCCGGAGGGCGACCGGCCCACCTCGTGGACGACCTCGGACGGGAACGGCAACTCGACCACCACCACGTACGAGTACGGCGCGGACGGCAAGCCCACCAAGATCACCACGACGGTGACCACGAGCACCGGCCTGACCAGCAAGGACGTCACGAACTACCACGCCGACGGTACGTACGACTCCTCGGCCACCGACGTCTACGGCAACGTCACCACCACCACCGGCAAGTCCGTCACCACCGAGACGGACGAGCACAAGACGACCGACGACACCTTCGAGAGCGTCACCAAGGCACCCGGCGACGACGGCGGCACGAGCACCACCACCGGCAGCAGCCACTCCGTCTACAACACCACCACCGGGCACCGCGACACCACCACGACCTACACCCGCACCGGCCCGGACGACGACGGCAACGAGAAGACCGTCAAGGGCACCAGCAGCACGTCCGTGGACCTCAACGGCCACGAGGTCGTCACCACCATCGAGGTCGACGAGGACGGCAGCGGCACCAAGACCGTGGTGACCGACGGCCACACGGAGAAGTGGACGAGCGAGGACGCGGACGGCGACACCGGCTGGACGTCCTCCGACGACTGACCCGCCCCGCCCCGTCCGGGCGCTCCCGCGACCTTTCCGTTCCCCTGACTCTCCGAACTCCTCGGCCTCCCCGGCCTTCCGATCCTCCGCATACCCGGGCCCCTCCGGCCCCGTCCCGTACAACCGCCCTCAAAGGAGCACCACCATGGCCGCCGGCAACATCCACCTCGACTACACCGAGATCGTCCGGGTCTCCGGTGTCATGAACCAGGCCGTCAACGACATCAACCCGCACCTGCTCTCCACCAAGACCTCGGTCGAGGGCCTGCTGGACAACGGCCTGTTCATGCAGCAGAGCAGCCCGGCCATGAAGGCCGCCTACGAGAAGCTGACCGCCTCCCTGCAGCAGGCGGTGGAGAGCATCAACAGCTTCGCCACGCAGTTCACCAAGATCAAGGAGTCCGTGGAGAAGATCGACGCGGACATCGCGGCCAGCACCACCAAGTCGTCCTGACCCGCCGCACCTCGCACAGCGCACGCCGCTCGCCGCGCCATCCGGCACGGACCGCGGACGCGTGAACGGGCCGGGCCCCGCCGTACGACACGGCGGGGGCCCGGCCCGTTCCGGTTCGCGCGCCCAGGGGCGCGCCCGGGATCAGGCCCCGTCGTCCGAACGCAGCACCGTCTCCGGGATCAGGACCGACACCAGCAGCCCCGTCACCGGATCCACCGTCAGCCCGCGTCCCGGCACCGGCCGTCCGCGCAGCTGGTCGTACGGCAGCCGCACACCCAGCAGGTCGCCCTCGGCGGGCGACTGCGGCGACAGCAGCACACCGCGCCGTACCCGCCGCACCTGGCCCAGCCAGCCGATGCCCGCCGACGTCAGCGTCTCGGCGGTGGCGGCGACCGCCAGCCCCTGGCCCCGGTCCCGGCCGGTGGCCGCGATCTCCCGGAGCACCGAGTCGGCGGCGGGCATCTGCGCCAGCAGGTCGGCGTCGTCCACCAGGACCACCGCCGGGCCGGTGCCGGCGTCGAGCGCCTCGCGTACCTCGTCCGCCATCGGGTCCGGCGACTCCAGCACCACCGCCTGCGGATGACGGCGCAGCCCGCGCAGCGGCGACTCGCGCGGCGTGAGCGCCACCACGCGCGTACCGCCCGCCAGCAGCGACACCGCCAGACTGGCCAGCGCCGTGGAGCGCCCCGCTCCGGGCGGGCCGCTCACCAGGAACGAGGGCGAGCCCGCCGCGAAGTCCACGCCCAGCGGCTCCAGATCGTCGCCGCCGATGCCCAGCAGGCCCCACAGCGGGCGCCGCAGCTCGGCCGGCACCTTCTCCCACGCGTCGGTGAACGCCACCTGCCGCGGCAGCGTGAGCACCCGGGCCGGGCGGCGTGCCGCCGGCACGTCCCGGTCCCGGCGGGCCGCCTCCTCGCCGATCCGGCGCAGCGCCTCCGCCTGGTGGTGGCCGGTGGCCGTGGACAGGTCCGCGGACTCCTCGCCGACCAGCGCGACCTGTACCTCCGTACCGCTGCCGCCCCGCCAGCCGCGGCCCTGCGGCACGACCGCCGGGATCTGCTTGGACGAGATACCGGCCAGCATGTACTCGTTGCGGTCGGTCAGCCGCATGAGCAGCCGCTCGTCGTTGAGCGAGGCCACCTTGCCCGAGAGCAGGGCCCGTTCGGAGGTGGCCACCACATGGATGCCCATCGGGGCGCCCTCGCGGATCAGCGCCGTCAGCTCCTGCACCGGCCGGCCGCTGTCGTGGTCGCCGAGCAGCGCCACGAGCGAGTCCCAGCCGTCGATCAGCAGCACCACGTGGGCGGGCCGCTCGGCGGCCGGCAGCAGCCCGCGCAGCTCGGACAGCGACGCCACCCCGTGCGCGGCAAGGAGTTCCTGGCGACGGGTCATCTCCGCGAGCAGCCGCGCGTGCAGCCGCCCCAGCCGCTCCAGGTCGGCGCGCGGCACGACCGCGCCGCAGTGCGGCAGCGCCGTGAGTGCGGCCAGCGCGCCGCCGGCCGCGTCGATGCCGTACAGGTGGACGTCGGCGCTGGAGTGCCGGCGGGCCAGCGCCCCGGCGATGGTGCGCAGCACCTGCGAACGGCCCGAGCGCGGCGTACCGATGACGTACAGGTGCCCGAAGGCGGACAGGTCCAGCTCCAGCGGCTCCTGCCGCTGGGCCGCCGGCACGTCGGCCAGCGCCCATGGCACCGGCGCCAGCCGGCCGTCACCCGGGTCGGGGCGCCGGGGCAGGTCGCCCAGGGTGAGAGCGGTGGGCAGCGGCGGCAGCCACGGGCTGGGCTGCGGCGCGATCTCCAGCTCGGCCGCGGCGTCGCGCAGCGCGTCCACCAGGACCGACAGGTCCGTCGGGCCGTCGGCCTCGGCCCTCGCCTCGTCCTCCTCGGCCGTCTGCCCGGGGCCGGCTCGGCCGCGGCCCGGCCCAGCAGGGACCAGCTCACGTCACTCGTCCAGACCGGCGCCTCCGCGGGGCGGGCGCCTCCGCCGCCGGAACGGCCGCGACGGCGTCCTCTCGTACGGCACCCACGTACGCCGTCTGGAACGGCAGCACCGAGCGGTGCCCCACGCGCGCCAGGGCCCGGCCCGGCGTGGCGGCCGAGATGGTCACCGCGTCGTTGACCTCCAGCACGTCCTGGCTGTCCATGGTGTCCGTGACGCGCAGCGCGATCCGCAGGTTGGTGTTGGCGCGGATGTCGGCGGTGACCACACCGGCCGGCCGCTGGGTGGCCAGCACCAGGTGCAGGCCCAGCGACCTGCCGCGCTGCGCGATGGAGACCAGGCCCGGCACGAACTCCTGCACGTCGCGCGCGAGGGTGGCGAACTCGTCGATGACAAGCAGCAGTCGGGGCAGCGCCGGCAGCAGCGGGTTCCGGCGGCGCATCGCCCGGTACTCCGCGTGGTCCTTGGCCGCCGCGTCCGCCAGCAGCCTCTCCCTGCGCACCAGTTCGGCGCCGAGCGAGGACAGCGCCCGCTCCACCAGATGACTGTCCAGGTCGGTGACCATGCCGAGCACGTGCGGCAGCCGCACGCACTCCCGGAACGCGCTGCCGCCCTTGTAGTCGACCAGGACGAAGGTCATCTCGTCCGGCCGGTTCGCCGCCGCCAGCGACGCCACCAGGGTCTGCAGCAGCTCCGACTTGCCCGCGCCGGTGGTGCCCGCCACCAGCGCGTGCGGGCCGTCCTTGACCAGGTCGAAGACGACCGGCCCGGTGTAGCCGACGCCGAGCAGAGCCCCGGTGGAGGCGGGCCGCTGCTCCCAGCGGTGCACCAGATCCGCGGCGGCGGGCGGCTCCAGGTCCAGCAGCCGGAGCAGGTTCGCCCGGTCCGGCAGGCCGTCGGAGCCGTCCGGGGTGATGTCGCGTACGGGCGCCAGCGCCCGCGCGACCCGCTCGCACCAGTCGGTGTCCACCAAGTCGGGCCGGATGCCCGGGAGATCGGCGCTGCGGCTGCGGCGCAGCGTCAGCTCGCGCGCCCCGACCGCGCACACCGAGGAGCACTCCTCGGGGAGCATCCGCTCCTCCCGGTCCACACAGAGCAGGAAGACCCGGACCGCGGGCCCCTCCTTCAGCACCTGCACCACGCCCGGCACGTCGCGCAGCCGCCGGGCCCCGTCGAGCACGACCACCAGGTCCGGCTCGGTGAGCAGCGCGCCGCTCATCGCCGCCTGCTTGGCGCGGGCCCGCGACCGTACGGCCGAGACGAGCTCCTGGACCCGGTTGGCCACCGTCTCCGGGTCGTTGCCCAGGGTCACCGCCGGGCCGCCCGAGCGCTCGGCGGCGACCCCGCCGTGGCCGGGGCGGGCGTGCGGCAGCCAGCGCACCCACTCCCAGGCGGGCGCGCCCGCCGGGTCGGTCAGCACCGTGATCCGCACCTCGCGCGGGCTGTGCAGGATCGCCGTCTGCGCCACCACCCAGGCGGCGAGGGCGCGGGCGGCGTCCTGCTCGCCCGCGATGCCGACCACGCCGTCCCCGGCCAGGTCCACGCCGACCGGCATGTCGGGGATGGTCCACCGCACCGAGCGGTGGTTGTCCTCGCGGGAGGAGTCCTCCACGGTCAGCAGCGACTCCTGCCCCACCGTGCCGATGCGCAGCGCCAGATGGTCGGGGTGGGCGCGGGTGCGTTCCCACAGCCGGGCGCCGGGGCCGACCGCCCACAGCCCGGCGGCGGCCGGATCGGGCCCGCCCGCCACGCGCAGCCGGCGCTCCCGGTCCACCTTGTCCCGTACGTCCTGCTCCAGCGTGCCGCGGCGGAGCCGGTAGGCGGCGACGGCCGCGGTGAACTCCTTCTCGGCCGCCCGGCGGCCGGTGACGTGGTTGGCGACGGCCAGGAACGGGCTGAAGAACGCGAACATCAGAAAGAAGTACGACTTCACCACGATCACCATGGCGACGCCGAAGAACATCGGCGCCAGCACGACGAGCAGCGGGATCGGCCGCTTCGCGGGCGGCGCGGGCGGCGCGGGCAGGACGAACCGTTCCGGGGTCAGCGGGGGAACGATCCGGGGCGGCCGGTTGAAGTCCAGATGGGCGCCGTCGGCGGAGGACGCGACCGCCGCGTCCGCCTCGGTCGGCTCGGTCACCCGCAGCAGGAACTCGCCCAGGGTCAGCTGCGCGCCGAGGGGCCACACGCGCCAGCCGTCGGGCAGCGGCTCGTACACCTCCTTGGCGGGATCGGGCAGTTCGGGCGGCGGCGGGGGCGGCAGGGGTACGGCGTCGGCGCGGGGCCGCTCCGGCGGGGGCTGCGGCTCGGAGAGCGCGGCCCTGCCCTGCCCGGTCGCGGTGCCGGTGTGGACGAGCACGGTGCCGTCGGGGCGGACGGCCACCCGGATGCCCGCGGCGGGCACGTCGCGGCCGTCCAGCGGCACGGCGCTGCCCGGCAGCGGGCCCACGGCGTGCGTGCCCGGGGCCAGCGTCCACACCCGGCCGGCCCCGGGGCCGCCGGTGACGTGCAGCTCGACCCCGGCGCCGCGGGGCAGACGCTCGCCGTCCGGGGTCCGTGACGGCGGCTCAAGGCTGCCGCGGGCGGGCCCGTACCGGTCCGGCTCGGCCGGGGCCGGGCCGCCGAGTCCGAGGCGTACGCCGTCCCGTACCCCGGCCGCCGACAGGGGCAGCGCGGGGTCCACCTCGCGGTCGCCGACGAACAGCGCGGGCGGCTCCGGACGCGCGGACCGGTCCAGCCGCCCGGCCAGCGTCCCGGCGGACGTGCCGGGGGCCGCGTCGACCAGCACGTCGCGGCCGGGAGCATCCGGGGCGGTGCCCGGCTGACTGATGCTGAGGAAGAGTCTCACGGGTGTCGCTCGTTCCGTTCGGGCTGCGCGGAGACGCCGCGGGCGCGGCGGTCGGCGGGGGTGGGGGAGGGGTCGGGGGCGGGCTCGGCGAAGTCGTCGAAGTCGGCGGGGGTGGGGGTGGTCGCTTTGCTGGTGGGGCTGATGGGGCTGGCGGGCGCGGTGATGCCGGTCGCCTTGCCGGCGCCGGCGCCGCTGGTGGCTTTGGCGGCGTCAGCGGCGTCAGCGGTGTCAGCCGTGTCAGCGGTGTCCGGCGCGGGCGGGTGCGGTGCCGGTTCGGGCTCCATGAGGTCGGCCGCCGACCCCCCGTGCGCCGCCGATACCCCGGGCACGGGTTCGCCGACGACGGGCTCCGGCACACGACCGGAGGCCGGTGCGGGCTCCGCGAGTTCGGACGGAATCGGCGGGGTCCGGTCGCGGTCCGGTGTACCGGATGGCACCGGGGCGGCCCCGTCGCGGGGCGCCGGGAGCGCGTCCGTATCCGGGACGGCCGCGGTACGGGCCGGGGCCGGCCGGTCGGCCGGGGGCCGGGGCGGCGGGGTCCGGTGGCCGTCGCGGGCGGTGGTGCGCAAGGCGCGGGCGACGGCGCGGCTCAGGCCCGCCGCCTCGACGTCGGCGCCCAGTTCCGGGGAGAGGAGCCGGCCGTCCGCTTCCGCGTGCAGCGCCCACGTGTGCCCCGGCAGGGCCGTACCGCCCACGAGCACGCGCACCGCGCCCCGTTCGGCCAGCGCGCACAGCCGCGCCGCGACGGCGGTGTCCGGCGCCCAGCAGACGAGGACCGGCGGTTCGGCGTCGCCGTCCGCCGCCTCCAGCCCGTCCAGCAGCTCCGGCAGCGGGTGCCCGGCGAAACGGGCGTGCACGCCGCCGGCCACCAGGAGCGGCGGCCCCTCCGGCAGCGCGCCCAGCTGCGCCGTGAGCGCCTGGAGCACGCTGCGGGCGGCCGGGCCGTCGCCCTCGACGGCGATCACGGGCGGACCGGCGTGCCAGTCGGCCACGACCACGCCTCCGGTCCCGTGCCGGTCCACTCCCAGGACCAGCGGCAGCCGCCGGCCGGCCTCCGCTTCCAGGAGCCCGTCGGCGACGGAGCCGTCCTTGCCCAGCGGCGCGGCCCACGTCCACGGCTCCTTGGCCCCGGTGGCGCTCCACGGCGCCCGCGGCGCCGGGACGTCCCGCCCGGCGAGCAGGACGTGCACCCGGTCGCGGGCCGGGGCGAGGGACGCCGCGACCGCCCGGCACGGCCCGGCGGCGTCGCGTTCGGCGCGGTCCAGCGCGTCCACCGCGGTGTCCCGGGCGTCCGGCGCGGCCAGGAACGCCGCCAGCGTCCTCGCCCGGCGCCGGTCACGCCGCCTCACCCGCCACGGCCTGGCTACCTCGCGGCCGGTCATCCGTGCCTCCCAGCGTGCCCGGCGCAGCGCGCGCCGCGGCCCGCCCAGGCGGCGCACCACCCGCCCGCACCACCACAGCAGCGCCACGACGGCGACGAGCAGGCCGACCAGGATGAACCACGAGGTGCGGTCCGGCATCGGCAGCGCGGCGAGCGGGGCCGTGCCCGCGTCCCGGCCTGTCACGCGCAGTCCCGGTCGTTGCGGGCGGCGGCGTTCCGGGCCTCGCGCAGCGCGTGGTGCAGACGGGACTTGACGGTGCCGGGCGGGATCACCAGCGCCCGGGCGGTGTCGGGTCCGGAGGACCCGAGCAGATACGTGTACACCAGAACCTCACGGTGACGACGGGACAGTGGGCTGAGCAGCGCCACGACCTCCGCGCGGTCGTCGACCCGGGCGGGGTCGTCGGCCGGCGCGGCCCGGTCGGGCGCGGGGGAGGCGAGCAGGACGGGGCGGACGCCGTCGCGACGGCTCCAGTCGATGACGAGGTTGCGCGCCACGGTGAACAGCCAGGCGGTGGAGGGCTCCTGAGGATCCGTACGGGCCGCTCCGGCCCTGGCTCCGGGACCGCCCTCGGTCCCTTCCCCCTCCCCGCCCCCGGCGGCGCTCGGCGCAGGACGGCCGGTGCCCCGGCCGGAGTCGTCGCGCGCGGCCAGCCAGGCCCGCAGCAGGGTCTCCTGCACCACGTCCTCCGCGCGCTGCGGATCGCCCGGCAGCAGGCTCAGGACGTAACGCAGGAGCGCCTGTCGGCGGATTCGTACGGCTGCGGTGAACCGTTCATCTGGTAAGTGCGCTCCCGCCTGGTCGGGGGCGGGAGCTGCCCAGACAGTCATGGTGCGGTGTTCCCCAGGGAGTTCGGCACGGAAGGAACCCCGCACCGGATCCCGGCACTTCGATGGTTCCACCACGGATTACGTAGCCTAATACGCCCGTTGGGGATCGTGTTTTCCATGGCCGGGATGCGGATCGCCGCCGATGGCGGCCGGTCCGTGACCGCGTCCCGCGAACGCGCCTGTCGGCGGCACCGTCGGCCCGACCGGTCGGCTCGACGGGCCGGCCCGACCGGGTCGGTGGGCGAGACCGTGGTGTGGCCGAATAGCGAGGGCGATGGCGCCCTGGCGAGGCGAGGCGAGGCGAGGCGGGGCGGGGCGGGGCGGGGCGGGGCGGGGCGGTGGGCGGTCGCCGCGATCGGGCGGTCGTACGTGCCGATCAGCCGCGGCGCCTTGTCCGCCGCGTCGCGGTCTCGGTCGATGCCTGCGGCGAGGGTGTGGAGGGCGGGCTGCTCACGGGAACCGGGCCGAGGTCACAGCAGTCGGTCGACCAGCCCGTCGACGTAGTCGGGAGTGAGCGGGGCCATGCCGAACAGGACGCGGATGTACATCGGGGCCAGGACGTGGTCCAGCACGTCGAACGCGTCGGGGGCGGGCTCGCCGCGGTCGCGGGCGCGATCGAGCATGGACCGCAGTTGCCGGGTGCGTTCGGCGCGGAGCGCGGCGCCGGCCTGCGGGCCCGGCCGGCCGCTGCCCGACAGGGCGACTGCCAGGTGCAGCACCGCCGGACCGTCGGGTCCGGTGATCTCGCGGGCCACTTGGGCCGCGTACGCACGCAGGTCGCCGGCGAGGCTCCAGGGCATCGGGGCCGCGGCGCTGAGCCCCGCCTCGCTCGCCCTGCTCGCCGCCGCCTATCCCGTACCGCAAGAACGCGTCAAGGCCATCGGGCTCTGGGCCGGAATCAGCGGAATCGGCCTGGCCGCGGGCCCCGTGGCCGGCGGCGTGCTGACAGAGGCCTTCGGCTGGCCCGCCATCTTCCTGGTCAACCTGCCCATCGGCGTGGTCCTGCTGCTGGTCGGCCTGCGTCATCTCGGCGAGTCCCGCAATCCGAGCGCCCCCGCGATCGACATCCCCGGCACCGTGCTGTCCGTCCTGGCGGTGGGGGCGCTGACCTATGGGCTGATCGAGGGTGGTGCCCGCGGCTGGACCTCACCGGTGATCCTGGGCAGCTTCACCGCCGCGGTGATCCTCCTCGCAGCCTTCGTCGCCGTCGAGGCACGCCGTCCCGCTCCGATGCTGCTGCTGCGACTGTTCCGGCAGCGCCTGTTCACCGTGTCCAACACCGCCATGGTCGTGGTGGGGTTCGCGCTCATGGGCTCGTCGTTCTTCTTCTCCCAGTTCTTCGTGTACGTCCAGGGCAGCTCGATTCTGCGCGCCGGCCTGCAGACGCTGCCGGTGTCCCTCGCCATGGTGATCGTCAGCCCGTACGCGGGCCGGCTCGCCGCCCGGTACGGCTTCCGCGTCGTGATCACCACCGGCCTGGCCCTGGCCGGTCCGGGACTGCTGGCGCTCGGCATGGTGCACGCCGACACCGGTTACGCGAACGTGTGGTGGCGGCTGGGACTCGCCGGCATCGGCTTCGCCCTGACCCTGTCCCCCTTGACGGGAGCCGCCATCCAAGCGGTCAGCCCACAGGAAGGCGGCCTCGCCTCGGGCATCAGCGGCACCACCCGGCAGATCGGCGCGGTGTTCGGTGTGGCGCTCCTCGGAGCCGTCGTCCGCACCCTGCAAGCCGGCGGGGCCTCCTTCGAGACGGGTAGATCGTGATCTTGCCGGCCGGGGTGGGTGGACCGGTCAACCTCGCGCTGTCGGCCAGGCGGCCAGGGCCAGTTCGGCCGCCGCGGTCAGTTGGGGGGCGGTGGCGCCGTCCTGGGCTCGTTGCGAGAGTCCCTGGAGGGCGATGGCGAAGTAGTCGGCCAACGCCCGAGGGCTGACCTCGGTGGGCAGTTCCCCCGCCCGCTGTGCCTCGCGCAGCCGGGCCTCGAACCCGTCCACGTTCTTGTTGCGCCGATCGCGGAGGAAGGCCCGCACCTCCGCGTCCTGGGGAGTGACGTTGGTCGCCGCGCTGATGGCCAGGCAGCCGGCCGGGTGCGCGGGGTCCGGGTAGATGGCCGCCGCCTCTCGAAGGATGCGCGCGAACGCCCCGTACGCGGTGGACTCCTCCTGGAGCGCCACCTCCACGAAGGCGCCGACAGGCGAACGGCCGTAGGCGTCGACCACTTCCTCGAACAGGGACCTCTTGTCCCCGAAGGCCGCGTACAGGCTTCCTGAGCGGATCCCCATCGCCTCGGTCAGCTCGCCGATGGAGACGCCTTCGTAGCCTCGCTCCCAGAACAGGCGCGTCGCCGTGGTCAGCGCCGCCGCGCGGTCGAAGGTGCGCGGGCGGCCGCGCTTGGGTGTCTCAGCCATGCGCCACATTTTAGAGTGCTCGACCAAGAATCCGTGCTGGCTTCTTTCTTGGTTGATTACTCAACAAATGAGAGGCGGCCAACCACCATGAATATGCGGCGACTTGAAGGAAAGATCGCGCTCGTCACCGGAGGCAGCAGGGGCATCGGGCGCGCCATCGCACAGCGGCTCGCCCAGGACGGCGCTGTCGTCGCACTGACCTACGGCCGTGACGAGGCCGCGGCGCACGACACCGTGGAGCGCATCCGAAAGGACGGCGGCCGGGCCTTCGCCCTCCATGCGCCCCTGGGTGCCCACGGGGACGCCGCAGCCCTGTGGTCGGCCTTCGATGACCAGACTGCGCGATGCCTGCCGGATCATCAACATCTCGAGCGGTGCGGCCCACCTCGCCATGCCCGAGATCATCGCCTGTGCCGCCACCAAGAGCGCGTTGGACAACTTCACCCGCAACCTCGCCAAGGAGCTGGGCGCCCGGGGCATCACGGCGAACTCGGTCGCGCCCGGGATCATCGACACCGACGTCAACGCGGGCTGGCTGCGCGGCAACCCGGAAGCCGAAGCCCACGCGGCCTCCGTGGCCGCGCTGGGCCGCGTCGGCCGGCCGGAGGACGTGGCCGACGTCGTGGCATTCCTCGCCTCGGACGACGCGCGCTGGGTCACCGGCAAGGTGATCGACGCCACCGGCGGCTCCGGCCTGTGAGCACGCGTCACCCCGTGGCCCTGGTCCCGTCTACCCGGCCCGCCGGTGGCGCACCTGCTCGCGTGCCCGTTCGAACGTGTCCACCGGGTTCCAGGCCGGGCCCCGGTGCCGGGTGAGGGGGAAGCAGGCCAGACCGATGAGGACCGAGGCGAAGTGGCCGAGATCGGTGAAGGTGCGGCCGGTGACGACGGGGATGCCGTAGAAGACCAGGACCGCCACCACGTACCCGTATCGCCAGGGCGCCGCGATGCGGTAGGTCAGCACGGCGACGACCCCGGCGAGCGCGTAGCTCACCCCGACGTCGAGGGTGTCCACGGCGGACTGCGGCGCGAGGCCGTGGCGGATCGCCCACAGCAGGACCCCCTCACTGGCGAACGTGGCCAGTACATGGGCGGCGGCGGCGACCGTCAGCCAGCGCGGGGTGCCCAGCCAGCGCTCGGCCTGCGCGTGGAAGACGGTGTACAGGACCGCGTAGGACGGCCAGCTCCCGCCGTCGATCCAGAAGGCGCTGGAGATCAGCACCCGCACCGGATCCGTCGACAGCTGGTGGATGTTGGTCGAGCGCTGCCGGAGGAACTCGGCCTCGAACTCCGGTGACATCCTGCGGACGAGGACGGTGGTGACGAAGAGCGCCGCCAGCCAGAGGTACGTGCCCGGCGCGGCGCGCACGTAGCCCCAGGCGCGGGCGGACCAGCGACGGACGGCGGCGGCCAGGCGGCCGGCCCGGCGGGTGACGGCCGGAGGGGAGGAAGGACGCATGTACCGATTGCCGCACGCCTCCGGCTCGTTCGCCGTGATTGACGCGATACGTCGCCCGCGGCCGCGCCGTACCACGTACCGCGGGCTACGGCCCGTGCGCTACCCGTGCCGCGACGGCTCGTTCGCGCCCGGTTCGGGAACCGGCGCCGGCGCCTCGCCGAACCGGGTCAGCACCAGCGCTCCCGCCACCGCCGCCAGGAAGCCGACGGCCGCCAGCCACTGCAGACCCTCGCGGGGCCGGTCGCCCAGCCAGACGATGCCCACCAGCGCCGGGCCCGCCGTCTCGCCCAGCACCATGCCCGCCGTCGCCACCGTGACCGAGCCGCGATGGAACGCCGAGGTGAGCAGGAGGAACCCGGTCACCGCGCCGAACGCCAGGGCGTACAGGGCCGGGTTGCCGAGGACCCGGGGAATCGCGACGGAGTCGATCAGCCGTACCGACACCTCGACCACGCCGAAGCCCACGCCCGCGCCGAGCCCCAGCACCAGCGCGCGCGGGCGCCCCGGCAGACGGCCGGCGAGCACGCCGACGAGGAGCGCGGCCGCCGCGGTCACCAGCAGGGACCAGCGCAGGGCGGGCGGCCCGGCGTCGTGCCCCTCCGGTCCGGAGGCGAGGGCGATCATCATCAGCCCCGCGCAGACCGTGCCCACCGCGGACCACTCGGCGGCGCTCAGCCGGGTCCCGAGGAGCCGGACGGCGACCAGGGCGGTGACCGCGAGACTGGCGGCGAGCGCCGCGCCCACCGCGTAGAGAGGGATGGACCGCAGGGCGACGACCTGAAGGAGGAACCCGAGGCCGTCGAGGGCGAGTCCGGCCAGGAAGCGCCACTGCGCCAGGGCGCGCAGCAGCAGTCCGGGGTCGACGGCGGAGCCCGTACCGGCGTCGCCGCCGGAGCCGGCCGCCGGCTCCGCGGCGCGGGTCGCGACGGCTTGGAGGACGGAGGCGGTGCCGAAGCAGACCGCGGAGGCGAGCGCGCATATCATTCCCAGGGACACAGGGACTGACTGTAGGCCGGTTCGGCGCGGGAGTCCCCGCGGACAGGCCGGGGTGGACAGGCCGGGGTGGACAGGCCGAGGCGGCGGGGCCGCCCGGTCGTCAGGGGCCGTCCGGTACGCCGACCGGGTCGATGTACGCCTGGGCCGCCGCGTCCGGGAGCCGGACGGACCGCGCCCAGAAGTAGATGAGCAGGCTGAACACGGCGATGATCGCCATGTCCCACCACAGCGGGATGGCGCCGGTCGCACCGCAGGACACCGTCGAGACCGGCCCGGTGCTGCAATAGCCGCCCTGCCAGGAGATGACCCCCAGCCCCAGCAGATACACGGGCAGCCACTGCGCGGACCGCCAGTCCAGGTGCGGGGTCCGCGGGTTGAGCCGGAGCAGCGCCGAGCCGCCCAGCAGCAGATACCCGAGGACGATCGCGAGCCCGAGGCGCCACAGTGTGTCCCAGCCGACCCAGTAGATGATCAGGTTGGACACGATGAAGGCGACGGGAGACCAGAACAGGCCGCCGGGGAGCCGGTACGGGCGGTGGCGGTCCGGGTCCTGCTTGCGCAGGCACCCGAGGGCGAGCGGCGCGCCCGCGTACATGAGCACGCTCGACGAGGTGACGAATCCGACCAGCTTCTGCCAGGTGGGGAACGGCAGGAAGATGAGGAGCCCGACGGCGAAGGCGAAGAGCAGGCTGAACCAGGGAACCCCGCGCGCCGTCGTCCGTTCGAAGACCACGGGAACGTAGCCATTGCGGGAGAGACCGTACGACACGCGGGAGGCGGCGGTGGTGTAGATCAGGCCGGTGCCGGTCGGCGAGACGACCGCGTCGATGTAGATCAGCGTGGCGAGCCAGCCGAGCCCGGCGGACAGGGCGAGTCCGGCGAAGGGGCCCGCCTTGTCGGCGAAGGTGAGGTTGGCCCAGCCGTGGGCGAAGGAGCCGGCCGGCAGGGCACCGATGAAGACGACCTGGAGCGCCAGATAGAGGAGCGCGCCGATGAGGATCGAGCCGATCACCGCGTACGGGATGTCCCGCGCCGGATTGCGGCTCTCGCCCGCCAACTGGTCCGCCTGTTCGAAACCGAGGAGCGCGAAGATGATCCCGCTGGTGCTGACGGCGGAGAGCACACCCTGGACGCCGAACGGGCTGAATCCCAGGTGGCCGAAGTTGTCGCCGTGGAAGGTGGTCGCCGCCAGGACGGCGATGGTGAGTACGGGGACGGCGATCTTCCACCAGGTGGCGGCGCTGTTCGTATGGGCGAGCCAGCGGATGCCGAAGAAGTTCACCAGGACGAAGAAGGCCATGAAGGCGACGGCGAGCGCGTATCCGGCGGGGGTCAGATGGTTCTTCTCCGTCTGTACCCAGTCGGAGTGGACGCTGAGGTAGTTCAGCGAGGCCATGACCTCGATCGGTGCCGTGGAGACCGCCTGGAGCCAGGAGAACCAGCCGAAGGAGGCCCCGGCGGCGCTGCCGAAGGCGTAGTGCGGGAAGCGCGCGGTGCCGCCCGCGACCGGGTACATGGCCCCCAGCTCCGCGTGGACGAACGCCAGAACGGTGATCGCGAGGGCCCCGATCCCCCAGGAGACGAGGGCCGCCGTGCCGGCCGCCTGCGCGGCGAAGAGCGCGCCGAACAGCCAGCCGGAGCCGATGATGGACCCCACGGAGGTCCAGATCAGCCCGATCAGGCCGATGTCCCGCCGGAGACCCGGCTTCCGGGACGGCTCGGTCGTGGTGGGCGTCGGCATCTGTCGGACCATCTCGCTCGGGTGCGGGCGGGACGCGTCGCCGCTGCGACGGCACGTCCATGGCCTTCTTCTTCCTGTCCCGGCACGGGACCGGCCACTCCGGTACGGCGCGACTTGCTCCGAATGGACCGTCCGGAGGGTGGCCGCGGACGGGGAACGCCTCCGAGAACGACTCCGACCTGGCGGTTCGCCGTCCTGCCCGCGCCCGGAGTGCTGCCGCCGGACCCTGGCCGGTCCGGGCTCGTCGGGTTCCTGAAGGGCCGACTGCCCTACGTGCCCGGCCCCCTGAGGCCGGGAGCCGGGGCCGGGTTCATCCTCTGGCGGTTCCGTCGCCGGGGCGGCGCGTGGCAGTCGTCCGACTGGAACGGTCTGGACGCCGCTGCCCGCAACGTCGCGCTCGCGGCCTTCACGCTCCTCGTGGCGCATCTGCCCGGCGTTCGCCGGCCAGGTGCCGAACGGACCTGACGCGCCTTCTGCCACACGGAGAGGGCGACGCGATACGTAGACTGCGACTCGGCTGAGCCGGAGCCGGAGGACGTCACCAGGAGTCGCGGAACGGCGGTGGCGTGGGCGCCGGGCCCAGTGTGGTGGTGCCCGGTGCCGCCCGGTGACCGAGGCCGGTGCGGTACGCGTCGAGCGCGGCCTCCGTACGGCCCGTACGCCGCAGCAGATCGCCCAGCAGCCGGCACAGATCGGCCAGATCGCCCGCCGCCCCGGTGCGCTCCAGGAGGGCGAGGGCCATGACGTAGTGCTCCTCGGCGCGTTCGTTCGCGCCGTCCCCCTCGGCGATCAGCCCCAGCAGCCGGTGGGCACCCGCGGCATGGACGGCGCCACGTCCGTCACCGAGGTCCGTCCCGAACTCCAGCAGCCGGGACAGCAGGTCCACCGCCTCCTCGCGCCTTCCCTGACGGCGCAGCACATCGGCCAGTTCGACCTCGACCTGCGCGGTATAGAGGGCGGCACTGCGGGCGGCGAGCATCTCGCGGGCGGTCCGCAGCTCGCGCTCGGCGCCTTCCAGGTCGCTGTTCTGGGCATGCACGTAGCCGCGCATCCAGTGGCAGTGGGCCAACTCGGTACGGGTCTGCAGGTGCTGGTAGAGGTCCTGAGCCTTGGCGAGTGAGGCGTCGGCCTCGGCGATCCTCCCCTCGGCGAGCAGAGTGCGCGCCACGCTGCGATGCATGCCGGCGACGAGGGCCGGGTCGGACACCCGCGGGGCCAGTGCCAGGGCGAGTTCGGCGGCCTGGGCGGCGCGGGCGTGGGCTCCCATGTCCATGTACGGGCCGATGGAGGAGGCGTACAGCAGCACAAGGGCATCCGGATCGTGCAGGCCCTGGGCGTTCAGTTCGTCGATGGCGGTCTCCAGGACGTAACAGGCGTACCGCAGTTCACCGGCGAGAAGGTGTGTGACGGCCCGGCCGCGCAGGGCCCGGACCCGGCGGGGGAGTGGCTCACCGGCTGCGGCGAGGGTGCGGTCCGCCTCCTCGAAGTGCTCACGGGCGGCGGTCAGTTCACCGCTCTCCAGGGCGCACTCGCCGAGCCCGGTGAGTGCTTCGACCCGCTCGGACGTCAAGTCGAGTTCCTCGGCCTCGGCGAGTAGTTCCCGGAAACGAGCGGCCGCCTCGCCGAGGGTGCCGGTGGCGAGCAGACGGCGGGCGTCGGTCAGGGCCAGGCGCAATTCGGTGGCGAGACGGGCGGGCCGGCCGGTGGTCAGCTCTTCGTACGTCGTGCCGAGCCGTTCGGCCAGGAAACGCAGAGCGGTCTCGGAGGGGCGGACCTTGCCGGACTCCAGTGTGGAGATGTACGAGGCCGTGTACGCGGGATCAGCCAGTTGCCGTTGCGTCAGGCCTCGTTCCGTACGCAGGCGCTGCACACGCTGCCCGATGACAGCCGATTCGTCCATGGTGCGGTCCTCTTCCTGCCGTTTCCCGTCCGCAAGGGCATTGTGCGGCACTGGCCGAGGGTCCTAAGTTAAGCGTCTTGTTAAGCGCGTTGATACTCATACTTAAGTCACTTGCCCCGGGGAGAGACTGTTGCGCCCGTCCATACGCAGGTCCATGGCGGCGGTCACGGTGGCCGCCGCCGTCATGTCCGCCCTCGCAGTCGCCCCCGGCTCCGCCTCTGCGGGCCCCGGCCCGGAGGCGACCCGGCGGGTCAAGGTCGAGATACCCGGCCATGAATCCGCCGCGAGCGGGGAGCGCGGCCACCACGAGGCCGGATCCGGCTACACCTGGGTACCGTCCGCCCGGGGCGGCCCCGAAGTCCGTACCTCCACCCCGCTCTCCGAGGCCGAGACCCGGGCCGACGGCGAGGTCGCCCAGATCATCGACAACGGCCCCACTGCCGACCGTCTCGACGTGGTCATCGTCGGTGACGGCTACACCGCCTCGGAACAGGCGCAGTTCCACCTCGACGCCCGGCGGAAGTGGGCCGAGGTGACGGCCGTCGAGCCGTACACCGCCTACCAGAACCTCTTCAACGTCTGGACCGTCGACGCCGTCTCGCACGACTCGGGCGTTTCCGGTGACCCCGGCCCCGACATCGTCATGGACACCGCGCTCGGCTCGTACTTCTGGTGCGAGGACATCGAGCGGCTGCTCTGCGTCGACGAGCCGAAGGTCGACTCGTACGTCGCCAAGGCCCCCGAGGCGGATCTCGTCATCGTCCTCGCCAACAGCACCAAGTACGGCGGAGCCGGATACAACACGCCCAGCGGGACGCTCGGTTACGAGGGCGTCTCCACCGCCTCCGCCCGCAACGACGCATCCGGCCAGGTCGCCATCCACGAGACCGGCCACTCGCTCGGCAAGCTCGCCGACGAGTACTTCTACCCCGGCTTCCCCGGCTACGAGCAGTACACCGGCGAGGAGCCGGGTGAATCCAACATCTCCACCCTGAACGCCGACGCCATGGCCGCCCGGCGGACCAAGTGGTACCGCTGGCTCGGTGAGACCTCTCCGGACGGCGGCACGGTCGGCGCGTACGAGGGCGGCGGCTACTACGTGGCGGGCCTCGCCCGGCCGACCGACGCCTCGATCATGCGGGTGCTCGGCAAGCCCTTCAGCCTCCCCGGCCGCGAAGCGATGATTGCCGGCTTCTACCGCCACGCCTCCCTCGCGACCCCCGTCACTCGCACCGACCGCACCCTGCGCCGGTTCGACACGGCGCGCGTCGCGGTGCCGCGGCTGGTGGACGAGCGGCAGCCCGATATCCGCTGGTACCTGGACGGCAAGCCGCTGGGTGCTCAGGCGGGCCGGACCGCCGTGCCCGTCGCCGCGCTCCACCTGGACTCGCGGGACGTCCGCGTCCACCGCCTCACCGTCGTCGTCACCGACCACACGGACGCCGTGCGGGACCCGGAGGTCGCCGCGACTCTCGAGGACCGACAGTCCTGGACGGTCCGTCACTGACGACCGCTGCCGGGCTCGATCCACCGAACTCCACGGAGCGCCCGATGGCGGATTTCGGAAAATCTCTAACGCGTACATGACACATCGTGTCGCAGCTGGCACCCTTTCAACCATTAGCCGCAGCAGCCCCCCACGAAGGCACGCGCACCACAGGATGCGGTGATCAATTCGGACGCCATGCGTCCCACTCGCACCTCCAGCTCTACCGGGCGGCACCATCCCCGCCGGCCCGGCTGATCCCGGCCGCACATATCCGGCCGTCGCAAAAGGAGTTCTGCGTGACCAGATCACCCCGCAAGGCCGTCGCCGCGAGCGCGTTGGTAGCCGGCGCCGCGATGATCGCGGCCGTGCTGCCCTCCGGTGTCGCCACCGCCGACGTCGCGGGCCAGAGCACGGCCCGGACCCAGGCCAAGGCCCGTGCCGGCGCGCTGTCGGTGCGGTTGTCGCCGTCGCAGCGCGGCGAGTTGCTGGCCGCGGCGAACGCGTCCAAGGCGGCGACCGCCAGGTCGCTGCACCTGAGCTCGCAGGAGGAACTGATCGTCAAGTCCGTCCTGAAGGACGCGGACGGCACCCTGCACACCCGCTACGAGCGCACCTTCGCCGGACTGCCGGTCCTCGGCGGCGACCTGGTCGTCCACACCGCCGCGAACGGCTCCACCAAGGGCGCCACCAAGGCCACCGACGCGCCCATCACCGTCGCCTCCACCGCCGCCGCCCGGAGCGCCGGCTCCGCGAAGGCCTTCGCGCTGGGCCGCGCCAAGGCCAAGGGCGTCGCCAAGGCGACGGCCGGCACCGCCCGCAAGATCGTCTGGGCCGCGACCGGCGCCCCGACCCTGGCCTGGGAGACGGTGATCGGCGGCACCCAGGCCGACGGCACCCCCTCCGAGCTGCACGTCATCACCGATGCCCAGACCGGCAAGAAGCTGTTCGAATACCAGGGCATCGAGACCGGCATCGGCAACAGCGAGTACTCCGGCCAGGTCACCATCGGCACCACACCGACCGACGGCGGCTACTCGATGACCGACGCCACCCGCGGCGGCCACAAGACGTACGACCTCAAGGGCGGCAGCTCCGGCACCGGCACGCTGTTCACCGACCCGGACGACACCTGGGGCGACGGCACCACCGGCGACCGGCAGACCGCCGCCGTGGACGCCGCCTACGGTGCCCAGCTCACCTGGGACTATTACAAGGACGTCCACGGCCGCAACGGCATCAAGAACGACGGTGTCGGCGCCTACTCCCGCGTGCACTACGGCAACAACTACGTCAACGCGTTCTGGCAGGACTCCTGCTTCTGCATGACCTACGGTGACGGCGCCGGCAACGCCAAGCCGCTCACCTCCATCGACGTCGGCGCCCACGAGATGACCCACGGCGTCACCTCCAACACCGCGGGCCTGATCTACCGCGGCGAGTCCGGCGGCCTCAACGAGGCCACCTCCGACATCATGGCCGCCGCCGTGGAGTTCCACGCCGACAACGCCTCCGACGCCGGCGACTACCTCGTCGGCGAGAAGATCGACATCCGCGGCAACGGCACCCCGCTGCGCTACATGGACAAGCCCTCCAAGGACGGACGGTCCGCCGACGCCTGGTCCTCCACTCTCGGCTCCCTCGACGTCCACTACTCCTCGGGCCCGGCCAACCACTGGTTCTACCTGGCCTCCGAGGGCAGCGGTGCCAAGACCGTCAACGGCGTGGACTACGACTCCCCGACCTCCGACGGCCTGCCGGTCACCGCGATCGGCCGGGACGCCGCCGCCAAGATCTGGTACAAGGCCCTCACCACCTACATGACCTCGTCCACCGACTACGCCGGCGCCCGCACCGCCACCCTCCAGGCCGCCGCCGACCTGTACGGGCTGGGCAGCGACACCTACGTCAACACCGCCAACGCCTGGGCCGCCATCAACGTCGGCCCTCGCGTCGTCGACGGCATCATGCTGACCGCCCCCGCTGACCAGTACAGCGCGGTCGACGCCGCCACCAGTCTCCAGATCCAGGCGACCGGCTTCAACCCCGGTGTTCTCACCTACTTCGCCACCGGCCTCCCCGAAGGCCTGAAGATCGACCACGTCACCGGCCTCATCACCGGCACCCCGACCAAGCGCGGCACCAGCGACGTCACCATCACCGTACGAGGCTCGATGCACGGCCTCAGGACGGCGAGCTTCACCTGGAGCATCAGGAACGTCTTCGAGAACACCACCGACGTCCCGATCCCGGACGGGGGTGCCGCGGTCTTCTCGGACATCGACGTCACCGGACTCCAGGGCCAGGCGCCGAGCGACCTCAAGGTGGCCGTGGACATCAAGCACACCTACCGTGGTGACCTGGCCATCGACCTGGTCGCCCCCGACGGCACGGTGTACCCGCTGAAGAACATCAGCGGGTCCGACTCGGCCGACGACGTACTCGAGACCTACACGGTGGACGCCTCCAGCCAGGTTGCCAACGGAACCTGGCGGCTCCGGGTCCGGGACGCGTACCGCTCCGACACGGGCTACCTCGACGGCTGGAAGCTCCTCTTCTAGGACCTGTGTGACGGCGTGATCCCGCCGACCGGATTCGCCCTCCAGGGCGGATCCGGTCGGCAGGCGATCGTGACGCGCGGACGACTCGGCAAGACCGTGACCATGAGGCCCGCCACGCCCATGGGGACCCCGAGGCTGCCGCCGGCCGGCGTGGCCGAGGCGTTCCGGTTCGGCCCGGGCGGGATGGAAGCCGTCCGGCCGAGGAGTCGGCCGAGTTCAACCGGTACAGCGTCGGCACGATCGAGGTCGTCCGCGAGTTCCGTCGGCCCAAAGAGGCGGAGGGGCACGGTTGATGACGCTCCCGCACGGCGCTCAGCAGTACGGCGGCTGGTTCGTCATCGAGGCCGCCACCCGCATCCACACCCCGAACTGACGGTAGAGACCGGGGAGCGGGCCCCGTGCGCTCACGGTGCGGGAGTCCGTGCCGGTGACACCGGGGATTCCCAGCAGGGCGCCACCCGACGGCGCGGCTCCGACTCCCGCACCTCGGGAGCGGGCGTAGAACGCTTCCCACGGCGGGATGCCGCGGGGCCGGTCCCGCCACGGCACCAGCCGAGAGGCCACCCGCGATTTCTCGCGGGTGGCCTCTGTCGTGCGCGGCCGGCGTCGGCGCGGGCGATCCGCCGGGCGGTGCGTCCGCAGTTCGGGTATATCCGGCCGCCGTCGGATGAGTCACAGGGGAACCGACAGCGCCCCGTGGTAGGGGCCGGCGCGTGGCAGGGAGGCTGGAAGGCCGCGGAAGTGGGGAGGGGAAGACATGACCCGCGGTCGAAGCGCCCGTGGGATGACGAGGGAGGACACATCCATGGCACAGGCCGACCGGCCGACCGGTACCGACTCCGGCTCCCTTTCCCGGGGAACGGCCCTGCCCGCCCGGCGTGACCGGCTCCTCCGGCTGGGCGCTCCGTCCGTCGCGGCGACCGTGCTGACGGCGACCGTCGCGCTGTACATGGCCCTGGTCGCCTTCGGGAACATCACGGACTTCGGGACCAATCAGCAGTTCGTCCAGCATGTTCTGAGCATGGACACCACCTTCAAGGATCCTGACCTGATGTGGCGGGCGGTCGAATCCCGTGCCCTGCAGAACGCCGCCTACGTCGCCGTCATCGTCTGGGAGGCGCTGGCCGCGCTGGTCCTCCTCGCCGCCACCTGGTTCTGGATCACGGGGCTGCGCCGCGACGCGTACGACCGTGCCCGCGCGGCGAGCACGGTGGGTCTGGTGATGGTGCTGCTGCTCTTCGGGATGGGCTTCCTCGCGATCGGCGGTGAGTGGTTCGCCATGTGGCAGTCGTCCGACTGGAACGGTCTGGACGCCGCTGCCCGCAACGTCGCACTGGCGGCCTTCACGCTCCTCGTGGTGTACCTGCCCGCTGTCCGCCGGGCCGGTGCCGAACGGACCTGACACGCCCTGCGTCGTACGGGCTCCGGCACCGGCGCGCCGCCCGCGGCCGGCACGTACCGCTCCGCCCCTCAGAGGGCTGAACGGATCGCCCGGTAGTCGTCTCTCAGCGCACGCTGCTTCGGCCTGCGCCCGTCACGGGGGAAGGCCAGTATCCGTCCGGAAGAGGCCGGTTCCGGATCGCCGTCCACGGGGAGCCCCAGGCGCCGGCGGGCGGTGGTGGTCGCGGCTGTCACCGCGCCGAGGAACCGTGCGAGGCCGGGATCGGCCTCGCACAAGGCCTCCGCGAGAACGTCGATCGTGTCGAGAACGTCCTCGGCGACCGACGCGCTCCAGCCGTCCGGGCTGATGTCGTCAGCGAGGTTGCAGGCGGCCTCGGCGACCCGCTCGGCATGCGCCTCGACTTGGGGCAGTGCCTGCTTCACCAGTTCCACGGAGCCTCCTCGCCATGTACCGGACCTTCGGCGGCGTACGCGCGACCCTGATCGATATCTGCAGAGGTGAGTGGGGCCCTCGATCAGATTCCCGCACGGTTCGCAACAAGACCGCATCATCGCGAACAACAACGGTGGTACCTCCTCAAAGGACACTGTGTGAGGGGCCTGCCGCCAGGACGCCTCCACGCGCCGCGTCCTGGGGGCACGCGAAGGCGGACGCGTTCCGGCCCGTGAATGCCGTACGGCGGGAGCGCTCGGTGGAGCGCTCCCGCCGCTGGACGAGTCCGGGTGCCGGTCAGCCCGTCGCGGGGTGGACCTGGTTCTCGGTTCCCGGTGCCGCCTTCATGGCGGCGATGCTGTCGAGCATGCTTCTTGCCTCAGCCGGCCGTCCGGAGACTGTCGGCCTGCGTGAACAGGTCGTTCACGATCTTCTGGGCCGTCGCCGCGTCCTCTTGCGGGACATCGGCACGGACCCAGAGCAGATAGAGGTACGGGACCTTCGTCTTCTGGTCACGCCAGGCCCAGGCGTGCTTCATCGCGATCCGGTAGCGGTCCGCCCGGGCACCGGGTCCCGCCGCGATGTACGTGGAGTCGTCGATCTTCGTCCAGGAGGTCCGCTCATGGTCGGGGGCCGTGCGCAGGAACGCGAGCTTTTCCTCCTGGCCGCACGATGCTCCGCAGTAGTGGAATCGGAGGTCGAGCCGCAGGTCGGGAAGGAGCCCGGCTTTCACCGCATCGGGGTCGGCCCGGCAGCCGTACGTGACCGGGTCGTCGGCGTCCGCGCGGGTGCAGACGAGCTGCTTCGGGGCGCGGAAGACGACCGGGGTCCGCCCGAGGTACCAGAGGTACGAGCGTTCGTCGCCGTTCCAGGTCGCTCCCCGCACCGACCGTGCCGGGCCGCGGGAGTAGTACGCGAACCGGTTGCCGCTGTCCGGGATCTTCGTCGGGGGCGGCAGATCGGCCAGGGACCGCCGGCTGACCGGTGTCCCCGTGGTGCCGGGCATGGCGGCCTCGGCGCCCTCGGTGCGGGACGCGCCGCCCGTGAGCCCGGCGCGGCGAACGGCCTCTTCGGCCAGGATCCGCGCGGCCTCGGCCGCCCGCTCGGCAGAGGCGAACTCCTCGTCGTACCGGACGTACAGGAACACGTTCGCGGTGCGCACGCCGACCTCCGCGAACCCGTCCGGCTCCCGGACCTCGGGAGTGGTCCGGTACGAGTTGCGCACCGCCGAGACGTACGCCTCGTCGCCGAGGCCGGAGAGCGCGCGATGGAAACCGGAGGTGGTGTCGGACCGCGCCCAGCTCTTCGCCGCCTGTTGCGCGGTCAGATACGCCGTGTGCGCCGTGTCCGGGCCTCTCTCGAAGCGGTTCTTCCCGGTGAGGAGCGAGGTGCCGACGGCGATCCCGATGTCACGGACGAACGGCGCCTGTTCGCCCGCGCCGCACGTGCGCCCGTCCTTGCCGACGACGACCGCGGGTGTCTCCATCAGCCGGTCGAGGTCCTCCCGGTCGAAGAGCGCGCACGCGGCGGGCAGGGAACGGACAGGGCCCGGCAGCGGTGCCGAGGTGGGGGCCGCGAACACGATGGCGCCGCCCGCCAGCATGGCGGTTCCCAGGAGCAGGGCACCCGCGACGCGCCGTGGCACGGCGAGACGCGATCCCGGCCGGGCGCGGGCGGTGGTGCCGCCGTCCGTGTCCCGGGCCAGCCGGTCGCGCAGCTCGATGTGCCGGAAGCGGTAGACACCGCCGGACTGGCGCAGCACACCGCGCGCATGGGCGTCCTCCAGGAAGGCCATGAGCCGTCGGGGCAGCCTGCCCGTCCCCCAGAGATACAGGCGGGCGACCGTGAAACCGCCCCACGCGGACACCCCGAACGCGTACAGGGCCCACACCAGCGGCAGCCCGACGGCCAGGCGGATCCAGTCACGGCCGGTGACGACGTCCACGCCGCCGAACCACTGCCAAGCGGCGAGCATGGCGGCCGGCAGCGTCAGCACCGACAGCGGAGTGTCCGTCAGCCCTCGTTTGAAGGGTGCCGACCAGCCCAGGGCCAGGACGCCGCGCCGGTCGGCGCGCAGCAGCGCGGCCGGACTGTCGGCACTCGTCGGATCGGACCGGCGCCAGACGGCGGCGACGGCCCACGCCCCGGACATCCACGCGACGACCGAGGTCGGAAGCGTCATCGCCCAGCGGGGAGCATGGCCGTCGGCGGTCAGCGCGGCGGCCCAGCCCGCCGCCAGGCCGAGCGGCAGGAGCATCAGGAGCGCCCTGCGCCACCGGGCGAGGGGGCCCGTGGCGGGGGCCTCGGCACGGCTGGGCCGGGCCAGACGCCGCGGCGGGAAATGCCACGTGGGCGGGCGTCCGGCCGCGGCGGCGAGCACCAGCACGCACAACAGGACGAAGCCGCCCGGGACTTCCAGCGGGAGCCGGCCGTGCCACCAGGGCACCCCGAAGTCGATCCCCGCGACGAGCACGGCGGCCAGGGCGAACGCCGGGACCAGCGCGAGCACCCGCACGGCGCGCGGCACCGTCTCGTCCAGCCGCCACCAGGCGAGGTCCTGCTCGTTCGTCTCCTTCATCCGGGAGGCGAGGAACCCCGCCCACGCGCGTGCCCGTTCCGGCGCCCATCCGCCGCGCACGGCCTGTACGTCGTGCGAGGCGCTGTAGACGACGTCGAGGAACGCGTCGTACAGATGCCGTTCGATGTCCTGCCTGCTGTCGAACCTCGCCGGTTCCAGCAGCTCTCGGGGGTCGGAGTCCCCGCGCGCGTACGCGACCCGGGCGAGGCCCACCATCAGCGGTACGCCGAGCGCGTCGCGCAGCCGCCGTACTTCCGGCGCGTCGCCGTCCACGGGGTCGGTCCGGTCACCGAGCCGGTCGAGTACGGGTGCCCATCTGCTCCGGGTCCCGCCCGGCGCGAGGTACGCCCGTACGGCGTCGTCGCTCAAGGGGCTGAGCCGGATCTCCGTACGCTCGAACAGCGCTTCCTCCGGCGCGTGTTCGCGGTACTCCGGTTCGCGGCTCGTCAGCACGAACGGGCGGCGGCCCGCCATCGTCGCGGTGATCTGCCGGAGGGCGTCGGCCCGCCGGGGCTCGGGCAGTTCGTCGAACCCGTCGAGGACCGGCAGGACCCGGCGGGTCAGCAGCAGATGGAAGGCCACATCGGCGGGCGGCGCACCCGCGAGCGACGCGAACGCGTCCGGGTACTCCTCCGCCAGCCGCTCGGCCAGCCAGCCCAGCAGGCCGTGGCCCGGATCCCAGGACGCCAGCGACACGATGGCGGGTACGGGGTCCCGGGAGCCGCGGGCGCGCTCGCGCAGGAGGGCGTGCGCGAGGCGCAGGACGAGAACGGACTTGCCGGCTCCGGCGCCGCCGAGGACGACGAGACGCCGGGCGGGGGTGGCGGTGAAGAGGCCGGCGATGGCCGCCTCGCCGGCGGCGGGTCCGGGGCGGCGGCCCGGGCCGTCGCGGTCGTCCTCGCGGTGCTCGTCGTGGCCGGAGCCGCCCTCGGCGGCCGGCGTGCCCGCCGGCCCGGTCGTCCAGGTCACCGCGAGCGGAAGCGGGTCGTTGATCCTCGCCAGGCGCTCGTCCTGGCCGTAACGGAAGGAGAGGCTTTCCGCGAGGGCGTCGGCCGTGCGAGCGAGGTTTCTCTCGGAGCGCCAGGCCGCGCGCCGGCGCCGGGCCACCGCCCGGCTCACCCGGGTGCCGGCCTCGGCCAGGAGCGCGCCCGCGATCAGGAGCGACCCGAAGGCCACCGGACCGAGGCCGGTCCGCTCCGGCAGCGACCCCGGCAGCGCGGGGCGGGTGACGAGGAGCAGTACGCCGACGAGCCCGATGACGAGGCGGCCGGCCGGGCCGAAGCGGCGATACCACGGAGCACCGCGTCCGGTGCCGGTGCCGGAGTGGATCTCGTACGCCCCGTGGATCTCCACGGTCCCGATGTCGCGCGCGAAGACGACGTTCTGCTGGGTGCCGCCCACGATGCTCTGGTCGGGGCCGTCGCCCTCCCCGTGCTTCACCGTCGCGCCTCTCAGCCGAGGTTGATCGTTCCGTGGACGTCCCGGGTGAAGACCACGTTGTGCTGGGTGCCGCCGGATATCTCCTGACGCGTGTCGCCGCCGCGGCCCCCGCCGCCGTGGATCCGCTCCGCCTCTTGGTG